>JANOBP010000077.1:0-3621 GCA_031411715.1 Verrucomicrobiaceae bacterium | reverse complement strand
TTGCCTTCGAGTTCGGGGTGATACTTCGACGGATCAAAGGCTGGATTCGGCACGGGAACGACGGCCTTTGTTTCGGTGAGGAACTTTTCGATCATGGCGTCGAGTTCCGTGACGAGTTCGGGCTTCTGCGCGGCGAGGTTGTACTTTTCACCGAGATCCTCGCGCAGATTGAAGAGGAGATAGCGATGAGCGCCGCTCTCGCCCCCGTGGAAGATGCGGATGAGCTTCCAATCACCGCGATGCACGGAAACAGCAGGCGGAAGCCAGTCAGGAACACCGGGATTGTGCGGGAAGTATTGGAAGACGGCTTTGTCCGCTAGCACATCGCCTTTCAATGCGGGGATGATGCTCGCTCCGTCGAAGCGCTGACCTTCGGCGGGATTCAAAGCGAGACCTGCGAGCAGCGTGGGGTAATAGTCCTCACTTTGGATGATCGCGTCACTGCGACTGCCTGCGGCGGCGACTCCAGGCCAGACGATGACGCCGGGGACTCGCGTGCCGCCTTCAAACATCGTCGCCTTGCCACCGCGCAGCGGGCGGTTGCTCGTTGGCGTTGTGCCATCGACCTCGTTGTACATGTTTCCGCCATTATCAGTCGTGAAGATGATGATCGTGTCGTCCGCGAGCTTCAGACGATCAAGGGCATCGAGTAGAGTGCCGATAGCGTCGTCCATGCTCTCGATCATCGCAGCGTAAGTAGGGCTGCGTTGCGCGTCCTTCGGATCGATGCGGCCACGATGCTTTTCAATGTTCGCCTTCTTCGCATCAAAAGGCGCATGGACACTGAACATCCAGTAGTTCATGTAAAACGGCTTGTCCTTCACCTGCTCCATCCATGCGACGGCCTCGGTGGCCATGCGGTCCTCGATGTGCTCGCCGGGTGACTTCTCTTTGAAATTTGGAAACTTCCACGGCGCAACAAAACTGCCCGCAGGTCCAGGGCCTGGAGTGTGTGGTAGATCGACATCAAAACCCTGCTGCAGAGGCGAATACGGCTCCGGCCCGAGGTGCCATTTGCCAAAATGCGCCGTGGCGTAGCCCGCGTCCTTCAACGTCTCGGCGATGGTGCGATACTCCGTTTTCAAACGTGTCACCGGATCAGGCATGATGGCCTTTTGATCTGCCGGAGCCTTCTTGCCCGTTGTCGCCTGCAAAACCACCTGTGGCATGTGGCAGTTCGGCACCGTGATGCCTGTGCGTGCCGGACTTTGACCCGTCAGCAAAGCCGACCGCGCCGGCGAGCATAATGGACTGGCCGAATACGCCCGCGTAAAGGTCATGCCGCGTTTCGCCAAGCGTTCGACATTCGGCGTCTGGTAATACGCCGTGTTGCCATACAGCGTCGTGTCACTCCAGCCGAGATCATCAGCGAGGATGACGATGACGTTCGGCTGCGCCGAAAAGGACGAATGCAGAATGGCGAATGATGAAAGGAGAAAGACAAGGGACTTCATGGTGACTCTGAAACGAAAGGCTCTATGCCAGCATCTCGGCAATTATTGTGTCGGATTCCGCAGGCGTGATGTTGTCATCACTTTTTCTTCTTCCCTTTGCCTTTGGCGGGCTTTTCGGCTCCGCGCTGGTTCATGGGGAGCAGCGCACCACCACGGGAGTTCATCTCGGTGTCGCAGAGGGTGCGCATTTTCTTCAGGGTCTCGGCATGGACGGGGTCGGTGGCGAGGTTTTTCAATTCATCGCGGTCGGTTTCCAAGTCGTGCAGAAATTCGTAGGCGGGTTGTTGGTCGAAGTAGCGTGCATAGACGTAACGTTGATCACGGATGCCCTCCCAAGTGAGCGTGGGAGCGAGATCGACGTGCTCGCAGAAGAAATGAGTGCGCCAGGGCTTGTCGCTGCCTTTGCCTTCAATCAGCGTCGAGAGGCTGCGGCCTTCATAGCGATCAGGACGCTTCACGCCGGCCCAGTCGAGGAAGGTTGGCGCGAGATCGACATTGAGCACGAGTTCATCGGAAACTTTGCCGCGTTGTGCCTGTGGCAGGTGTGGATCGTAGATGACCATCGGCACGCGCAGCGATTCCTCGTAGTGCGACCATTTGCCCTGAAAGCCGCGATCTCCGAGGTAGTAGCCATTGTCGCCGGAATAGACGATGATCGTGTTGTCGGCGAGTCCCGCTTCCTTCAGCGCGGCGATGACACGGCTCACAGCTTTGTCGATGCCGCTGATCATGCGGTAATAGGCACGCACATTCGTTTCATATTTTTCCGGTGTTTCATAGCCCCAGAAGAAGCGCTGGCGATTGATGCTGTCTTTGAGGAATTGCGGATGTGCTTCAAAGATGGCCGCATCACCAAGGCGTGGCGGCGGGATGCTGCGATCTTCATACATGCCGTCCGTGGATGAGGGCCACGGATACAAGCCGATGCCGGGGCGATGATCGCCGTCCTCAGCATGAGCGGCGTTAAACCACAGATTGAGGCAGAAGGATTTATCCTTGGGCTGTGACTTGATGAAGTCGATGCCGCGATCACAAATGATGTCAGTTTCATGCCGCTTGGTGCCGTCTGGCAGCGTCTTGATGTAGGGCGTGCGGTGGATGTCCTCGTATTCGTCGTAGTGCTCCGCTGGTTTGAATCCCGGCGGTGCCTTCATGTGCCACTTGCCATAATGCCCGGTGCGATAGCCCGCCTGACGTAGCACTTCTGGAAACATGGTGCTCAAGGAATCTGGCAGCACCTGAGGCATCGCGTCGCGCCTCGCATGAGTGCGTGCCCACTGGCCCGTGAGCACCACCGCACGACTCACCCAACACACCGCCGTGGTCACATGCGCATTGCTGAAGCGCACGCCATTAGCCGCCAGTTGATCAATCGTCGGCGTTTGCACGATGGGATGACCCGCACAGCTCAGCGTGTCATAGCGCTGATCATCGGCGAAGAGGAAGAGGATGTTGGGCCGCTCGGCTGCCCAGGACGTATTGATAACGACCAAGAGCGAAAAGAGACGAAGGGCGCGGATCATAAGTTGATGATGAGTCACTTCTTTTTCTTGGCCGCTTTGCCTTTCGCATTGCCCTTCGGTTGATCGACGAGTGTTTTCTTCGCGAGTGTGGTGAAGTCATCGGCTTGCTTTTGCCATGCGTCGGCGAGTTCTTTGGCTTTCTCGGGCATCTTGGCGGCGAGGTCGTTTTGCTCGGCACGGTCGGTTTTGAGGTCGTAGAGCGCCCAGGGATCACCTTTGGCGGCGACGAGCTTCCAGTCGCCGATGCGGATGGCTTTGTTGTCTTCATGCAGCCACCAGAGGCTGTCGCGGGCGATGGTTTCGTCTTTGGCAAAGGCAGCGACGAGGCTCTTGCCCGGCGCAGAGGGGATGGGTTCGCCTTTCCAGTCCTTGGGCTTCTCGATGCCGACGAGTTCGAGCACGGTGGGCACGATGTCGATGACGTGCGCGGGTGTGGTGCGCAGTTCGTTCTTTGCAGTAATTCCCGCAGGCCAATGCGCAATGAGGGGCGTGCTGATGCCGCCTTCATGCACCCATGTTTTGTGACGACGATGCGGTGTGTTTGCCGCGCTGGAGAAGCCGGGGCCGAGGCAAAGATAGGTTTCGGCGCTGCCTGGAGGCGCTGCTGGATCGTGACCGCCATTGCGGACCATGATCTCGGCACT
>JANOBP010000076.1:0-17292 GCA_031411715.1 Verrucomicrobiaceae bacterium | reverse complement strand
GGATGATGTGCGAAACCCACGCTCTCGAAAGGTGCATGCCGGAGGCATGCTAGCGGTGGGCGAAGACTCTGTGGCCGCGCTTGCAGATGTGTGAACGAACAACGGTGCTAGCATCCCTTTCGGGATGCGCCCTTGAGACGCGGAGGCGTTGATCAGCTTTCCGGAGGTCTTTGACCTCCGGCTACCGGCGGTGATCCCTTCGGGTTCAGTGGCGTGGCATGCGATGCTGAACATCGGGTGATGATGGCTTGTTTGCGCCTTTTCATCACCTTCACGCCTCCGCCTCAATCTAAATACCGGTCTTCAAACGCCACGCCTGACTTTCGTAACATTATCACCAACTCCTCGCGGAATGTCCGCACGCGATGATGCTCTTCTTGATCGCTGACGTAAGCGCGCACCGATTTAATCGCGGTCGGACTCACCGTGAACGCCGCGTAACCTTCCTGCCACGCGAAATGCGGCTCATGGAGCGTGTCCTTCACCCAATTCGTCGCGTCCTTCTTCAAATCGCGCATGAAGTCGGAGAGGCAATGCTTCGGTTTGAGGCCAAAAAGCAGATGCACATGATCGGCCACGCCACCGACGCAGATCGGCGTACCTTCCAGGCCGCGAATCATGCCGCCGAGGTATTCATGCAATCGCGGACGCCATGCGGCGGCGATGACGGGCTCCCGGTTCTTCGTTGAGAAGATCACATGGTAGTGCAGCGAGGTGTAGGTGCCGGGCATGCGGAGGCGTGGGGTGAGAGGGCGGTGCTAGCATGCCCCCGGCATGCGCCCTTGGGCAATGGGTTTTTCATGCTTACCAGGGGTCGTGCGACCCCTGGCTAACCTCGGTGATCCCTTCGGGATCAAGTGACCCCTATCAGAGGCGAAGCGCATCGATTCGGATGACTTCGATTCGGATGAGTTCGCCGAATGCGATTGATCTCACGATCCCTTCGGGATCAAGGAGCCAGCGCGGCTTTGAGGGACTCGGACACGGCATTCACGATGAGAACCATGCCTTCTTTTTTCCAATGAAACATGTCACCGGCGGCTAAGGGGAGGTTTTTGAGCATCAGGGAGCTCAAGTCGTTGATGGCGACGTTTTCTTCCTTCATGACTTTGAGGGCCATGGCGTTGTGCTGCTCGATGGTGGGCTGGATTTCGGGATTGAGCTGCTCGGGCTGACCTTTCACGGTCACGGGCGTGATGGTCGCCCATATGAGCTTGGCTTTCGGCGCACCTTTGCGCAGGCCCTGGACGAGCGCGTGGGTGAGTGGCTCGAATTGGCCCTCGGGGATGCGACCCTTCTGCCAGCCATGCAGGCCGAGATTGAAATGCACCACCGAGTAATCGTGCTGCTTGAGGATGTCCTCGACGATGCTGGGGAGGCGCTTGTCTCCCTGACTCGTCGGTGTGATCCAGGCGTCGATGTTCGCCTTGCCTTCGAATGCCTTGCGCACCGGCTCGAGGTAGCCGTTGGCGATCGAGTCGCCGATCAGGAGCACGCGCGGCAGTGCGGCGTCCTTTACCACGGCCTCCCGCAGGCTCCAGGCACCACCTTGAGTCGGCAGACGCTTGTCCGTCTCGGTCTGCGTGGGGATTTTGACCTGCGCTTGGAGACTGTTAGCAAAAAGAAGCGCGGTGAGGGCGATGAGTCGATACATGAGAGCCCAAGCAAACGCGGTTCAGCGGCGAGTCTTACCTTATCCTCGAAAGCCAGTCTTTGTTCCAAAGTAAGGCGGAGCTGAGTTGCGTCCTTTGATCTGGTAACGCGCAAACGGCCATGCTGTGCGGCGCTCCAGCAAGTAGATTTGATCCATTGGCTCAGGTTCGTTGAGATTGGTCAGCCTAACGACGACGCAATCGTCTCCTGAGCTGGCAACACGAACTTCCAAAGGTTTTAAATCATCGCGCGGCGACCAAAATTGAAAATGAAAATGGGTTTCAAACCCCATTCTCTCGGTCTGCTTTGCACCGAGTTCGAGCTTCTTTCCATCGACCTCGATAATGCCGGTTCGAAACGACTCCAAAGGCACCAGCGGAGCAGCATCCGTGAGCTCTGTTGCTTGTATTTGGGTCGGAAAACTTCCGTGATAGGGCTTGGGCGGCCAGCCAAATAGCCGTATCATCAAAGTGAGACCCAAGTTGCCAGGTCCCTGACGCATCAGCTCACCGCCATCGATCAAGCAACCGGAACTGGCCAGATAGGTCCGGCTTTGGGGGCGCAAATTATAGAAAGTTGGCCCTGGTAGGCCGAAGCCCATGTAGCTTGGTCGATTCCCAAACCACGACAACGCTCCAGCAAAAAACAGGATTGGCACAGGTGATGCGAAGAACACCACGAGTGGTCGCCAACTCTTGGACTGAATGGCGTTCGTTACCAGAACGGCCATCACAGGCAGAACAAGCCAGTTGAGTGGACCGAGTCCCATCAGAATCCACATGCCACGCCAGAGAACGAACATCCAATACCACCGGGGTGGAGGGACAGGTGAGTTGGGAGCTTCCGCGTGCACGTTGGAATCATCGTAGCCTCGGACATGCAATTCAAGAGGGCATCTCTTGGCGCTTGGCTTCATTGACGAGGTCGCCTATGATCAATCGCGTCATGCGGAACCCCAACTGTCAGGCCTTTTCGATTCGCGGCTTTCTACGCCGTGCGGCTGCGGTGTTGGCATTGACGTCAGCGATACTGGCACAAGAGCCTTCCAAAATCTGGGCGGAGCGGGAGACGCGGCTGGCGAATGAGTATCTGTCTTTGCTGGTGCAGCAGCCGGAGTATGGGCGCGTGCTGGATTTGCTTTGGGGGCTATATGAAAAGCACGATTCAACGAAGCTGCTGGTGGAGAATGTGTCGCAACAGGCCGCGAGCTCGAAGCATCCATCGGTGTTGCTGGTGCATGGGCATCTGCTGCGGCGCAGTGGAGATCTGGCAGCGGCAGCAGCCAAATATGATGAGGTGCTGAAGGCGGAGGCGCAGAACGTTTTTGCGCTGCGCAGTCGTGCGGATGTGGCGGTGGAGCAAAAACAGCCTGAGGCTGCGATCGTCTGGCTCAAAAAGCTGGCCGAGACGCAAAACACTGCGGGAACATGGATCGAGATCGGGAATCTGTCGTTTGGCAGCGGGAAGGCGGCTGAAGCAGCCGATGCATGGGAAGCGGCGGCGAAGTTGCAGCCGGAGGATTTTGCCTTGGCACGTCAAGTGGCGCAGTTGCTGTTGCAGGCTGGGTTTCCAGATCGTGCTGCGAGTTTTTTTGCCAAACTGGCCGACCAAAAGGATCCACAGCGCAAACTGGACGCGCTCTATGATTTGGCGCGGATCTATGAGCATGCGGATCAGTTTCCGAAAGCGGACAAGGCCCTCAAGGATGGCCTGGCTCTGCTGCATTTTCGCGATGGTCGCTATTTCGATTTCTTCCGCCGTCGTGTGCGCTTGCATGAGCGTTTCGGAACGCTGGAAGACCTGCAAAAGGCATTGGTGACGGCTGCGAAAGCCTCACCGCCTTCTGAGCAGGCATTATTGGATGCAGCGAGGTTTTTTGAGATCACGGTGGAGTTGGATGAGCACGTGACTTGGCTGCGGGAGTTGGTCAAGGCAGTGCCGCAGGTGGAAGATTACCGTTGGGAACTGGTGAGAGCGCTGTTGGATCATGAGGGCGCCGCCGAGGCTGCCAAGCTGCTCGATGAGCGTTTGAAGAACAACGGCAGTGATCTGCCAGCGATCGTGCTACTGCGCTGTGAGGCTGATCTGCGCGGTGGCGATGCCGAGGGTGCTGCGAAGCGCCTCATCAAGCTGCTCGATGCCCAAACATCCGTCGAGGTGGAGAAGCAGGTGCTGGTTTTCGCGCAGACGCGTTCGCTTGATACGGTGATTGAGAAGATCCTGCGTGCGCGAGTCACGCGTGAACCGCAGAAGGCAGAAGCCGTATTCGAATTGGCAGCGTTCTTCCGTGCGCGTCGCGATGTGGTGGCGGAGGACAAGCTCCTACGTGTCTTCACCGATGGTGCAGCAAATGCGGCAGAGCGGCAGCAGCGGCTGGGAGATGCGGCGGCTTTTTTGGCGGCAAGCAATAATCTGGACAGTGCCATCATGCTGGCGCGTGAAGCGGTCACGAAAACGAGCACGGATCGGGATGCCTGGTTGCGTCTGGCGGACTTACTAGCGGAGCAGGGCGACAGTGAAGAAGCGGCGGAATGGATCGAAAAAGCATGGGCGGCAAGCGCAACGGATGATGAGCGAGTTGATGCGGATGAGCGACTCTTTTCGATCTTGATGGGTGGAAAGGATGTGGCTCCCAAAAAAGCTGCGGCTGGTGAATTCAAGCTGCCGGATGCCTTTACCGGCAATGGATTTGGCGCAGACAATCCCGACGGCAACAAGCCTTTGGCAGTCCCAGAAGCCGTGATGCATGAAACGGACGTGTTGGTGAAAAAAGCCGCAACGGGAACAGCGGCGGATCGATTCCGCGCCTTGTGGTGGGCGGTGAAGACAAACCGACTTGAGGATGGCTATACGGCGCTGCGCGGCATGCAGGAACCCCATTCGCTTATGGTGGAGCAGTTGAAGCTCGATCTTGCCGTGGCGGATGAAAACCTGGCGCTGGTCGAGCGGCAACTGCGCAAGCTCATGAAGCTGGATGAAGCGGGGAGGGTGCGGTACACGATGCGCTTGAGTGAGCTTTTGCTGGAATCAGAGCGGCGGTCGGTTGCAGAGGTCGGAGGGTCAGGATGGCGAACGATGGGTTCGTCTCCGGTGCCAGGATTGATGGCCGCTAAGCTGCTAGAGGATGCGTATCGCGAGACGCCGGACTCGGAGCAGTTGTTGTCTGCGCTAACACAGGTTTATCTGCTGCAGAGACGCAGTGAAGACGTGCTGACATTGTGGAAGCAGGCCGTCAAACGTGCCGAGGGAACCTCTGCGGCGGCATTGATGGAGCGTTATGCCGATTTGCTGCTCAGGCTGCATCGACTGGAAGATTACGTGCAGGTGCAGGCTCAAATTTTGGAGCATGAGACGGATGTGAAGAGGCGGCGAGAGGTTCTTAGACGTTGCGTGGATCGGTTGACCTTCTCGGACTCCAATGGCGGTGATTTGGCTCCAAGCGTGTTGAGGGATCGTTTGGTGATGGTGGAGCGCGTGTTGCGTGAACTGGTGCAGCGTCATCCATTCGATGGGTTTTATCACGAAGCTCTCGCGCAGGTGCATGAGCGGCAGGGTGATCATGCCAAGGCCTTTGCCAGCATGAAGCAGGCGTATTACACCGCACCGGAAACGCCATTCTCATTGGATCAACTCCGAGAGGCCGCGCTGAAGGTGGCGGATCTTAAAGCGGCGATCTATTTCCAAAAGCAAATCGCTGCTGCAGCTCCGCCGGCGGAGATGGCAGCCGAGTCGCGGAGATTGGTGGAGCTTCTGGAGCAGACGTTTCAAATCGATGAGGCGGACCGTGTAAGGAGGCGTTTGGAAAGCCGGTTCGCTCAAGATGCGAAGGCGCTGGATGAGCTGGCGAAGTATTACCAAACCTCCGGTCAGGATGAGGCTGAGCGTCGAGTGTATGAGCAGATGGTGAAGGTGCGGCCATGGGATGGAGGCGCGCAATTGCAGTTGGCGCTGAAATGTCTGCGCTTTGCAGACGTGGTGGCCGCTGAGAAACATTTGCAGCAGATTCTTGCCATGCCGGTGAAAAACGGTGGCGTGATCCGCAGCGGGATGCGTGCGGCGCTGCCATTGAGTGACACGCGTAAAGCAACCTCCAAAACGCCAACGAGTGATATCGCTCCGCTGCTTGATTTTGCACCGGGTCTTGAGCGTGAGGAAATGGATAAGCTGCGTGCGTTTCTTGCACTTCCACGACCTGAATTGAGTGAATTGCCAGCCGATGCAGCGCTGGTGAGGCTGAGGGCGATCGAGGAGTTGTCGAAGATCCGGCGGAAGGCTGGTGGCGATGCTTTGCAGCAATGGATCACTCAATGGAGTGATGAGAAGGCGGCGGAAATGGAGCGACTGTGGGCACTTTATTACTCAGGAGCGGGCGATGCTTTCCGGCGGCAGCTGCGTGTGGTGTTGAAGCCAGATGAAGACAAGATCGAGGGCCAGTTTTGCCTGCTTTGGCTCACACTGCGCAGTCATGGCATGAGCGAGGTCATCGCCTGGGCCACTCCAGCCGGGCCCATTGCTGCTGAAGTGATATCAGCGCGTGAACGACTGCTGCATGCATGTGTTTCGATGTTGGTGGATGTCGATGGATTCCGCTACGAAACGAGCGAGTTGAAACTGCTGGGCTCCACCAAAGCGCTGCGCAACACAGCGCTGATGAATGTGACCGACAAGCTGCGTGACAAGCAACGCTATGCGGAAGCGTTGGCGGTGGGTGAGGGGCTGCCGCGCAATTCACGTGGATTGACGACGGATTATTCGCTGTTTCTCGCACGCATCGCCGAAAGTGCGGAGGATTGGAAGCTGGCTCGGCAATACCTAAGCCAGGCCGTGACGGAACCGGTGAGCGCTGGGCACTACCGCATGACTTATGATCCCTTCCTCCTGAGCATCACCAGCTTGAATCGCGTGGCGGAGTCCGCACAAGAGCGTGAGCAACTGCTGCGGCAGACATGGCGCAGACTGCAACGTGCGCCCGGTGGTGATATCACGGCCATACGCCGCGCGACGGTGGCTGGCCTTTCCGGTGCGGAGCAGCCTGCGGCGAAGAGTCTGGAACAATTTTTGACAGGTGATTTTGCCAGCACTCGAGAGGTGAGTGACAGTCGCGGAAGCCTGCTCCCACAAGGCACCTCCCGCTATGAAGAGGCTCAACATTTACACAGCATGTGGGAGGAGACGCGCGAGATCGAGATGCTCATGCGGCAACAAGGTCTGGGTAATGTGGTGAAGGCGACGAATAAGCAGCTGAATCAGCGCTGGGGCACGACCATGCTTTCCCCGCGATCGGATTCTGAGTTCGGCGAATGGCGGATCAATGATCTGATGAGTCGATTGAGGCAGGTGGATTACCCGACACGGCTGCGGCTGATCCGCGAGCACTTAGCGAGTGTGGATCTGCGCACAGAGCACTCGGTGGATACGCTCGGGAACTTGGGTAGCAGACTGGAGACTTCAGGCATGACACGTGAAGCAGTCAGCATCTATCGTGTATTGCCACCACGTGCGCCGTCGAATCCAGACTATGCTCAGTGGCTGCTGCGGGCCACAGACAGCTCCATGGACATCGAGCCAGGGCTTTCCTTTACCGTTCAGATACTGGAAGCGGAAGCGCCATTAAAGCCACCGGCGATTGGAGATGAGTTTTTGCGCGATAAACATGCGATGTTCCTGGCGCGTGACTTTAATGTCGAGGCGCTGCGCAAGTTGGCGTTTCGGGATAAAATCTCGTCCGTGTTGGTGGGGCGCACTCCGCATGAGGCGGCGTATTTGCGCGAGTTCGCGTTGCTGCAACAACGCATGGGCAATGATCAAGCGGCGCTGCTCGCATGGGAACATCTCAAGGTGGTGTTTGAGGCGAATGAACAATCTGGACGCGATGCGGATGCGGAGGGGCACTTACAACGTGGCAAACTACTGCAGCGCCTGGCGCGGCCACAGGAAGCGATGGCGGCGTTGAAAGCCGTGCCGGTGGCAGATCCCATAACGCAAGTCAGCTTGGAAGCGATGGAGCTGCGTAGCAAATTGAGCGCGGCTTTGGGCCACTGGAATGAGATTCGGGATCTAAAGGTTCTGGCAATCGAACGCAGGTCACTTCCGACGGTGCTGGTGCTCGCTCGCGAGTTGGCAGGGCACGAAAGGGTGAGCGAAGCACTGAATTTTCTCACGCAGGCAGAGCGCACACTTAAAGATGATCATTCGCGCTTCACGCTGCGACTGGAACAACTTCGACTGCTGAGTCTGGATGGCGCGTGGACACCGGAAAGAGGTCGTGCGCACATTGCGGCGCTGTTTCGCAGTGCTACACGAGACGTAGAGACTCTCAAAGGAATGCTGGCATGGCTGCGTGAGCAGGCTGCGAGTAAAAATGCCAATGGTTGGATGAGAGTGCTGCACGCTGAAGCACTGGCAGGAGGTGACCGCCCTGCGGCAGCCCTGGCATTGAGTGCATTTACCAAATCACTGGATGATGCTGCGCTGAATGACTTCCAGCAGGCTTGGACGGAGGCGCTGGAAAAAGACCGGATCTGCATCGAATTGACTGCGCAGAGCCTGTTGGACGCAGGCCGCGCGGAATGGGCGAGTGAAGCGTGCATGAAGGTGGGAGAGATTCCGACTCTGCGTGAGCAGGGCCGCAAGCTGCCGCTGGCAGTGAGGGTGGCACACGCACTCAAAGATGAGGCCGCGGTGCGTGATTTGTTTAACGAAACACTGAGAATGCCTTTCCCCGGTGGTGCGCAAACGGTCGAATGGGCTTTGGCATTTGAAGAAACGAAGCATGTAGGATTGGCGCGTGAACTCTTTGAGGCGGCGTTGAAGCAACTGGACGGGACAGAGGCACTGCAGCCAACCATTTATGCGGCGTGGACACGCTTTTTAATTCGCCAACGTGAGTTGGACGCGGCTGAGGCCTTCCTAATGCGCATGAACTGGGCACTGACAGCGGACTCGGCAAAACTTGTCTTTGAACTCTATCGGGCATGGAGCAAACTTGGCGATCTCGCTGCTGAGATGCCCAAATTCCATCTCCCAACTGGCACGCAGAAGGAAGCCCTCTTCCTGGCGAAGCAGGAGACCGAGAAGTCCATCACCAAACCATGAATCGAACCGTTCAGATTGTCCTGTGTATCTGCATGACCGTGCTCTGCTCATGCAAAAGTCCCCAAAAGAAGAAAGACCCTATCGATCAGAAATTGGGTGAGAGATTGAATCCCAACAAAAAGGACATTCTTGGGATGCGTAGCCGCTACGAGAAGTTCATGAACACCTCCATGGATGGTCGTGGCACGACGGCGGCTCATTATCAGAAGCAGATGCACCACGATAAGTCCTTCAATGCCAATAAGCAGTTCAAAACCTCGGATTCATTTAAAACAAAAGAGAGCCCAATCAGTAAATGGAAGTTTTGGGGCAAGGACTCGACCTTTGCCGGGGCAGATAAGGCCAGCAACATCGCCAACAAAACTTTCGACGCAGGGGCCAATCGCGATGCATCCAAAATGGCGAGCGACGGAAGCGCCACCTTTTCTGGAGCAGATAATGTGTTTGGCACTAAATCGGCACTAACACGCAGTCAGCAGACAGCTAGAGCGCCACTCATCATTGATGACCCCATGAGCAATCCGAAGGGCGGTGCCTACAGCGAGAGCGAAGTGAAGAGGCTAATGAATCGCAATTGATGCGAAATCGAGCAGGAGATTAAGCTGCCTCAGGACCCTGATAAGCCACTTCCTTGACGGTCATAGCTTCCTTACCCTGACGACCGCGGAGGTAATGCAGACGGGCACGACGGACGCGGCCGGCTTTGGTGACCTCGACTTTCGCAACCTTTGGGCTCTGAAGTGGGAAGACACGCTCGACACCTTCGCCGTATGAGATTTTGCGAACAGTGAAGGCTTCATTGATGCCGTGGCCTTTACGGGCGATGACGATGCCAGCGAAGATCTGGATACGCTCTTTTTCACCTTCGATAACTCGGGTGTGAACCTTCACAGTGTCGCCGACGCGGAATTCTCCGATGTCGCTTTTGATCTGCTCTTGATTGATCTTCTGAATGATGTTGCTCATAGCTGTGTCCTTAAAAATGTTGTAGTGCCGCAGGTTGGTTTTCGGTCTGGCCCGGGGCGAGGGGCGGGGAAGATGGACAGTCCGACCGTTTTGGCAACCAGTTTTTGCCAGTGCTGGCTTCCTGCCGTCTGCGAGCTATCCTATTGGCCCAGATGCACACCTCCACCCTAGCCCTGATCCGTGCCGCCATCGCCGAAGACGTCGGCCCTGGCGATGTGACCTCCGAATACTTCATTCCCGCCGATTCCAGCTCCCGCGCACAGATCGTGGCCCGCGAGCCCGGCGTCGTGGCCGGAATGGAGGTCGTGGAGGCCGTTTTTCGTGAAATTGACCCAAAAATCGAAGTGAACGTGCTCCTCGCTGACGGTCAGCCCTTTGAAAAAGGCAGCATCCTCCTGGAAGCCGCCGGCAGCAGCCGCTCCTTACTCACTGCCGAGCGCACCGCGCTGAATTTCCTCCAGCGCCTCTGCGGGGTGGCCACCCAGACCCGCCGCTACGTCCAGGCCGTGCTGCCGCACCCTGTCCAGGTCTGGGACACGCGGAAAACCACCCCCGGCTGGCGTTTGCTCGAAAAAGCCGCCGTGAAATGCGGTGGTGGCACCAATCACCGCATGGGCCTTTACGACCACGCCATGGTCAAAGACAACCACCACGCTGCCAATCCCAGCCTCGCCGCACTGCAAACCAACATCACCCGCCTCCGCACCGAGCGCCCAGGCGTCCGCGTCCAGCTCGAAGCCGCCAGTATCCAGCAAGTGCGTGACTTTCTCACCCTCGACGGCGTGGACATGCTCCTGCTCGACAACATGTCCGTCCCCCAGCTCCGTGAGGCCGTCGAAATCGTTAGTGGCAAGCTCTGGCTCGAAGCCAGCGGTGGCATCACGCTCGACACCATCCGCGAAGTCGCCGCTACCGGCGTGAACGCCATCTCCGTCGGCGCGCTCACGCATTCCGCGCGCGCGTTGGATTTGGCGCTGGATCTCTTCTGAAGCCTTACCTCATCGCCACATAGAGCCGATGCACATCATCATGTGCGTCCACGGTCTGTAGGAAGTTCGTCACCTCATCGCGCTGCTCATCCGTCAGCTCAGGGTATTCCTTGGGCTGATAGCTCATCTCAGAGGTCGTCACTTGCCAACCTGCCGACTTCAGCGCCTTCGTCACCGCATCCAGGCTCGTCATCTGCGTGAAAAACCGCGCGCCAATGTGCCCAGCGGCTTCTTCGCCTTCCAATTCCATCGGCTCCACATTGTCCGCCTCAGCCTCCAGTGCGGCGACTTCAATATCCTGTGTCTTATCCGCATGATGCGCCTCGATCAGGCCACAATGATCAAACATCCACGCCACCTTGCCCATGCTGCCCGCGCGGAACAGCACCTTGATGTCCGAGGACGTGCGGTTGTTGTTATCCGTCAGGCATTCCACGATCACCGGCACCCGATGCGGCGTGAAGCCCTCATACGTCGTCGTCTCATACTGCACCGCATCCGGTCCGGTGCCCGAGCCTTTTGCAATCGCCCGCTCAATGGTGTCCCGCGTCACGCTCTGCTTCTTCGCCACCGCCACCGCCGCCGCCAACCGTGCATTGTACTCCGGATGCGGTCCGCCCAGCTTCGCCGCCACCTGAATTTCCCGCACCAGCTTCCCCGTGATCTTCCCCTTCTGGTCTGCGGCCATTTCCCGCCATTTCTGTTTCCATTGTGCGCCCATGATGTGTCTTTCAGTTCAAAGTTAGGCGCGCACCAAAGGTGGGAGCGCTGGGAATGCAAGGATCACAAAATGACCGCCTCTATCGGAAAATGCTACTCCTTTATCACTTCAAGAAAATGACGAGCCGTTGAAACGCTTTGAGCACTGGCACAGACAGAAGCGATCACATCAAGCTGCACGTTTGGAGCCACCCGAATCACAATTGCTGAGGTCTTGGGATGGTTTTTGACATGGGCTTGTATTCTGGTGCGGATTTGTTGTCGCCAAGAGGGATCAGTGGTCCAAAGCATATGCTGTGAATGCTCACCTCGACTGAAATTGATTATCGTATCGCCAAATTGAACATTCTGTTTGCCATCAATACGAACAGTCATCGTTTCGGTTCCACGGAGAATCGCGTCAGTTGCGATGCCCAGTTGGAACTCGCAGACTATGTTTCGCTGGATTTGGTAGATGATTCCAGGAGAAAAGCTTGTGGTCAGAGATGTCAGCAGTAGGGCTGAGAAGATGCCCCATGGGACCAGCCAGATTCCTTTGTGATCGATACCAATTTGCCAATCCGGAGTACGACGAGAATTTGGGCGGTGCGTGGGCATGTGAGAAAAGACGGCCGATCATCTCCATTTCTTGGGTGCGCGAAAGCGTTCTGGAGTGCGCAGGTCCTCCGGCGCTTTCGAGCGTCTATCGGCCTTCGAAAAGCTCCAGAGGGCTGGTGCACTCGAAGGTCACTCGTTCTCCACAAAGGACCGCGAGGATCACTTCGCTACCGACGAAGCGCTTCAACCGATTCCGGATCAATGGGCCTTTTCACCCGCTACTTGAGTATCTCACGGAACGATTTGCCATCAAAGCTCAAATCAGCCAGCACCGCGCGACCATTGAGCACACGCACTTCGGCGATGATGCCTTTGGCACTTCGAATGTTCTCGGCGAACCACTTGTCGGCTTCGGGGGCGAGTTTTTCGTTGATGTAGAAGCGGTCGAAGGGCCACACAATACTCGCTTTGCTATCATAAGTGTACGCCGTCTTGAGTTGGATGTATTCGCCGCTGGCAGGTGGTGTGAGCGAGAGGCTGGAAATCGTGGTGAGACCATCCGTGCCAGTCGTGAGCACACCGCAAACGCGTGAACCGTTCGCCAATTTCAGATCCGATGGCACGCTGACCTCACGTTGTTCCGGCCTCACGGCAAGATAACGACCTCGCAGTGGGTCGTATGGGTCGGGCGCGCTGCATTTGAGTTTGATGAGCGTGCCTTGCGTGAGCGTTTGCTCGTGCGTCCAAATTTGCGACAAAGGAGCGGCCCACTGGCCAACGGCGGCGACGGCGAAGATGATGAGAGGAAGCGTTTTCATGCGGTGGGAAGGGCAAGTTGGCGATGACGACGGCTCATGAAGAAATTGAAGGCCAGAAAGGCCACGCCGACGACGATGAAGGCCAGTCCTTTGGTGAGAAGGGAGAGTTCGCTGTCCGCCATGCGGGCGATGATGAGGACCGAAAGCAGCAGAGCACCAAGACGCGGCGCACCGCGCTTACCGATGAAGTCGAGCACGATCAGCGTGACACCGATGAGGGAAAGGTGCAGCATCACGAGCCAGGAAAACATCGCGCCGTAGTGGTTGCCTTTGCCATCGACAAACGGGAGCGCGATCAAGGGCAGCAGCGCGATCGATGCGATGGCGAGGACGGCCCAACGCTTGCGTGCCGAGGCCAGTAGCACAAATACGAGAATTACGGCCAGCAGTCCCCAGCACCAAGGCAATTTCAAGGCATGAGAAGCACCTTTGAGAATGTGATGACTTACCTCGCGAAACGTGGCGGCCACGCCGCAGCCGAGCAGCCAAAGAGAACCGAGCACGACCTGAGGTTTGCAGAGCGTGGATTCGTCGATGCCGACTCGGTTGAGCGGAAAAAGCACCAATGCGGCCGCAGTGAGGGTCCAAAGCCAGAGGAACGTTACTTCTCGATAGGTGTAGTAGTCCTCATGGTAGGCACTCAGGAAAACAGCAGCGCTGCAAAGGCCTATGATGGCGCTGAGCGTCATCACCCAGCGCACCGAAATCGAAAGGGGTGCTTTCGCAGGCCATCCTGGCCAATAGGGCAGCAGACCGAGCAACAACAGCGGATAAAGGAGCGAGCTGTCATGCCATGGTCTGCCGTACCCGACTTGATCCACGCTCCAAATCGCGATGCCGATGAGATAAAAGATCGCCACCGCATGCGAGCGCAGCACCCAAGTCAGCGGCAGGCTCAGCAGCATCCACCAGAACAGGAAATCCGGCCATTCACCGCCGAGATTGTAGATTTGCGAGACAAGCGCGATGCACGCGCCTGTCGCCAAGGCTTGCAGGAGCGCCGCTGTTTCACGCACCCAAGCCGCAGCGGCATCGCCGCGCTGTAGCACGCGGAAACTGACGATCTGCGTCGCTAACAGTGGCAGAAACGCAAACAGCAGTCGCACAGGCCTCGAGAAGTCATCCCAGTTGTAGCCGATCACCGCGATCAAGCCGGTGCCAATCAGCAATGCGCCGAGCGATCCCATCACGATCTGAGCCAGTCCAGGCTGAGATTCATCGACGGCATATCGTTCGCGCAAAGTGCGTGCTGCGTCGGCAGTGAGAAGTCCGTCACGTTCCCATTGTGGGAGTTGCTCGAGAAGCCAGCGCTGGTGGGAGGAGTTCATGCACAGAATGGAATTCTTCTATTCTGTACGAGATCACGGATAATGACGAATTGATTTACTCAATGTGGGGATTGAGGAAAGCGATGCGGGTCAGACAGACGAATACACGATCTTCACCTCCTGGTCCGCGGCCATTTCCCGCCATTTCTGTTTCCATTGTGCGCCCATGATGTGTCTTTCAGTTCAAAGTTAAAGCGCACACCAACGGTGGGAGCACGGGGCTTACAAGGCTCAGTTGCTAGGGTTCAAATTGCATCCCACCAGACGCACCAGCGCCTGTGCTCCTTATCTGTGATCAGATAGCCAGGTCCCCAGGAACCGCTTTTTACATCCCCACTCCGGAATTCCCAATAATAGACCTCATGAGCACTCCATGGAGGGTCAATGGAAATACAACGAATGGCTTTTTCGACAGGCATCCACTTTGAAATATCCTCAAAACCGGGAGTCTCCAGAACCCAGCCACGAGCACTCACAAGCTTATCGAATTGTTGAGGCGTGCCTTCAAACAACCAAAGATGTCTTCTGTCTTGCAAACCCCACCCATGTTCTGCGAGCAGCATTTTTGCGTCAGTGGGCCACGGCACACCGGTGATACCTTCAAAGCGTTTCATCTCGCTGGCAGGGGTTGGGTTTCTGTAGGAAATGGCATTTATGATCGTGCTACAAACGATACACACCGTTGGAATCAGTATCAGCAAGTTGGTCGTCCCGGCTCTTAGTTTTCGCCAATGGCCGATGAGGAAGATCAACAGTTGGCAGGGGCCAACGAAAACGAAGAAAGTCAATCCTCCGAAAAATAGGCCGGAAAACAGTGCCGTTTCGATATGAGAGCCCCTCAATGGCTCAAGAGTGAATCGGCAGAGTGCTTCAGTGGCATAGCCCAGAATGCAGGCCGCCAACGAAATCGCAGCCATTATCCATGGATTCTCGAACCACCGATGATGCGGCTTGGTTTCGACATCTTCCTTGCTCATGGAAGACGTCTTAATTAACTTATTCCAAAATGGAACTGGTTTTTCGTAGGATTGTGACTGGCATAGCAATAGCCATGTCGGATTGCGCATTCGTTCAAGCTTGCTTCCCAAGGCAAAAGTTTGACAGATAAATGGAATGAATCAAAAATGGCCCGTTTGCACCCTACTCTCATTATTTGCCTGTGTGGGATGCTTCTTTATTTCGATTCCCATCCTGGCCTACAGCGTGAACAAGCAAGTTTCGGAGGAGTTCTACAACTCAGCTGATGCACAGGAGGACGCAGGTAGAATGTCCGGGTTTGCGGTAATTGGAGGGGCGTTTCTATTTGGGACTTTGGGGGCTGCTGGCGGCCTCATATTGCTCGTCGTTGCTCATTGGAGGCGTGAGCACGCGCCCATCATGGGCAACTTCGCATTGGTCATCAATTTCGTGGCCTTGTTCATCGGATTAAAAGCAGCTTGGCCTTTGATCACCTAGAGGTTGTTCACAAAAACCGCGCCGTCCTACTCTCCTTGCACTTCTTCACCTGCTCGGGCGTTCCTGCGGCGACGACGCGGCCACCTTCGGCTCCAGCCTCGGGGCCGATGTCGATGAGGTAATCGGCTTCGGCATAGACATCGGGGTGATGCTCAATGACGACGACGGTGTGGCCTTCATCGACGAGGCGATGCAGCACGTCGATGAGTTTGGCGACGTCCTGGATGTGCAGGCCGATGGTCGGTTCCTCGATGAGGTAGAGATTGCGCTTCCCGGCCTTGGTGATGCCTTTGAGTTGCTCTTTGAACGTGCGTCCGTCGCCGCTGCGCAGTTCGGTGACGAGCTTGATGCGTTGTGCCTCACCGCCGCTAAGCGTGGGGCTTGGCTGACCGAGCTGGAGATAGCCGAGGCCGGTATCGGCGAGCAGCTTGAGCGGTCGCGCGATCTTTTGCACCGGCGCGAAGAACTCGGCGGCTTCGGTGATGCTCATGCGCAGCACTTCGCCGATGTGTTTGCCGTTGTATTCGACTTCGAGCGTCGCGGCGTTGAAGCGCAGGCCGTTGCAGGTCTCACAATGCACTCGCGTGGTCGGCAGGAAGGCCATCTCGACTTTGATCTCGCCATTGCCGCCGCAGGTTTCGCAGCGTCCGCCTTCGGTGTTGAAGGAGAAGCGGCCTGACGCGTAGCCACGCGTTCTGGCGAGCGGCACCTGCGCGAAAAGCTTCCGAATGTCATCCCAGATGCCCACATACGTCGCCGGACACGAGCGGCTGGTCTTCCCAATCGGCGATTGATCGACCTCGTGCACCGTCTGCAGATTCTCAAAGCCCGTGATGCTCTTCCAAGCGTGAACGATCTTTGCCTTCGACTTGCTTATCTTCTCGCGCACCGCGGGCGATAGAGCGCCATGCATCAGCGAACTCTTGCCGCTGCCGCTCACGCCGGTGAGCACGGTCAAGCGACCGAGCGGAATCGCGACATCGACGTTTTTGAGATTGTTCGCCGTCGCGCCGGTCACGCGCAGCCAGCCGTCTTTCGATTTGAGCGCAGGCAAGGCGCGGCGCTCGCCGCGTGAGGGATGTTTGAGCGGCTTGTTCAGGCTTTGACCCGTGACGCTTTTTTTGTTCTTGAGCAGATGCGCCAGCGTACCTTGCGCGATGACTTCGCCGCCGAATTTGCCGGCGCCCGGTCCGAGATCGAGAATCGTGTCCGCCCGCCGCATCGTTTCGTCATCGTGCTCGACGACGAGCAGTGAGTTGCCCTTGTCCCGCAGCGCGGAGAGCGTGTCGAGCAGCTTCTCGTTGTCGCGCGGATGCAGGCCGATGGTCGGCTCATCTAGCACATACAACACACCGCGCAGATTGCTGCCGAGCTGTGCGGACAAACGAATGCGCTGCGCTTCACCACCGCTGAGCGTGTCGGCGCTGCGATTGAGCTGAAGATAACCCAGGCCCACTTCCTGCATGAATTTGAGCCGCTGCTCGATCTCCTTCACGATGTCGCGTGCGATGATCGCCTCCGTGCCCGCAAACTTCAGTTTGCCCATCAGCTTGCCCGCATCGCCCGCTGTGAGCGAGGTGAAATCCTGAATCGTGCTGCCCTGAAGCTGCACCGCGCGGCCGATCTCGTTGATGCGGCTGCCGTGGCAGCTCGTGCAGGTCTGACGCGGCGCATCTTCTTCGTCCTCGCTGTTGAAACGGCGCTCCTCTTCCATCTCGGCCTCCAGCACCG
>JANOBP010000075.1:0-1329 GCA_031411715.1 Verrucomicrobiaceae bacterium | reverse complement strand
GTTTTGGCGATGTTGCGGTGGATGACCTCACAGACGCGACGATCTTGATCAATGAGCAAAGCGCTGGTGGCTCCACGGCTCAGGGCTTCGAGGCCGAAGGCTCCAGAGCCCGCGTAGAGATCCAGCACGCGAGATTCAGCGATGATGTCGCCAAACATGGAGAACATGGCCTGACGCACGCGGTCCTGGGTGGGACGGGTCAGCGATTTGGGGACTTCGAGATGAAGGCCACCTGCGGTGCCGGAGATGAGGCGCATGCTGGTGTTTAGAGAACGATGAGCGAAGTGAAAGCACAAAAAGTGCTCAGTGCTGAGTGCTCAGTTTTACGGCAGCAGCGCCAAGTCCCAGGGCCAGAGAGGCGTGTAGCTGCTGGCGTCGATCCATCCGCGCAGAGGCTCATCGGCGCTGTTGGGGACCTCCACATATGACCAGGAGCCACGTTTCTCCAAAAGCTTTACCTGACTGCCAGGTGGGAGATCGATGACGCTACCCGAAGTCACGGTGGCAGCGGTGTAAGCGGCAACTTCTGTGGCCGTGATGACGACGATGTCGGTAACGCGAGAAGCGGGATCTGGACGAATGGCAACGCAGGCGGCAGCTGGTAGAGCGATAAGGACACCCAGGAAGCAAATGATGACCGCCAAGAGGCGGCTTTTGGCATTAAGCGGCGATTTTTTCCCAATGAAGATGCGCCAAGCAATGGAGAGAATGACGAGCCATAATCCCGCAGTGGCAATGATGATCCATGCGTTGTGACTGAGGTATAGGCTGCATGTCGCAAAGGTGCTCTTTTCAGGCATGGTGAAGAAGCGGAGCTTTTCGTCGAGGTGACGCAGGTTTTGACGGAGTTCCGGATCACGCGGAGTGAGAAGCTGCGCGCGCTGATACCAAAGTGCGGCACGTCCCATGTCGTCTTGACGATAACGTGCATGACCAATGATGGTGAAGACCTCGGCGCTGAGTGACGGGGGCTTTTGACGAACTATGTTTTCAGCAAAATATTGGGCTTTGGTGAACTCACCCTTTTCGAGATGTGTGCGCGCCTGTTGGTAAAGCTTAGCGGGATCTTCCGCGTGAAGTTGTGCGGCTGAAAGGAAGAGAAATAGGACGGCGGCGGCGGCTTGTAGGAGACCGCGAAGGGTGCTGAGCATGATGCGACGATCCGTTGAGGTGAGTGGCGTCGTAGGTGCGCTGGCGGTGAAGCACTGAGTCTCATAGCGCGCGAGTATTTGCTGAATGGCATCGTCGCTGATGGGCTTGCCCTCATGAGTACGCTGGATGAAGTGCGCGGCACGCTGGAGGAAGTCACTGTCATTGAGATTCGTCTCC
>JANOBP010000074.1:0-7148 GCA_031411715.1 Verrucomicrobiaceae bacterium | reverse complement strand
GCGGTGCGGATGGCGATGTTCCACTGACTGCGGCCATCAAAGCCAAACCAGCCAATGGCACCGGTGTAGATGCCACGCGGATACTTTTCGAGCTCGGTGATGATTTCGGTCGCGCGCTTTTTCGGTGCGCCAGTGATGCTGCCGCCGGGGAAGCATGCGCGGAAGGCACCTGCGTGATCAATGTGCGCGCGCAGCCTGCCGGTGACGGTGGATACGAGATGAAACACCTGCGCGAAGCTTTCCACACGCCACAAGTCGGGCACCTGAACGCTGCCAAATTCGCACACTTGGCCCAAGTCGTTGCGCTCGAGGTCGGTGATCATCAAAAGCTCTGCACGCTCCTTTTCGGAGGCCTTCAGCTCGATTTGCGCCGCTGCATCGCGCACAGCATCACTGGTAAAGCGCGGTCGTGTCCCCTTGATGGGCCGCGTGGTGATCTGTGAGCCTTCCATGCGCAAAAAAGTCTCCATCGAGGCTGAAAGCACCGTTGTGTCGCCGATCTTCAAATAAGCAGCCTGTGGGGCAGGGGACACCTCACGCAGCTTCAGATAAAGTGCCAGCGCATCAGCACCTTGCGGCCACTGCGCCAGCCACGGATAGGACAAGTTCACCTGATAAATGTCCCCCGCCGCGATGTACTCCTGTGCACGCCGCACAGAGTTCAGATACTCATCCTTACTTACCAGTGGCTCAAAATGCAGTGACGTGTCCCAATTCGGCATTCGGCATTCGACATTCGGCATTTTGAAATCGCCAAAGCAACTCCACGTCGCCGCATCATGGTCATAGACAAGTCCATGTGGATAAACTCCAAGCACGAACTCACCGTCGTAGCCCACCCAGCCATACAAGCCGCCCGCCATGGCGCGTGGGACACTCAGCGCGGCACGTACTCGCCTCCAGTCCCGCTCGATGTGGCCGCGCAGCACCTCCACGGGCTCTGCGGTGAGAATGCTGATCGATCCAGCCACTGGAAGCGCGGAGTCCATCCACACAAAACCCTCGCGCTGTGCCATCTGCGCCGCGACTTGAGCGGGAGAGAGCTTTTGAAGGGAAGATGGCAGGAGTATTGACACAATCGGGACGGGACCGTACCATGCGAGTCTTTTCCAGCAACCTGTGACACCACCTTCCTCCATTCTTACTAACGACCATGACCGTGCATCCGCTACGGCCTGGGGCACGCTTTCAGTCCTCGTCGCCGTGCAGGTGGGGATCATTCTCTGGGTTGTGTCCACTTCGAGTGAGGAATCCGCACCCAACACTACGGCAAATGCAACTTCAGCACCGCTGTTGCCAGCGTCCAATGTGCGCAAGCAAGTCCCAGAAGTCGGCCAACTTACCTCTCAAGCCCCCACTGCACCTGCAGTGTCAGCCAATGCGCCACCGCCTGTCGGCACTTTTGGAAAAACGCCGCCACCACTCTCGCCGCCGCCTTCGCCTGCACCCTTGGCCTTGGCACCTCCTCCCGCGATGCCTGACAGGAGCAGCGCCAAACTGAACGGTGCACCACCGCTTCCCGGCAGCAGTGTTCCTCCACCAGACGAGCGTCCCGCTCTCATTGGCAGCGGCACAGCACCACCAAGCAGCATGCCACCGCTTCCCGGTAGCAGCGTGCCTCCACCGGATGAGCGACCTCCACTCCCCGGCAGCACGACCCGCGCACCTGATGAAAAACCCGCCATGCCAGGCAGCGGTGTTTTGGCTCCAGATGCCAAGCCTGCTCTACCCGGCAGTGCTGTGCCTGCACCCGATGAAAAACCGGTGCTCCCAGGTAGCGGTGTCAAACCACCGAGCGCTGCCGTCGAAGCGCGCCGTGATGTGAATGGACTCGTCGCTGCCGCCAAGGAGCTTCGTGCTCTCGGCAACACTCAGGAAGCTCTACAGTCTCTCCAGCAGGCGGATCTCGTCTCGCCGAATCATCCCGCCGTGCTCGCAGAAATGGCGGAAGTGTATGAGCAAATGGGGCTTACCACAAAGTCGGTCGATGCTTGGCGCAGCATTCAGCTTCAGGGCGCGGCCAAGGCAGGGCAATATTTTGAACTCGCGCAGCGTCGCCTTGGCACGGTGCCTGGTGCGGCGACGACAGCGCCAACCTTGCCTGGCATGACTTCAGATCAGGATAAACGCCTGCGTCTGGGTGCTTGCCAAGTGGCGCGTGATTTCAGTGTGAAAGACGGTGAGCGTTATGTGCTGCGCGTGCCCATTCAGCGTGCAGGTAGCAAGTCGATCGATGCGAACGCTATCGACATGAAGACTTTCTTTTACTACCGCGTGAACGGGCAGGTCGTTCTCGATAACAGCACGGAACTTGCTGAAACCTGGCAGACCGAACCCGTGGACTGGAGCAGCAGCAGCGATGAAATCGTCGATGTCACTTACGCTCTGCCCGCCGCATCGCCTGCGGAAATCCAGCAGCGCAGTCAGAAGACCTACCACGGCTACATGCTGCACCTTTATTATGACAACAAGCTCCAGGATGTGGCCTCTGAGCCACGTGATCTCCTGGACGCGGGTATGCTCGCGCGCGGCCAGTCTGCCGGCGGAGGTAACCCGCTCCTCCCGCCTGTGGGGAGATGATCGCCACGCACACAGATGACTCTCCTTTTTGTTGATTCCAATGCCACTCTTCTCGAAAGCCGCGCAGCCCTGCTAAGGGAACGACTCCCGGGATTCACCATCATACACTTCGCAACGGCGGATGAAGCCCTCGCGTGGATCGCGAAAGCGGAGGCCATCGACATGCTTGTCACCGAGGCCATCTTTGACACGAAGCAGACGGGTTTTGCGCTGCGAAATGCTGCTGTGGCACGCTTTCCACATGTGCGCGTGCTTTTCACCACGCGCTTCGATCTGACGGGTTTTGAAACAGAGATCGACGGCTGTCTCATTCTCAAAGACGGCCCCTATTCGCCGGAAAAACTCATCCAGCGCGTTCAGACGCTGATGACCGAGCCTGTGGATGCCTCCGCGCCTCCGCCCGTGATGGTTCCAGGCACCGTGCTGGGAAACTACCAGGTGCTCGACCGCCTCTACATTGAGCGCGAGGCCGAAACCTACCGCGCTGTGCAGGTCAGCGTGCAGAGGCCTGTCGCGCTCGTTTTACTCAAGCCGGACTACCTCCAGCAGAAGGACATCGTCGCCAAATTTAAAGAGCGAATTCGCGTCAAGGCATCGCTCACTTTTTCACGCATCGCACCGCTGTATGAGGCGGGAGAGGCCAATGGATGGCTCTTTTACACCCGCGAGTTGCCACGTGGCCGCACGCTCGAAGAAATTGACGAAGCGGACGAGCACTTCAGCGAGCGCCGCCTCACCGAAGTGCTCCACGGCATCACCGAGGCCATGGAGCACGCCATTTCACGTGGCTACAATCACCGCAGCATCGCTGCGCGTGACATTTACATCGACGGAGAGCATCAGGCCAGCATCGTGAACATCTTCCGCCCTGCTGCGGTGGAAAAGCGTGATGCCCGTGCTGATGTGAGCGCTCTGCTGCAACTGCTGCGCCCCGTTGCTGGGGAAGGAAAAGCACGTGGCATGTTGGAGTCGCTGATAACGGGTAATCACGACTGGAGCAGCTTGCTGGAGGCGCTTGAAGAGTTGCGTGATGACATGCGCGAGCACAGCATCGTTAAAAAAATCGAGGCCGAATCGCTATCATCGGTCGCAATCTCCGGCGAGCGTCCGTGGTGGGTCTGGGTAGCTAGCGCTGTCATCTTGATCGCCGCTGCGGCTATCGGAGCCATGATGAATGGTTTCGGTGACATGTTGCTTAAGCCTAAGGCCGGTAAATCCGTCACGGCGACCGAATGGGTGCATGTGCCCGCAGGTGCTTTCAAATACCAGGCGCAGAAGAAGCCAATCGAGCTCCCTCAGTTCTGGATCAGTAAATTCGAGGTCACCATTGGCCAGTATGCGGAGTTTCTTGCCGCCTTGAAGAAAGGTGGCAGTAACGCCTTTGATCATCCTGACCAGCCCAAGACGAAAACCAGCCACATCCCACCGGACTGGGCCGCCACACTGTCAGCCACCAAAGCTGGCATCCTCATCAACACACCTGTCACACAGGTCGATTGGTTTGATGCCTATGCTTATGCCAAATGGTGCGGACAGCGCCTCCCCACTGAAGAGGAGTGGGAGAAAGCAGCGCGTGGTCCTGACGGCTTGGATTATCCGTGGGGCAAAAATCCCAAGGCTGGCGCCGCGAATCTGGGTGACGATTACAGCTCAGATCCTGGCAACAAAGGCGGCCAAATCGACGGTTACAATCTCAGCGCGCCCACGACACGCACCACGCTGGACATTAGCTTTTACCGCGTCTGTGACATGGCTGGCAACGTGCAGGAATGGACCGCCAGCGAGTCCAAAGATGGCGTCTGGCCTCCGCACCCGGATTATCCTGATGTGCGCCTTCCTGTGCTGCGTGGTGGTCATTTTAGACTCAAATCCAACCCGCAACTCCTCACCTCGCGCCTTTATCCAGAGTCCGCGACCGAGATTGCCAAATTCCGCGGCTTCAGAACCGTCACCGACAAGGCTCCGTCCGCACCTTAGAGAATCGAGAATGGACAATCGATGCCAAAATGACTTATCATCACCTCATGATTAAATTCCTCTCCGCTCTCGCCTTGCTCGTTACCTCGAGTGCTTTCGGTCAATATGAGACACATCTGGCGTTGCAAAAAAGCAGCTTCCTCATTGGTGAGCCCGTTCTTGCCACCATCACGATCACGAACCGCGCGGGGACCGATGTCATCCTGGGTGGTGTTGGTGCCCGGCCGTGGCTGCAATTTCAGTTTGCGGATACCGAGGGCCGTGTGCTCCCGGCTGTGAGCCTGAGTTCCAAAGATCCCATCAAGCTCAAAGCTGGCGGCACCACGCGCCACACTGCTGAAATCGAGGGAAATGCCTCCACCAGCACGCTCGGCACCTTCTACACCACCGCCAGCATTTACCACCCACTCAGTGCGCAGTACTACATCACCAACCGCGCACGCATCACGGTCACGGACGGCAAGCCCATGTTCGACAAAACCTTCGGCGTACCCGCAGGCTATGATCAGGCGGGCCGTGCGCGTCGCTATCAACTCATCATCTTCCGCGACGTGGATTCCATCCAGTTTTACTCACGCCTTGTTGATGATCGCACGAAGGACAACCTCACCACCCAACTCCTCGGCCCCATCACCTCCTCTCTTCAGCCGCAGGCAGAGATCGACATTAAAAATCGACTGCAGGTGCTCTTCATGGCACAGCAGCATGTCTTTTGTCACACCATCGTCAATCCAGACGGCAA
The DNA here is from genome assembly GCA_031411715.1 of Verrucomicrobiaceae bacterium. GTDB lineage: Bacteria > Verrucomicrobiota > Verrucomicrobiia > Verrucomicrobiales > Verrucomicrobiaceae > Prosthecobacter. The sequence continues at coordinate 1,849 of JANOBP010000074.1, read as the reverse complement.
GATCGCCAAGCGTGACTATTACTTGGATGATGAAGGCGACAACCGCCCCACTCTCGTTCTCACGAAAACGGGTGCCTCCATCCTAGGCGGTAGGTATTTTGACCCCAATAAGCCACCGGAGGCTGCCAAAGGCATTCGGAAAGCCTCTGAGCGCCCAAAGGGCCTTTGAGCATCAGGTGACGCAAATAAAGTCTGCGGGCTTCGCTATGATTGAGGATTGATGAGCATTCGATTGCTGATTGTCGAAGGATGAGGTGCGCTCGACGAAGGGATCGTTTCAGCAATCAAAAATCCTTGTTCATCAATCGTCAATCAATCCGGCCTGCGCCGACTTTTGCGCTCTCGTATGAGTATCACTCACGCACCGTTTCAACGCTGCCTTTTTCGCACGCCGCGACCAGGACGCTCGTCACGCTCTTCACCGCGTAGCGCTTGCCACTCTCTTTCTCCACCAGCACGGCTACGGGCAGCACTGCGTTCATGCCAAAGGCCGGGTAGGTCCGCAGATGCAGCGTGAAGCGCTTCTCCGCTGCGGTGATCATGAGCGCCGCCTGTTTGGAGGTGAGCGCGTCATCAAATCCGCTGGCCCAGGCTCCGCGTCGCCAGGCATTGCGGACATCTGCCAGTAGCGCAGACCCCCACAGCAGTGAAAAGGCCACACCTGCGAGCATCGCGATCCGCGGCCAAGCATCCAACGTCAACGCCATGATGACGACCAGCACCACGATCAGCGGCAACCTCCCTGCCACACGGTAGCGGAGGAAGGTTGGCCAACGGATGGCGATCGCTTCACTCATCCCAGCGCAGCCATCATCTCCTTTAGCTTCGCCAGTTTTTCCTGCCAGTCGGTTTTGCGCAGTTGATGCTCGTCGAGAACCTTCTGGGGCACCTTGGAGGTGAAGTTTTCGTCGGCGAGCTTCGCCGTGACCTTCTCCAGCTCGGATTCGACTTTGGCCAGTTCCTTGCCGACACGCGCGCGCTCGGCTTCGACATCGATGATGCCATCCAGCGGCAGAAAAATGGTCCCTAGCGGTGTCAGCGCACTCGGCGTGCCTTTGGTGGGCACATAAGCGGCATCGACATCGAGCGGCTCCGCATTGAGCAGGATGCGCAGGACCTCGATTTCGTGATCCGGCAGTTCCTGGCTCGGTTGCAGGACGAAACGAACCTTCTTGTTGATGTTGAAGGTGCTCTTCAGCCCTCGGCCGAGATTCACGGCTTCATACTTGTCATTCGCGGTCTTTTCGTCCTCCGGCAAGATGCCGAAGTAAGCGAGTTCATCTTCATCGAGTGGTTTCGGCCACGGGGCGAACATGATGCTCTTGCCGCCTTGGTTTTCGGGGAGGTCGGTGTTGAAGCCCATGCCGTGCCACAGCTCTTCGGTGATGAAGGGCATGAAGGGATGGAAGAGGCGAAGTGTGTGCCCGAGCACGAAGTCGATGACGGCGAGGGTGTTCTCGCGGCGGGAGTGTGGTGCAGGCGTCCCGCCTGCCTCAGCCGAGACGGCTGAACCACTTTGCAGCACGGCTTTGCTGGCTTCGATGTACCAGTCGCAGTACTCGCTCCAGAAGAAGCGGTAGAGCGTCGCGGTGGCGTCGCTGAAGCGGTATTCTTCCAAAGCGGTGCTGACTTCGGCGATGGCGGTGTTGAGGCGCAGGAGGATCCATTTGTCGTCGCTGCTGAGCAGCGCGGCGCTGATTTCCGTTTCGACCTCGCCGCCTTGCATCTGGCGGAAGCGGGCGGCGTTCCAGAGCTTGGTGCAGAAGTTGCGGCCGAGTTCGACACGGAAATCAGCGCCGCGCTGCTCAGCAGCGACGACAAATGGATCCTCCTGCGCCTCAACACCGCC
>JANOBP010000073.1:0-5042 GCA_031411715.1 Verrucomicrobiaceae bacterium | reverse complement strand
AAAGCGCCAGTAGAGTGACTCATGGGGTGCGGCTTTGTTTTCACCGGTCGCGTAGGGCAGCAAGTTCACGCCATCAAGCTTCCATGCAGGATCAACACTCACACCTGCAGCGGCGAGTGCGGTGGGATGAATATCGAGCTGGATCACCGGGCGGTCATCGACCTGACCCGCTGGGATGCGGCCCTTCCACTGCATCAGGTAAGGCACACGGACGCCACCATCCCATGTTTGCGCTTTGAAACCACGCAGCGAGCCGTTTTGGCTCGTCGTTTGAGGCGTCGGGCCACCGTTGTCGCTGAAGAAAACCACCAGCGTGTTCTCTTCCTGGCCGAGCCCGCGGATTTTGCTCAGCACAGAGCCCACACCGTCATCCATGGCCGAAAGCATGGCTGCGAATGACTGGCGCTTCTTGTCGGTGATGCTGCTGAATCGGCTCAAATATTTCTCCGTGGCATGCATCGGGCTGTGCACGGCATTGTAGGCGAGATAGACAAACCACGGCTGATCTTTGCTGCGATTGATGAAGTCCACGGCCTCGCTGGTGAACTGCTCGGTGGTGTAAGTCACTGCCGGGACTTTCTCCGTGCCTTTCATGATGGGATTGGCCGCATCTTCATTGTCCAGGTAATTGTGAGCGCCACCGAGGAAGCCATAGTAATAATCAAAGCCGCGCTTCTGTGGATGAAACTCCGGTTTGTAGCCGAGATGCGATTTGCCGATCCACGCCGTGGCGTAGCCTGCGCCTTTCATGCGATCGGCGATGGTCGTCTCCTTGAGTGACAGGCCAAAGTTATCCACCGCCTGCTCCGCTGGCCCTGGATTGAACTCATGACCAAAGCGCTGCTGATACCGCCCTGTCATAAACCCCGCACGCGTCGGGCTGCAATAAGGTCCGCTCACATAACCACTGGTGAAGCGCACTCCATTCGCCGCGATGCTGTCGATGTTGGGCGTCGGGATTTCTTTGGTGAAGCCCTGGCAGCCAAGTTCGCCCCAGCCGAGGTCGTCTGCGAGGATCACCAGCACATTGGGCTTTGCAGCGGCCAAGGAGAGCGATGTGGAGCAAATCAGACTGGTAAGTAGGAGCGTGAGTTTCATAATGCGCCGAGAAACGTGAGCCTAGGCCGAAAGTTTCAGCGCCAATCCTCTTCACCCGCAACACTCCTCCCGCTCCAACCGTTTAAAAACGTCGCATGCACACCTCCTCCATCCTCCTCGCCTCTGTTGCTTCGCTAATCGCGGCTGGCAGCATTTTTTCAGCCGACACCGTTGCGAGTCTCACAGGCTGGCACCAGTTTCGCGGCCCCAATCGCGATGGGATCTCGCTGGAGAAAGGTTTGCTCAAAGCATGGCCCGCCGAGGGCCCAAAGCTGCTCTGGGAGATCAAAGGCGCAGGTTCGGGCATGGGTTCCGTCACGGTGGGTGGCGGGAAGATTTTCGTGATCGGCAAACGCAAGGAAGGCACCTCCCTCACTGCCTATGACCTCGCCACGCAGCAGGAAGCATGGACAACCGTGATCAGCGAAAAGAAAGACGATCCCAATGGCGCACCGACCTTTGATGGCGAGCGCGTTTATGCCGTCAGCAAAGATGGCGTCCTGATCTGCTGCGATGCCAAGGATGGCAAAGAACTCTGGAAGACAAGCTACACGGCCGATCTCGGCGGCTTGATGATGAGCGGCTGGGGTTTCAGTGAATCACCGCTGATCGATGGTGAACTCGTCATCACCGTGCCAGGTGGCAATGCCGCCGTCATGGTCGCTTTGGACAAGAAAAACGGCTATGTGAAGTGGAAAGCCCCCATGCCTGCCGATGCTGGCTCACGCGGCAAAGATGGCGCGGGTTACACCGGCGCGGTGATCTCCAACGGCGGCGGTGTGAAGCAGTACATCACGTTGGTGGGCCGTGGACTGGTCAGCGTGCGCGCTAGCGATGGCAAAACACTCTGGTCCTACAATCCGGTGGCCAATGGCACCGCCAATATCCCCACGCCACTCGTTTGGGACGATTATGTCTTCACTTCCTCAGGCTATGGAACAGGTGCTGCGTTGCTCCACTTGAAGAAAGAAGGCGATGGCGTCATCGCAGAAGAAAAATACTTTCTCAAGGCCGCCACCTTCCAAAACCACCACGGCGGCATGGTGCGCATCGGCGACTACATTTACGCCGGTAGCGGTCACAACAACGGCATTCCCGTGTGTCTCGAATGGAAGACCGGCAAAGTCGTGTGGGAGCAATCCGAGCGCCCAGGTCGCGAAAGCGCCGCAGTGATCAGTGCGGATGGCGAGCTCTACTTCCGCTGGCAGGACGGCACCATGGGCCTAATGGAGGCCTCACCATCCGGCTACAAGCTCCTCGGCTCCTTTAAACTACCCGCCGTGAAAGGCCCAAGCTGGCCGCATCCGAGCATCCATGACAAGCATCTGCTCGTGCGCGCACAGGACCAGATCTTCTGCTACGACATCGCTGTGCCGTGAATGGCTACGCGAGTTTTACCTTCCCGCTCGGCATGATCTCCGCGAAGAGCGCTCAAGCAGAAGAATCCAATCGCGCAGGAGGATTAGCACACGAAGCTCCATGAACCGACAGCTCTGGATTGCCTTGTTGATTGGACTGTTCTGCTGGAAGGCATTACGCACTGACTGGGTCGTCGAATGTCAGGCCTCTGCCGCTGACTTCCACCCGCCTGTCTCCGTCGATCACTACACCACCACCTTCATTCCGCCTGTATCACCCGTCTGGAGCCCACCCTCTCCGCAACAACTCACCGGACGGGAGTCCGCGACATGGAGCGACTCTGACTTCTTCGACGCAGGCGGTTCCTACGGCCCAGTGACGAAGCCGGCGCTGCGAATTAACTGGGTTTATAGTTTGATCAAAATGGCCGCCGTGGGTTTGGTCGCTTGGCTGGTTCTGGGGTCTTGGACGAGAAAAACGGCGACGTGAAGTGGAAGGCCCTCAGGCCTCGGTTGCCAAATCCGACTTGGAAAGGTATGGTGTCCGTATGTCCAAGCTCGCTGAGATCCAAGCTGCCGTGGAGACACTGAGTCTCGAAGAAATGAACGCCTTCGAGGCATGGTGGCATTCCCAACCCAACAAGCCGGGTGCTAGGCTCAAAAAGCTCGTGGCGGAGGCGTGGACTGGCCATGCCGAAGTTCCACGGCAGGTGACGTATGTTTCTGCCGAAGCCCTGACGGATCGCGCCATCGAACGCTCGCGTGAACTCATCCAGGAGCGTGGCTGGAATGTCTGATCTCTTACGCCGCTCGCAATGACAACGACTTATAGCGAGACGATTTTCGCCCTCTCAATTTTCTGTGGCTTGGCCAGTGCTGCGCTGGTTTTTGGGCTGACGGCAATGGCATGGCAAAGATTTAAAGATCGCTCCTTCTTGCTCCTAGCGCTTTCAAGCATGCTCTTTTTGCTGATTCTGGTCGTCGATGAGATGGTAGCGACGCGCTCGGTCAACGATAGCGATTATGATGCCTACTGGCACTGCCGTCAGATCGCATCTATCGTCAGCAGCGTTTTATATCCATGGGCACTTGTCGATCTGTTCAGATTCATTCGTGTTCGATGTCTCATAATAGACATGGATGCAAAAGTGCATGAGCAGCCGCCTTCGTGATGCTATGAGCGGCTTTCCATGAGCCAAACTGCCAATCTTCACATCGCCTCCAACATCCCGCTGCCGACTCCGCGCAGTCTGATGACCGAAATCGCTCCCACGGAGGCCCAAACTGCTTTCATGGCCGAATCACGCCGAGAAATCCGAGACATTCTCTTCGGCACCGATTCCCGTTTCCTCATCGTCCTCGGCCCGTGTTCGATCCATGATCCTGAAGCGGGCTTGGAGTATGCGCAGAAGCTTGCCGCACTCGCCAAGGAGTTGAAGGACCGGCTTTGCATCGTCATGCGCGTCTATTTTGAAAAACCACGCACCACCGTCGGTTGGAAGGGCTTGATCATGGACCCGGACCTAGACGGCACCTGCAACATTCCCGACGGGCTCCGACTCGCGCGGAAGATCCTGCGTGACGTGCTCGATCTTGGACTTCCAACAGCTACCGAGCTGCTGGATCCCATCACGCCGCAATACATCGCCGATTTGATCAGTTGGAGCGCCATCGGCGCGCGCACCACGGAGTCACAAACGCATCGCCAGATGGCCTCTGGACTCTCCATGCCGCTCGGATTCAAGAATGGCACCTTCGGCCACATCACACCCGCCATCAACGCCATCAAGGCCGCCATGCAGCCACAGACTTTTCTTGGCGTAAGTGATGACGGAGTCGCCTCTGCCGTCACCACCAGCGGCAACCCCGACTGCCACATCATTCTACGCGGCGGTGAAGACGGCCCCAACTACGGCGCGGACAACGTCATTGAGACCATGGACGCCCTCGAAGCTGCGAAGCTCAAACCCGCCATCATGATCGACGCCAGTCACGGCAACTGCGCCAAAGACCATCGCCGCATGCCCGACGTCTTCCGCGAGATCGTGCGCCAGCGTGCCGCAGGCCAGAAGGCCATCATCGGCGCCATGCTGGAGAGCAACCTCGTCGGCGGCAGCCAAAAATTCCCGCAGCCGCTCGACCAACTCGTGCGCGGCCAATCCATCACCGATGCTTGCATGGATTGGGAAGCGACCGAGAAGCTGCTTCGCGAGGCCCATGCAGCTTTGAAATGAAGTTGGGTGATTTTTTTGTTACCAAACTATTCGTTTGTATCTTGAAGGGGGATTCCTTATACAACGGTCGCACGTTGCCCCGTAGAGAAGAGCCGAAATTTACCACAAACATGAGTGTCCACCTCCAGTCTTCCCTGTCAGCGCTGCCCATCAGTGCGACGAATGCCGCCTTCATTGAGCGGGCGAACAAATTACTCATTGGCGGCCAGTGGGTGCCAGCGGCCAGTGGCAAGACGTTTCCCACCTACAATCCAGCGACCGGCGAGGTGTTGACTCACTGTGCTGAGGGCGACGTTGAGGACATCAATCGTGCGGTCAAGGCGGCGCGGAAGGCGTTTGAGTCGGGGCCGTG
>JANOBP010000072.1:0-11469 GCA_031411715.1 Verrucomicrobiaceae bacterium | reverse complement strand
TCGTTGGTTTTTTTCCCCAAAATACCTTATTTTTCCCACCACCTCTCATTATTTATCTTTTTGTTGTGTGTTTTTTTTGGGGGGGGGGTTTGTTGGCCCCCCGCCTCGTTGTTTCTACTTTCTGTAAAAAGTGCGGAGTACATCTCACCATTCAAAAAAAGCGTGTCACTGCATCTGCTGTCACGCACTCGGGTGTTGGAACCGAAGACTGGACCAAGACAGAAGCTGAACCGGTGCCAGCCGCTAAGGCACCAGTTGTGCCTGTAACGAAGGCCAGCCTTCCAAATCGCACCAAGTCGATTACCCGGAAAATTGAGGAAGAGGTTGAACTCACCCCTGCCGATGGCTTTGGCGCTTATCTAAAAGCCCAAGTCGCGCCAACTGCAGTCGCCGAAGGTAAGGACTCTCAAGGAGAGTTATTTGCCCTCGAGGTCGAACCTACAGTGGTCGAGGCATCTGCGGAGTCGCCGTTGAAAGATTTGGCTCTCCCGAAGCCTCTTGCTCAAACTCCAACGGCTGGTTTACGCCGTGCCACATCCAATTCACCTGCGCCTACGGCTTCTCCAGCGCTCATGAATGCCAGTTCTCTTCAAAAAATGAAGGAGCAGGGCATGTACCGGAATCAGTACTTCAAAGACGCTGAGTGCTTCGACTGTGGACACAAATTTAAAACTGGACGCTCGGCTCGCTCTGCCAATTGCCCTACCTGTGGTGCCTTCATTGCCCTTGAAGACGTCGAGGTGAATATGAATTCTACCCAAGTCGTGAAGACTCGCGGTGACGTCATGATTCGCAAACGTGGACATCTCTCCACAAGTAGCGTCCAGTGTCGTGACCTTCGCTGTTTCGGCATTGTGGAGGCTAACATGCAATGTTCTGGGGATGCTATTTTCAAATCCACAGGCACCATCATTGGCGAAATTCGCTGCAAGCGCTTCATCGTCGAAAAAGGCTCTGAGATCACCTTCATGAATGCCGTCCACGCTGAGGAGGTCGAGATACATGCCCGCATCACAGGTAATATCTTCAGCACTGGCCTTGTCCTTATTGGAGGCAATGGTTCCGTCAACGGTGACGTCACCGCGCGCTCCGTTTCCATCGAGCCAGGCGGTGAGCTCAATGGGGCGATGAACATTGTCCGACCAAAGGCAGTAGCCGTCCCGCCTGCTGCCTCTTAAACCGCTTTACCGGCCCCATCCGACATGCGTCGCTCCATCAGCATCATATTGGTGCTCGCTTGCGTCTTGCTAGCCATTCGGCTGGATGCTTTCAATGCTCTGCGGCTATTTTATGACCACCTCATGCAGCGTATCACCGACATGCCATTGACACTGCCGTATCCATCGCCGCCCTCACCCGCGATATGGAGAACGATGAATGCCAGTGATCGCCTCGCTGATGTGCGAGCTCGATTATTACCCAAATTGCACGAAGAACTCGCACGGCATCAACTCCAACTCGGGCGTCCTGCTTTCATCCGCATTTTCAAAGAGGAACGTCAACTCGAGCTCTGGATGCAAAGCACCAACGGCGCTTGGCTGGCCTTCCGCACCTACCCAATCGCCACCTACTCAGGTCAGCTTGGCCCCAAACAACGAGAAGGTGATTTCCAAGCTCCCGAAGGCTTCTACAACATCGTTACCAGCCGCTTGAATCCTGCCAGCAACTACCACCTCGCTTTCAACATCGGCTACCCCAATGCCTTTGATCGCCATCACCAGCGCAACGGCAGTCTGATCATGATTCATGGAGATGAAGTCAGCGTCGGCTGCTTTGCCATGACGGATCCCATCATCGAGGAAATCTACCTCATCATCGCTGCCGCCCTTCAAAACGGCCAGGCTGAAGTTCCCGTTCACAGTTTCCCATTCCGCATGAAACCGGAACGCCTGCAAGCCGCCGCTTCATCACCGTGGCACGACTTCTGGCAAAGTCTCCGCCCCGCATACGATCATTTCGAGAAGTCTCATCGTTTACCTCAGATCATCACCACGGCAGGCCATTACGAGATCACTCCATGAAACCCCTGATCCTACTATACGCACTCTCCTTGATATCATGTCAGGCCGCCCCCGTGCAGGTGGTTTACACGCCGCAGCACGGTGATCTTGTGTTCCAATCCTTACCCTGCAATCCCATCATCGACGCTATCGAGGGTTGCACCGGGTCGCCTTACTCCCATTGCGGCATCGTGATTCATCATGAAGGTGGCTGGCATGTGCTGGAAGCCATCGGCCCGGTCAAAGAAACCCCTCTGAAGAACTGGATCGCCCAAAGCAGCATCTCCAAAGGCCGCCGAGATCACTTTGCAGTCTGTAGGCTGAAGCCTGAATTTCAAAAACACATCCCTTCCATGATTGCGGGCGCGCGTCGATTCATTGGCAAGCCTTACGATATTCAATACGAACTCGACGACGAAAAAATCTACTGTTCCGAACTCATCTACAAAGGCTGGCAGGCAGCCACCACTCAACCCCTGGGCAAACTTTGTCGTCTGGGTGACCTCAACTGGCAGCCTTACGAAACCGTCATTCGTTCCATTACCGGCGGACAGCTTCCACTCGACCGTCAGATGATCACTCCGAAAAATCTCGCAGCAGCTCCTCAACTTGACCCTATCCTTCCTTATTCAGCCTACAGCCTTGCTCAATGACGGCCGATGGGGTGGTTTTGCCTGCTTGACGGCGGGAGGTGCGGTGTGGGATAGGGAGGCATGATTCTCGCGATTTTTCCTGTCTGGGGTGTGGTGGCCGTGGCGACGTGTGTGCTGTTTGTGGCGCTTCCCTTTGTGCTGCGAATTTTATGGCCGCAGATGGCCAATAAACGCGCTTGGCTAACGGCACTCATCATTGCGCTCTTTTTTGGCTCCGTCGTTGGGCCGGTGATGGTGGCAAGGTCGTCGATATTTCATGGACGGGCTAAGTGAGCGCTGCATCATTTCGGCATGCGCCCAATCATTGCTCTTTGCCTTGCCCTTTCGATTTCATGTCACGCTGCTGAGTTTCTTGTCACCGATGTGGCCACCTTTGATGCTGCGGCAGCCAAAGCGCAGCCTGGAGATGAAATCGTGCTTCAAGACGGCGAGTGGAAGGATGCCCGCCTGAAATTGAGAACCAATGGCACCGTGGATGTGCCTATCACAGTCCGCGCACAAACCCCGGGCAAAGTCCTGCTCACTGGTGACTCACGCCTTTCGATTGGTGCCCGTTATGTGCTGGTCAAAGGCCTGCATTTCCAAAACCCCACTGGTGAAGAGTCCATCGAGCTACGCATTGATTCGGATGAAGTAGCCACTGGCTGCCGCATCACGGAGTGTGCGGTGAGTAACGCACTGCCAGCGACCGATAAAAAGAAAACCACGCGGTTCCTGTCACTCTACGGCAGCGAGCACCGGGTCGATCACTGCCGTTTTGAAGGCAAGACCACAGCTGGGCCAACGCTGGTGCTTTGGCTAGCACTTGGGAGCAAGGAGGATGGCCAGCACCGCATCGACCATAACTACTTTGGTCCGCGCGAGGAGTTGGGAAAAAATGGCGGCGAAACCATCCGCCTTGGCGATAGCGACACTTCGATGCAGAACGCACGCTGTGTGGTGGAGCACAATGTTTTTGAGAAATGCAATGGCGAGGCCGAATGCATCTCCAACAAGTCTTGTGGTAACATTTACCGCCGAAACACCTTTCTCGAAGTTGAGGGCACCCTCACGCTCCGTCATGGCAATGGCTGTCGCGTCGAGCAGAACGCCTTCCTCGGCAAAAAAGGCCTCGAGTGCGGTGGAATCCGCCTCATTGGCGAGGATCACGTGATCATTGGAAATTATCTCGAAGCTCTCGATGGCAAAGAGGAGCGCAGTGCTATTTGCCTCATGGCCGGCATTCCAGACTCGCCTCCCAATGGCTATTTCCAGGTCAAAAATGCCCGCTTGGAGAAGAACATCGTTATGGATTGCAAGGAACCGCTCTTGTTTGGCTTTGTCGGCTCCAAAGCCGCCACGCTGGCCCCGCTGGACACAATCGCCATAGGTAACTACTTCAGCAACGTGAAGCCCAAGGCCTTCCCGGATCATCCCGGCTTGATTTGGGAGAAAAAGTTCATTCAAAAGCCCACTTGGGTCGATGCGCGTGAGCTTGCCGGTACGACCTGGAAGTAAGCTGAGGTGCCTTTATGAAAAGAACACCTTGTCCGCAGTGCCGCGGAGGAGCCATTGCTTGTCAGACGGAGTGAGGAAGTCGAGACGGTCGCGGATGAGGGCGATGGAGTCGTGGTAGTTGTGGCCGGGATCGACTTGAAAAGGGCAGTCGCTGGCCCACATGACGCGCTGGGGTCCGAAGGCGTCACGCACGCGGCGGATCAAGGGGGCCATGTCGAGGTAAGGTGCTTTTTTGGCACCGAGTGCGTAATAAGCGCTGGCTTTGACATGCGTCTTGCGGTGGCGGGCAAGGCGGAGCAGGGCGGAGATGTCAGTCTCGTTGAATTTTCCGCCCATGCCGATGCGTGCAAAGTGGTCGATGACGACGCTGGTGTCTGGATACCACTCACACATCTTGTCGATGAGTGGCAGCGTATCGGGATTGATGAGCGGGCAAACGCTGGCATTCAATTCGGCGGCGGTTTTCCATAGAGTGGTCATGCCGGGGCTGCTCAGCCATGCCGAGAGGTTTTTGTTTGAGCCGGCATTTATGCGGAAGCCGCGCACGCCTTGTTTGACCAGTTTGGTCATCGTCTCGGCCACATCCGGCGCGTTCTCATCCACGATGGCCACACCGCTGAAGGTGCCGGGGTGTTCGCGAATGACATCGAGCATGTAGCTGTTGTCGAACTGGTAGTAGCTCATCTGAATGAGCACGATGCGCTGCACACCTTCAGGTCTGCAGTGGGCAAAGAGCTGCTGCGGCGTGAAACTCGGTGGACGCATGTCACTGACCACATAACCGCGTGCCACTGGGTATTTATCCACATCGGGTGTCCAGACATGCACATGTGCATCGATGTGGTTGCCAGCGCTGTTGCGCTGGAGCAATTCACAGCCCGTGAGTGCAGTGCTGGTGGCGAGGAAGGAGCGGCGGCTAATGGCTTTCATACACGCCATGATATGAGCATCGGAAGATAAAGGGAACTGGTTTGCGTGAGGAATCTTCACCTCCAATGTGAGCACAGCGCCACCAGTGCGTTCTTGACTCGTGCCAGCATTCCACTGAGCACTCAGCGCATTCTTCATTCCCCACATGTCCCTCATCTCTCTCTCGCACATTTCGAAGTCTTACACGGATCCCGGTAGCGGCCAAAGCGTCCCTGTCTTGCGTGACATCAGTCTCAGCATCACGGCTGGAGAATCCCTGGCCATTGTCGGCCCATCAGGGTGCGGTAAGAGCACACTGCTGAACATCCTTGGCACGCTCGACACTCCTGATGCCGGTGAATTCATCTTTGACGGGCAATCCCTTGCCAACTCGACCACGGAGCAGCTCGCCGCCATTCGCAGCGAGAAGATTGGCTTCATCTTTCAACTCCACCACCTGATGCCGCAGTGCAGTGTGCTGGAAAACGTCCTGCTCCCGACTTTGGCACTCAAAAAATCTCCCGATGCCCGTCAGCGTGCCGAAGCTCTACTCGCTCAGGTCGGCCTCGCGGATCGCATGACATGGAAGCCTGCGCAACTCTCCGGCGGCGAGCGTCAACGCGTCGCCGTGGTGCGTGCGCTCATCAATCAGCCCCGCATCATCCTTGCTGACGAGCCCACGGGTGCCCTGGATGAAAAAAACGCCGACATCCTCACCACGTTGTTGATGGATCTCCAAAAAACCACCGGCACAAGCCTTGTCATCGTCACACATCATCCTGCACAGGCTGCACGAATGGGGCGCGTCCTCACCATTCACGAGGGTGCACTTCAGTAACCTAAGCCATGACTCGTCTCACGTTCATCTTCACATCCGCCCGGCATTACTGGCGCAGCCACCTCGGTCTGCTGCTGGGCACTTTCCTCGCTGCGGCCATCCTCTCGGGCTCGCTTTTCGTCGGTGACTCCGTCCGCGCCAGTCTTCGTCGCGTGGCCGCATTCCGACTTGGAAAGATCAGCAGCGGCATCCTTGGCGGTGACCGCTGGTTCACGGAAAAACTCGTGCGCGACTCCAGCAGCGTCCCGCTCATCCTCGCCACCGGATCCGCCAGTTCCAGCGCCACGAGCACCCGCGTGAACAACACGCAGGTCCTAGCCATCGACGACAGCTTCTGGCCACTCAGTCCCAGTGGCAAAAAGATCACCCTCAACACCGGCGAGGTCGCCATCAATCAATCGCTCGCCACCAAACTGAGCGTCAAAATCGGCGACACCGTCCTGCTCCGACTGGAGCGCCCCAGTGCCATCTCTCGCGACGCACCACTCTCTGGCTCCACCAATCAAGACATCGCGCTCCGCCGCACCATCGCTGCCATTTTAGCGCCAGAGGACTTTGGTCACTTTCAACTCATCGCCTCTCAAATCACTCCCGATACGGCCTTCATCTCCCTGAGTGATCTACAACGCCAAATCGAGATGGAAGGCCGCGTCAATGCGGCATTCGGCAAGCTGGATGCCAATCAACGCACCCTTGAAGACTTTGGCCTCAAGCTCACTCGCATCACTGGAAGCCAGAAGGAATGGGAGCTCAGCACCACACGTGTCTTTCTGGATCAAACCCTCAGCGACAAGCTTCTCACGCAGCCGAAAAGCTACGGTGTCCTCACGTATCTCGTGAATGGCATCACCTCGGCCAAAGGCGGCACGCCTTATTCCATGATCACGGCGGTGGATCGGATGCAGCAGGGCGCTGCTCAAAATGTGAAGCCCGAAATCGCCATCACAAAATGGCTCGCCGACGATCAAGGACTCTCGATTGGCGACAAACTCGCCGTGAAATTCTTCACTGTTGGTCTCGGTCGTGAGCTGAAGCAACAGTCCGCCGACTTCACCGTCGCCAAGATCATTGCCATGACCGATCCCGAAGTCACGAAAGCTTGGACGCCCGAGTTTCCCGGCGTTTCTGATGTGGACAACTGTCGTGACTGGGAGCCCGGCATCCCCATGGACATGAAAGCCATCCGCGACACCGACGAAAAATATTGGGACGACTACAAAGGCACCCCCAAAGGATTCATCAGCCTCAGCGACGGTCAAAAGCTCTGGTCCAACCGCTTCGGACATCACACCGCCATCCGCTTTCCGGATTCCGGTCAGGATGAGGCCATCTTGCGCCGCAGCATCGTCACCAAACTCAATCTCAGCGACATCGGCCTCGTTCCGCGCGATTTCAAAACGGATGCCGCTGCCGCAGCCAAAGGGAGTGTAGATTTCGGCGGCCTGTTCATTGGCTTGAGCATGTTCCTCATCGCCGCTGCGCTCATCTTTGCCGCGCTGCTCTTTCTTTTCACGTTGGAGCGCCGTGCGGCTCAGATCGGTCTGCTTCTCGCTCTTGGTTGGACGGTGAAGCAGGTCCGCCGCACGCTTTTGCTCGAAGCACTCGTCATCGCACTCATTGGCATCGCGCTGGGCATCTACGGAGGGAAACTCTACACCCAACTCGCCCTTCACGGCCTCTCCACTGCCTGGTCGGGTGCTGCCAAAGGCCTGCCGCTCATCTTTGAAGCCAGTACACTCACCAACGTCATTGCCGTCGCGTCCACACTATTCACCGTCCTGCTCACCCTGTGGCTTGCCAGCCGGAAACTCTTCCAAACGCCAGCCCGCAGCCTCATTGACGGCATCACGACTCAGTCCGCACGTCCGGCGACTCAATCTCGCCGCACTCGTCTGGTGCCACTGGTGATTCTGATCGTGGCACTTACTCTTGTTCCAGCTGGGATGATGACAACAGACCCCATGGCCGTTTCCGGCCTTTTCTTTGGCTCAGGCATGCTCCTCATGATCGCGGGCCTTCTTTTTCTCCGTCTTTGGATGCAGCGGGACAGTCGCACCCTCGCGCAATCTCTTACACAGATCGGTCTTCGTAACATCACACGCCGCACCTCACGCAGCCTCGCCGTCATCGGCATGATGGCTGGCGGCATCTTCCTCGTCGTAGCCGTGAATGCTTTCCGCATTCCTGCCAGCGACGCCGGAACGGGTGGCTTCGCGTTGATCGGCGAATCCTCACTGCCCATCTATGAGGACCTCAATTCCAAACAAGGCCGTGAAGCCTTCGCCCTCGACGAAAAACTCCTCGCCAACACCCAAGTCGTCCCTTTCCGCACACGCGAAGGCGATGACGCGAGCTGCTTGAATCTGAACCGCGCACAAAAACCCGCACTCGTGGCTGCTGATAACAAAAAAATCATCGAGCGCTTTAAGTTTGCCTCCAGTGATTGGAAATTGCTTTCAGGGCAGACCATTCCCGCCATCGCCGATCAAGCCACCGCCATGTGGGGCCTCGGCAAAGGCATTGGCGACACCATCGACTACACCGCTGCTGATGGCAGCACTTTCCAGGTCACACTCACCGGCCTCCTCGCAGGCTCAGTCCTTCAGGGCAAGGTCATCATCAATGAATCCGACTTCCTCGCCAAATTTCCCGATGCCGCTGGCTATCGCTTCTTCCTCATCCAATCCGACAAGCCCAGCGAAGTCAGCGACCATCTCACACGCCAGCTTGAGCAGCGCGGACTCGCTCTCGAGCCCTCCAAGCAGCGCCTTGAGGCCTTCCTCGCCGTGCAGAACACCTACATTGGCATCTTCACCATCCTCGGTGGCCTCGGCGTCCTCCTCGGCACCGCCGGACTCGGTGTCCTCGTTGCACGCCATGTTCTCGAGCGTCGTGGCGAACTCGGACTCATGCAGGCCCTAGGTTTCCGTTCCGCCGCACTGAGAACACTCATCCTCGGCGAGCACGCCGCCCTCCTCATTCTCGGCGTGCTTCTCGGCACGCTCACCGCCGCCCTCGCCGTCTATCCCGCGCTCAGCCAAGGCAGTGGCGACTTGCCACTCACCTTCATCCTCACCCTCATCGCAGCCATCACGGGCCTAGGACTCGTCATCTGCCTCCTCGCCACCCTCAGCGCCGTCCGCGGCCACCTCATCGACTCCATCCGCCGCGAGTGAAGGTGGTCGTCGATAGCCCAATGTTGAACATCGAGTTGGTGAGCATCCGTCACGCCGCGTTGCGCTTCATGCCGATGCTGCTCATTTGCGCGAGCATATGTGCCTCTTGGCCCTTCTGAGACCAAGTCGAGAGTCCCAAGGTTTACTTACCCAGCAAGAACGCTAACAAGTCCGCCATCTGCTCCTTCGTGATCGCTGCTTCGAGGCCGTCGGGCATGAGGGTGCGGTCGAGGGACTTCATGTCTTTGATGGCGCTGCGGGAGAGGGTCTCCTTGGCTCCGCCCATCATGGCGAGGACGATGGCGTCGGTGGTTTCGTTTTGGATGAGGCCGCTGAGGGTTCGTCCGTCCTTCGTCTCGACAGAGTAGGCGCTCCAGCGGGCTTCGAACATGCGGTTGGGGTCGAGGATGTCGCTGAGGAGGCCTTCCGGGGGCTTCACTTTGACGTCGGAGAGCGGCGGGCCGACATCGACACCCATGGTGCCGTGCTTGTGGCAGGTGATGCAGATGGTGGCGAAGATTTGCTGGCCCTTTTTGGCGTCGCCGGGCTTTTTGGCGGCGTCGCGGTAGGCGGTGACGACGGCGGCGCGGTTGCTGTTGGCCTCGCCGAAGAGCTTCTTGGCGAGTTCGGCCATTTCGCCTTTGCCGCGCTGGTAGGCCCAGCGTTTTTCGACATCGACCCAGGCGGTGGGGAACTCGCCTTTGTCCATGCGCTTGAAGAGAGCGAGCGCGGTGGTGGCGTTGGCGGTGAGGATGGTAACGAGGTCGCGTTTGAGGCCGGGACCGGCTTTGGGCAGGAGTTCGTAAATGAGCGGCGAGGTGCTGGTGGCGCTGAATTTCTTCAGCAAGGCCACGGTGGCCGCGGTGAGCTCCAGCGGCTGGTTGCTGGTGAGCAGGCTTTTCATCACCGGCTCGACGGCGGCCCATTTCCGCGAAGCGAGCAGCGGCAGCACGGCGAGGCGTTGATCGAGCGGTGCCTTGGCATCGGCGACGATGTCGTCGATCTTCGATTGCAGGGCGGCGATCTCCTTGGCGGCGTCTTCGTGGCCTTTCGGGAGCTTGGCGAGGCCTTGGAGCAAGGCGGGCTTCCACCAGAGGAGTTCGACGGGCTGTTTTTGGAGGAGGGTGAGCAGCGCCTGGATGTCGTCGACATCACCATCGGCGAGTGATCCGGCGGCAAAGGTGCGGATGGTGTCGCTCCTGGTGGCGGAGAAGTGGTTGTAGAAGCCACCGCCAAGCTGGCTGAGGATGCGGCCCATGTTCTTCGCGGACACGCTGGCGACCATTTTGGCCATCCACGGGTCTTCGCCGTGCTTGGTGAGGATGGCGGCGAGTTCTTTGGTTTCGGTGATGGTGGGGATTTTGAGGAAGAGGGCGCGTTCGGCGTGCTCGGCGGGCACTGGGAGTGACGGCATCTTGCCGTCAGTGTGTGATGGCTGGAAGCCCTCACTCCTTGCCTTGAAGCCCTTCGGCACCACTCGCCAAATCCGCCCGTGGTTTTCGCCTTGGCGCATGTCGTGGGTTTTGACGAACTCTTCGGGGAAGAAGCGGGCGTGGTCGATCCATCGGCGGTAGATGTCGCAGATGTAGATCGCGCCGTCGGGGCCGGTGGTGAAGTTCACGGGGCGGCTCCATTCGTCGCTGCTGCGGAAGAACTCCGTGCGGTCGCCGACACGCGTGGCTTTGAGCGAGGCGCCATTCGGCTCGATTTTGTAGCGGGTGACGAGCTGGCCGGTGGGATCGGGCACGAAGACGTTGTTTTTGAGCTCGGGCATCAAGTGGCCGCGATAGACGCCGAGGCCGCTGCAGGCGGTGTTCGTGCCAGCGTGCGCATCGGCGGTGGTGTGGGTGATTTGCAGCGGATAGACGCGTGTCTCCGCGCCGGGCGTGGCGATGTCTTCATGCACCTGCGTGATGCCTGCGTGCGGATTCCGCAACATGGCCTCGTAGGGCATGACGGTGAACATGAGCGGGTTGCGGTTCGAGCAGTAGAAGTGATGGCCGTAGTCGTCGAAAGCACCGCCATATTGGCCTTTGCCGCCGGTGGGGGTGATCTCGCCGGTCTTGGGGTTCCATTTGAAATTCGAGCCGGGGATGCCGACGACTTTCGTCGGTGCATCGGCGGGATAGATTTCCTTCGCATCGAGGCCGTTGTTGAAATGCACGCAGCCATCGGGACCCCAACGCGGCGCGGAAACTTGGAGCTGGCTGTGCTTCGGATTGAAGCCGCGGATGAGGGGCTTGATGAGGTCGGCCTTGTTGTCGCCGTCGGTGTCTTTGAGGAAAAGAATCTGGCTGCGCGTGGTGGCGATGAGGCCGCCGTCGTAGGGGAGGAGGCCCTGCACGTTGTCCATGTGGTCGGCAAAGGTCACGGCCTTGTCCATGCGGCCATCGCCG
>JANOBP010000071.1:0-8743 GCA_031411715.1 Verrucomicrobiaceae bacterium | reverse complement strand
GTGCCAGCGCGGCCAGCTTGGTGCAAACTTCGGCAAGCGCTTGAAATCGCACAGGATTCCTTGCCAGACATTCTTCCCATACTTTTTGTGCAAACGGGGTCATTTTGCCAGATTGCTGCTTCTCGATCAGCGCGGCACTTTCGCGCAGCATTCGCGCACCCTTCACCAATGTTTCCGGGGAAAACGGGTCGTCAGTAATGCCCCAATTATCCATGAAACTGAGCAGTTCGAGCGCCGAACTTTGGCTTTCAGACAAAGTGATGCGAGTCTCCTCACCGGCAGAGCCTGGCACGATCTTGATCGTTTCAACTTCGCCAGCCTGACGGCGAAGATCGCGGGCGATCCGGCGTGAGATTTCATCAGCTGTTTCGACATTCGCCAGCAACTGGTCTGCCGCCTTGCACAAGTCGGCCAGGCCCACGAAGAACCACGGGCTAGGCTCAAGAAAGGCTGGCCAGCCGGTAATATCTGCTCCAACGGCGTAGTGGGGTTGTGCCTGGAGTGTCCATAGATGACGCTCCTGCGCCCATGCTGCGAGGGCTGTCTGACATGACTTGGCCTGCCAGGCACGGGATTTCATGAACGCCGGGGCGTTCGGCGCGGGCGACTTGAAGAGCTTTTGCAGCAGATCCAGCATTTGCGTATGCAGGCTGGCATCACCTCCGGCATTGGACAGCAGCGGCGCGGTCTCTCGGCGGATGCGATAGACTGATTCTGCCTTATCATCAAACCCGGCTGCATAACCTGATCCCATCCAGGCGGCGATGCTAATCGGGTCAGGAAAGTAGTCAGGGCCCTGTTCACGGGATCGTCTCTCGATAAAAACCGCGTCCGCGAGCGTGGAGGCCGGACACACACACGCATAGACAGCGATGGGCGTGGCGTTATCGAGTGCGGAGCTGACCACCGCAGGTGTTTGCGATGCCAAATGCTGCCTGACAGCCGTAATAAGGGCGGTGGCTTCTGCACTTTTATCTTCTTTAAGTTTGGCAGACAGGCAGCGAAGCACTCCGGGCCTGGAAGGCGGACCGGCGAGAGCAGCAAGGCGTTTCTCCCGCTCGTCGAGGGCCTTTGCTTTTGGATTCGTGCGATGCGCCATGGCCAGCATGGCTGCAGAGAGCATGTCCGTTTCCGATTCGGTCCGAAAGGGGACGACTTGCAGCCATCTCACAGCCCGGAAGTAGCTCTCCATATCGGCATCGCCAGTGTAGATGCCAGCAGGCTTAAACATCGTGTAATCCAGACTGCGAAACGGCCCGGCTGGTAGTCCGAGACGTTCCGGCAACTGGTTTGCAGTGGCACGTCGCACACGCTCCGCCTCCTGCTCGATGTCCGACTTCAGTTCCGGCGGCTCCACATCCACCTCCACGCCCATCACGGCTGCAGCGACTCCCATCACAAAAAGCGCGTGTTCCATCGCGGAATTTAGGACTGCTTCATCGCCTTTGACTGTCCTCTTCGCCTCGCGGACATCCTTAAGTGCCGATTCCAGATACTGACGAAACTGGTGCTCATGGGCCTGCTCCATGGCCAGCACAGCCTTCTGCGCACACCAAGCGTAGGCGTGAAGCATGGCGTCACTGGTGATGAAATACACGATGTCTTTCTTGTCTGTTCCACCCTCTCGACGGTAACTCGGAAGGTAGGCCTGAAAGCATTGCAGGAGTTCCTCGCGGCCCATCATCACCTTTTCTTTTGTCAGATGGCTGATCTCCTTTTCATCGAGTCCAACAGCACGTGCCTCATCCTCCCACGGAACCTCCAGATTCGGGGTCTCTACTCCATTCAACCCAGTCGTGAGCACAGACAGCAGTGCGGCAGCATGCAGGTAATTCATCTGGCGACTATACAGAGGCCAACTCTCCTTTCGCAAGAGTCCCTGTGCCCTGTTTTGATGTGTGGGGCTGCGCCGTCGTGAAATCGGAATTCCGCGCTACAACTCCGCATCGACAACACCCACGGCGACCGCCACCTTATCTGCACCTGCATCAGCGTCGAAGAGGCGGCGAAGTAGCTTGGCAACGGTGCTTTGAGCGGTTGGCGCTGCGGTGAGAACTCATTGATTGACAAAGTTGAGGGTATTGTCAACTTTGGGGGTATGAACAGACTCACCATCGAGATTGAACCTGAACAGCATCGGCAGATTAAAACGCTGGCTACCTTCGCTGGCATGACGATCAAAGAATTCATTCTTTGCAAAACCATCACTCCGCCGAGTGTGCAGCCGCCGCAATCCGAGGACACGACTGCGCGACTGCTCGGTTCACCGAAGAATGCCAAACGGCTTCGTGAAGCCATCACCTCCAAAACCCCCAAGCACTTAATCTTTGAAACAACGGAGGATCTAAAACGTGCGCTTGGAATTTAGGGAGCGGGCCTTCGAGGACTTGCAATATTGGGTACAGATGAACCCAAAGATTGCCAAGCGGCTGCTACGGTTGATCGAGGAAACCAAACGGGATCCGTTCGGAGGTGCGGGCAAACCAGAGCCGCTGAGAGGTGAACTTTCTGGATGGTGGTCGAAGCGCATTGATCAGGAGCATAGGCTTATCTATCGAGTAGATGGAGACCGCTTGATCGTCGCTCAGGCGAAGGGGCACTACGATGATTGAGTTTCGTCCGCTACGATGGCTGGCTATCGTTAATGAACGCTATACAGTTACCCACACCCTTTCCGCAAGAGTCTCCATTTTTTCTGTCCTCCTTGTTTCTGTCAGCCCTCCGCAGTCAATCTGCGGGAAATACATCGTAAATTAACGCCATTGAATGATGAGAATCCTCATCGCGTAATCACACACGCATGAAACTCACCACGCTGCTCACCGCGCTCGCCCTTTCGTTCACTTTCCTCCACGCTGCCGATGACGAAGGCTTTGTGCCCATGTTCAATGGCAAGGACCTCAGCGGCTGGGTGAATGCCAACTGCGCTCCTGAAACGTGGAGCATCAAAGACGGCGTCGTGAGTTGCACCGGCATCCCCACCGGCGCGATGCGCACGGAGAAGCAGTATGAAAACTTCATCATGGAGTGCGAGTGGCGGCACCTGACCAGCGGCGGCAATTCCGGCGTCTTCATCTGGGGCAGCCCCATCTCCGCCCCCGGCGTGCCATTCCTGCGCGGCATTGAGGTCCAGGTGCTCGACCACGGCTACATGAAGCACGCCGACCCGAAAAAGCCGCGCTGGTTCACCACGCATGGCGATGTCTTTCCCATCCACGGAGCCACCATGGAACCGCACGGCGACCACAGCGGCCAGCGCAGCTTCCCCAGCGAGGACCGCAGCAAACCTTCGCCCGAATGGAACCACTACCGCATCACCGGCAACAATGGCACGCTCACCCTCGCCGTGAACGGCAAGATCGTCAGCGGTGGCGACAAATGCTTCTGGCGCAAAGGCTACCTCGCCCTCGAATCCGAAGGCGCGCCCGTCGAATTCCGCAACGTCCGCATCAAAGAACTCCCCTCCACCGGTGCCACCGCCGCCGACACCGCCCCGCTCGATCAAGGTTGGAAGCATCTCTACAACGGCCTCGACTTCCGCGGCTGGAAAGTGCCCGCCGACGCCGAATCCAAATGGAAAGCCTCCAACTGGAACCTCAAGCTCGACTCCACCGACGGACAGGCAGGCACGCCGCTCTGGAGCGAAGCCGAAATCGCCAACGGCGAGTTCATCGCCGACTTCCAGCTCTCCAAAACCGCCGATCTCTCCAAACCCTGCACCGGCTTCTGCGTTCGCGGCACAAAAACTCCCGCAGTCCTCATAGGCGCCGGCAACGCTCCGATTGTCTTCGGCCCCGACAAGGTGAAGCCCGGCAAATGGTATCGCCTCCGCCTCAAACTCGAAGGCACCAAAGCCACCGCCACGCTGACTGAGACGCAAGAGGCCAATCCTCAAGTGATCGAAGCCACTCTCGAAGGCTCAGCCAAAGGCTCCATCGGTATCACCGACTTCGGCACGCCTGTGACCTTTGCGAATTTCTTCATCCAAACACTGGAATAGAAGATTGTCTTGGAAAGGTTATCGACACATGGCCAACTCCGGCATGCACGACTTAAATGACGACTCAGAATTGGTGACACCCATTTCTACTCGAACTGCGCTGTGGAAATCTTTTCTCACTGTGTCTATTGTTTTGCCATGGGGGATGATCGCGTGCTGGGGAGTATTCATGACAGGTTTAGGCATGGGAGTAGGCGGAGCCTCCAGTAATTATTTGTTTCGCGTCCTCTCACCTGTCCTGCCCGCTATTCTGATATGGTTCGCATACAGTCTTGCCATTTCGATTTGCACAGGAAGTCGCAAATTAGGAATCTTGATCGGACTGGTCCTAGGCTGGCTGTTGCTTTCTGTTTGGTGGTTTGAGACGATGCCAAAAGTGATTCAAACGCTATTTTCGCCAAAGGACGATATAGAGTTATTGAAAGCAGTGCTGGTATCATACATCACGGGAGTTGGCTGGCTGGTGGCTTTGGGAATATTGCTACAATGGTTTGTGGGTAGAAATGCGAACGTATCTCCACCAAAAATTGGAGCTGAGTAAACTTCATCAAGGAAATTTCATCCCCAGCGCCCGCACCAAAAACGCCCATTCGTCCGCGACCTTTTCGATGGTCTTGTTCAGCGCCGTGCCAGCGCCATGACCGGCGCTTGTTTCGATGCGTATGAGCACGGGCGGGCCATCCTTGGCCTGACTCTCTTGCAATCTGGAGCCGAACTTGAAGCTGTGCGCGGGCACGACGCGGTCGTCGTGGTCGCTGGTGAGCACGAGGGTGGCGGGATAGCGAGTGCCGGGCTTGAGGTTGTGATAGGGCGAGTATCGGAGCAGCGCGTTGAACTCGGCTTTGTTCTCGACCGTGCCGTAATCGCTCTTCCAGCCCCAGCCGATGGTGAATTTTTCGAAGCGCAGCATGTCCAGCACACCGACAGCGGGCAAGGCTGCTGCGTAAAGCTCGGGCCGCTGTGTCATGCACGCACCGACGAGCAAGCCGCCGTTGCTGCCGCCTTGGATCGCGAGTTGGGCGCTCGTCGTGTATTTGTTCGCGATCAGCCACTCTGCAGCGGCGATGAAGTCATCGAACACGTTTTGTTTGCCGAGCTTCACGCCCGCGAGATGCCACTCACGGCCATACTCGCCGCCGCCGCGCAGATTCGGCATGGCAAAGACGCCGCCCATCTCCAGCCACACGGCACGTGAGACGGAAAAACCGGGCGTCATGTTGATGTTGAAGCCGCCGTAGCCGTAAAGCAGCGTCGGGTTGGTTCCGTCGAGTTTGAGACCCTTCTTGTGGACGATGAACATCGGCACCTGCGTGCCGTCCTTGCTCTTGTAGAAGACCTGCTTCGTTTCGTAGCCAGCGCCGTCGAATTTCACCTCCGGTTTCCGCCACAGCTTGCTCTCGCCGGTTTTCAAATCCATGCGGTAAATGGCACCCGGCTCGGTGAAGCCTGTGAAGGTGTAAAAAGTCTCCGCATCCTTGCGGTGGCCCGAAAAGCCGCCAGCAGAGCCAATGCCAGGCAGTTTCACGTCACGAATAAGTTTCCCGTCATAGTCGAAGCACTTCACCTCCGTCTTCGCATCGCGCAGATACTCGCAGAACATCTGGCCCCCGACTGTGCTAACGCCTTCGAGCAAAACCTTTGGCACCTCAGGCACCACGATGCGCCAATTGCCGCGCTGTGGCTTGCGCACGTCGATGGCGATGACCTGAAAGCACGGCGCATTCAAATCCGTGCGGAAGTAGAACACTGGGCCGTCGTTATCGATGAAGGAGTAGCGCGCGTCGTTATCATTGAGCAGTTCGACCACCGGGCCTTCTCCGGCGATCTTCTTGTAAAACACCCGGTTCTTTGGCTCCGTGCCGAGCCACACCGAGATAATCAGATATTCGCCATCTTCCGTCACGCCGCCGCCAAAGCCCCATTTCGGCTCATCCTTGCGTTCATAGACGATTTTATCGTCGTTTTGGCTCGTGCCGAGCTGGTGGAAGCAGAGTTTGTGAAACTCGTTCTTCGCTGTCAAAGCTGCGCCGGGCTTTGGTTCATCATAACGCGAGTAAAAGAAGCCGCTGCCGTCCTTGATCCATGAGACGCCGCTGAACTTCACCCACTTCACCACATCGTCCAAATCACGCCCTGTAGCGATGTCCCGCACACGGATCGTCGTCCAGTCACTACCGGCCTCTGAGACGCCGTAAGCGATGAGTTTGCCGTCTTCACTCGGCTCATAATCGGACAGCGACGTTGTCCCATCTGCCGACATCGCATTCGGATCGAGCAGCACCTTGCCCTCAACCTCCAGCGACTCCGTGGTCATCAGCACCGCCTGATTCTGCAAGCCCGAGTTATGCGAGTAGAACCACCGCCCCACACGCTCAAACGGCTGCCCGACGCGCTCGTAGTTCCACAGCTCCTTCAGCCGCCTCTGAATCTCTGCGCGTCGTGGCAGCTTCTCCAAATACCCAAACGTAACCGTATTCTGCGCCTTCACCCACGCCTTTGTCTCCTCCGAGTTATCATCCTCCAGCCAGCGATATGGATCAGCGATCTTAACCCCATGCAGCGTGTCCACCACGTCCTCCTTGCGGGTCTGGGGGTAGGTCAAAACATCGGCAGCGAGAGAAGTGGCGGTCATGATGAGCAAAAATGCGGTGCGCATGTCTCATCCTGCCTGCCAATTTCCACTTTGCAATCCAACCGGCTCCCGCCACGCTCCAGCACATCCCATTCACCACCATGCCCATCAGCCCTGACCAATACGAAAAGCTCGGATCCTTCTACCTCGGCCGCGAATACGATCTGGGAGCCAAACAGATCAAAGACGATCTCGTACTCTATGATTCGAAGGATCTCGTCACCCACGGCGTCGTGCTTGGCATGACCGGCTCCGGCAAGACCGGCCTCTGCCTGGCCCTGCTCGAAGAAGCGGCCATTGATGGGGTGCCGGTCATTGCCATCGATCCGAAGGGCGATCTCGGCAATGCGCTGCTCACCTTCCCAAATCTCACCGCACAGGAGTTCCGCCCGTGGGTCAATGAGGATGAAGCACGTCGCAAAAATCAGTCGCCCGATGATTACGCTGCCTCACAGGCCGCTATGTGGCAGAAGGGCCTCGGTGATTGGGGGCAAAGCGCTGACCGCATCAAGAAGCTGCGCGAGACCGTCGATATGGCTATCTACACGCCGGGCAGCAACGCAGGACTGCCGGTGTCGATCCTCAGTTCGCTCAATTGCCCGCCGGCAGAAATCATGGACGATGCCGAAGCTCTGGCTGATCGCATTGAGAGCACCGTTTCATCCATGCTCGGACTCATGGACATCGAGGCGGACCCCATCCAGTCGCCCGAGCACATCCTGCTCAGCAACATCGTCGCGCATTGCTGGAAGAAGGGGCAAAACCTCACGCTCGAAAACCTCGTGCGCCACATTCAGCAGCCACCGATTCGAAAGATCGGCGTCGTTGATTTAGAAAGCTTCATGCCAGAGGCCAAGCGCACGCCGCTGGCGATGAAGCTGAACAACCTGCTCGCCTCTCCCGGCTTCAGCACGTGGCTGGAGGGCGAGCCGCTCGACATCCAGCGCATGTATTACACGAAGGAGGGCAAGCCGCGTGTCACCATCTTCTGCATCGCGCACCTCAGCGACACTGAGCGCATGTTCTTCGTCTCGTTGCTGCTCAACCAGCTCCTCGGCTGGATGCGCTCGCAGCAGGGCACCACCTCACTGCGCGCGCTCTTCTACATGGACGAAATCTTCGGCTACCTGCCGCCCACGGCCATGCCGCCGTCGAAGAAGCCGATGATGATCCTGCTCAAGCAAGCACGCGCCTTCGGTCTCGGCATCCTCCTGGCCACGCAAAACCCTGCCGACCTCGATTACAAGGCGCTCGCCAACATCGGCACCTGGTGGCTTGGCCGCTTGCAAACGGAGCGTGACAAAATGCGCGTGCTCGATGGCCTCGAAGGCGCCGCCAACACCGCTGGTGGAAAATTTGATCGACAGCTCATGGAGCAGACGCTCGCTGGCCTCGGTGCCCGCGTTTTCCTCATGAACAACGTGCATGAGGACGCCCCCGTGGTCTTCCATGTGCGCTGGATTCTGAGCTACCTCTGCGGCCCGCTCGCACGTGGACAAATCAAAGCGCTGATGGACCCGATCCGCCCTGCCAAAACGGAAGCCGCCGAGGCCGAAGACGACGGCTTTGCACCTCCAGGAGGCAGCAGCGCAGCCGCAGACCGCAACACCACGCGCCCCAAACTGCCCGAAGACACCAGCGAGCTCTTCCAGCCCACCGACGAAGACGGCGAGCTCCTCACCTACGTGCCCGCCATCCTGCGCAGTGCCGTGGTGAACTTTGACGACGCCAAACGCAAAATCACAGGCCGCAGCAGCATCACGCTGGTCAATCTCATCGACATCGAGAAGCAGAAGGTGCTGTGGGACAAGTTCGTCGATGTGCCCAAAGACATCGACCTCAGCAAATACAACAGCGAACCCGTCGAAAACGCCGCCTTTGCCGACCTCCCCGGTGCTGCGTCGAAGTCCAGCACCTACACCAGCATCAAGAAAGACTTTGCTGAATGGGTGTACACCAATCACACGCTCGAAATCTACTTCGCACCGCTGCTGGAGGCCTTTTCCAATCCCGGTGAAAAACAGGACGAGTTCAAAGCCCGCATCACCCAAAGCTCCCGCGAGAAACGAGACGCCGCTATCGAGGAATTGAGAGAAAAAACGGCCAAAGCC
>JANOBP010000070.1:0-3205 GCA_031411715.1 Verrucomicrobiaceae bacterium | reverse complement strand
CGATTCATTGAACGGCATGGGAAGCTGAGCTTTTACCACTATGACTTCTACGGTCAGGCATTGTCGAAGATCGAGCGTGATCATCCGAGAGACCGGCATGACGTGGCCTGCATGATTCGCGATGAGCTGGTGAAAACAGAGCGTTTGATGGAGTTGTTCACCGAAGTGGAGTCACAACTGATCCGTTATCCAGCCGTTGATGCGGCTTCACTTCGTGAACGGGTGCTGGAAATCACCCGCGATGCTGTATAGAGTGACCAAGTGATGACACTCGACGGTCTGCCAGCAAACGACATGATTCAGCAAGGTCTCGACGACCTTGCGCAGCGTCGTGCGAGCGTGGCAGCGTGCTTGGTGAAGATCGCGAGTCCCCGGATGCGGCGTTGCGGCATGGAGATGCTTCTTTCCGATGACGAGGCACTCAACGCTGATCGAGAATTGTATGCGTTGCTGGGCCATGAGTACGGCAATGAAGCCCACAGCCGCTACAATGCGCTGCTCCGTGAGTTGGTGAGCTTTGAACGTGCGCTGGAGGCACGTCATCGACGAATGACCGCAGCCTGAGGCTTCGATTGTCAATCGAGGCTACAGCTTATTCGGCACCACCTTCGTCCACGGGGACCACGCGCCCATCGCGTGCTGCTGGATTTTGCGTTTCCAGATCTTGTTGCCGCAGAAGGCGTAGAGAGTGTCTTTGTCCTTGCCGCCGATGGCGACGCCGGTGACGCGGCCACGGTCAGGAATGGTGAGGATGACTTGAGTGGGGCCGTCGTCGGCGCTGATTTGGATACCGCTCTTGGTGGCGATGAATTGACGGCCTTCGAGAGTAACACCTTTGTGCCGTTGGTCTTGCCAGCCTCAGCCACAGTCAGCGTCAGAGTCGGTTGAGAAGAGGGCATGAGCCAAAAAAAGCCATCGCCCTTCGGCTGAATGATCCACTTCTGATTCGCCGCGTTGCTCGGCTTGTTGATGGAAACAAGGTCTCCTTCATTCGTGCCGCCCACAGCCTCCAAAACAAACTCCGGCGCATTGACGGACACGATTTGATAGGCACCCCAGTCTTCGGCAAGTGCGGCGGTGGTGAGGAGTGAGAAAGCAAGAAGGAGGCGTTTCATGTCAGTCGTAGCTTCGATTGGCAATCGAAGGGATTGGGGTTTGCGCGAGGTAAATCGCCAATCATGGTCAGTTCGGCTTCGATTGCCAATCGAAGCTACTGATCCGTCTATTGCGACTCTTGCGTTCCTTTGCGGCAAAAGAAGCACCGCGGCTATGCCAGCTTGTAGCAGTCGGCCCACTCGGCGCGTGGAGGCGGGCCGGCGAGGCGAGCATTGGCCTCGTCGTTGCCGATAAAGCGCTTCGTGGCCGGATCGAATTTCAGATCGACGTTCAGATACTCGGCGATAGTGCCGAGGTTCAGGACCTGCGTGAGAAGGCCGGAGACGCTGAAGCGCGACTCGGTGGTCCCCTCGCCCATGCAGGCGTGGATAAAGCTCTCGAAGTGATTGTGCTTCGGCGGATGCAGCGCCACCGCGTCCTTGAACTCCACCATCTTCGACCGCGGATAAACGAGCGAGTGACGATCATGCGAACCGCGCTGCACGAGGTAGTCGCCTTGCTTGCGATGCAGGAGAGAGCCGGTGTTGCCAGGATTCGGGATGACGACTTTGCCGTCCGCGCCTGGATCGCCGAACTTCTCCGCGATCTCGATCTTCGTGTCGCCACCGGCTTTCCAGTGCAGTTCCACAGCGGGCATTTTTTCGCCACGTTCAGGGAACTCGAAGCGAATGTCCGAGCTCAGCGGATAGCTGATGCGATTGTGGTCGGCGAGCGCGAGCGGCGTGATGCGCGTGGGCAAGCCGAGCTTCAGATGATCATGGACGAAATCAATGATGTGCGCACCCCAGTCACCAAACATGCCGCCACCATAGAGGTGAAAGCCGCGCCAGTTGAATGGGTGATACATCTTGCTGTAGGGCTTCAATTCCTGCGGGCCGCACCACAGATCCCAGTTCAGCGACTCGGGCTTCGCCTCACCGGCTGGATAGCCCTTCACGAGCGCACGCTCCGCCGCATTCATGAACCACAGCGAGGGCGACTTCCACGCGTCGATCTTCACGATGTCATCCACGATGCCCGCAGCGAGCATTTGCTTGAACTGATCCGCGCCAGCGCTGGTGTGGCCTTGGTTGCCCATCTGCGTCACCACTTTGAACTTCTTCTCGGCACGCATGAGGATCTCCGCCTCTTCAAAGGTGTGTGTGAGCGGCTTCTCGACATACACATGCTTGCCGAGCGCCATCGCGCTGATCGCGGCGGTGAAATGCGTGTGATCTGGCGTGACCACGCTCACGGCGTCAATGTCTTTGCCCATCTTGTCGAGCATCTCGCGGAAATCTTGGAAGCGCTTCACATCCGGGAAAGCCGTCAGGTTATTCTCCGCGCTCTTCGCCGTGACGAAATCCACATCCGTAAAGGCCACTGGCGTGGCAATGCCGCCAGCCGTGAGTCCAGGAATGACACTGCCTGCACGCCCCCCGATGCCGATGCAGCCCAGATTGATGCGACGGCTCGGCGGCAGCTTCGGATTGTCCGCCGCGCGAGCGCTGGTCAGGTAAGCGGGAAGAAACGTGAAGCCGAATCCAGCGGCGACGGATTGTTTGACGAATCCGCGGCGGGATGATGAAGGGGATGTCTCAGGTGTGGTCATGAGTCAGTGAAATGAATGGGATGGTCAGAGTAAGTGTCAGGCGGAAAAAATGCCAGCAGTGAATGCTGCTGATCGGATAAGAAGGGGTGCTTCACCATATTATCCCATTCGCGCAAGAGTTCCGCACCGACCCCGTAGTGACCTGTGGCAATCAACCCCGCACCAACCATGAACACAGCCCTCAAACTCTTCCTCACGACTACGCTCGTCCTACACGTGTCCGTCTGCGCCGCTGAATCAAAGAAGCCTGCCGCGACGCCGACGCCGCTTGCCCCTGGCCAGGCCGCGCCGGAATTCAAGATCAAGGATTCCGCCGGGAAAGAGATCGTGCTCTCCGAACTGACGGCCAAAGGCCCGGTGCTCGTCCGGCTCACCTGCGGTTGTCTCGGCTGCGACCGCGAGCTGCCCTTTTTCCAGGCACTGCACACCGCCTATGAAAAAGAGGGTCTGACGAGTCTCGCGGTTTTCAGAGAGCCCGATGCCAAGGTCGAGAAATAC
>JANOBP010000069.1:0-7437 GCA_031411715.1 Verrucomicrobiaceae bacterium | reverse complement strand
TTTGCCATCCAATTCGGCGCGCGTTTTTTTGATCCGCAGCTAGCTGCGGATCAAAAAACGCAGCCCAAAACCAAACCATAACCAAAACCCCGAAACACAAACTTTCGGACATGCCCTGAGGCATTGCAGGATCTCGACCTGCAATATGAGTGGTACTCATCCAAGGCCGGAGAAGATGTGGCAGAACGCTACTTGTTTGCTTTTGATCAAACCAAACTAACCCTCTGCCGTCAGCCCGACCTAGGTCGCATTCTCCATTTTCGTGATCGGCGGCTCGCTAAGTTGCGCTCGAAGGTCGTCGAAGGATCGTTCAACCAACATCTCGTTTTCTACCGAGTTGAAGGAGACAACCTTGTCATTTTCCGCGTCCTCCACGGCATGCGTGATCTACCCCGTCGCTTGTTGGAGCCGCCTGGAGCGGACTGATCTGACGTGACAAAATATCATCCCTCGCTCAATCCTTGGTCCGCATTGCTAAATACGCCACGGCGTATCGTTTGCCCAGCTCTCGAAACGAAGCGGAGTCGAAATGAATTTTGTCCCCTTTGTGTTTCAATCCTTCCGCACTCACAAAGGCCGTGTGTGGCACCTTCTTGACCAAATCCTGATGCGCCTGATCCACGATGACCGCTTCCGGCGACCATGGCACGCCGTCGAATTTCCCCATCTGTCCGGCGATGAATTGCACCGCCGGCGCATTCAATTCCTGGCGGAGTCGGGAGATGAGATCGTGCAGCTTGGCCTCATACGCCTGCGCCAGCTCTGGTTTGCAGTCCGACTCACCCTGATGCCAGAGGATGCCTTTGAGCGTGCCAGACTTCAACGCGATGGCTGCGCGCTTCGCCATGTCATCCCATGGATGGCTTTTAGTGGCGGGATAAAACACACCTGGCTTCCAGGTGTCGATGGGTGAGCCTCCGACAGCACAAGGGATCAGGCCAATGGTGACGCCCGGCGTCGCATCCGCGATGATTTGACCGAAAGTTTTGCCAAGGCCAACTCCAGCCGCCGGTTTATCAAAATGCATCGGATCAATTGCCGGCACCCACTTGCCATCTTTGCTCAACATCATCACCCTCGGGTGTGGAGTCGTGTCTTGAGCCTCCACCACACCGCGCCCGGCCATGTTGGACTGCCCAACGAGCAGGTAGAGGTCCATTTTGTCCTGCGCCTGAGCAAAAGAGGTGAGAAGAAAGGTGAGGAGTAGAGAAGCAAATTTCATGCTCGAAGATGAACTCGCCACAACACCAGATCTTTCGTTGCAGCCAACGCATTCAGTCTCTGGCCTGTCCCTTGCCAAAGTCATGCACTGCCGCTTAGTTTGACGCATTCGGTTACGACTATGAACCAACTGAAACCGCATCGCTTCGCCGTCATCGTGGCTCTGGTCTCCTTTGTTGGAGCACTCTCATTACCCTATGGCTACTACCAGTTCCTGCGTGTCGCTGTGTGTTCGTGGGCCATTTGGGCGATCACGGTTTCCTGGAAGTCCGATCAAGGCCCTGCCCGCTGGGCACTCATCGCGCTCGCATTGCTTTACAATCCGATATGCCCCGTGCAGTTCACCAAGCTTGTCTGGGCAAGCCTAGATGTGACCACTGGCTTCGTCCTTCTTTGGTATTCGTATCGGGGTGCCTCGAAGTAAACTTTACACCAGTCCACGTATCGGCTCACCGCGTGTCAGCACATTGAGCAGACTTGGTGGCAAGCCATCAGTGATGCGGGCCTCGCCTACATCGACCAACGTGTGCATGATCGTCGAGATCAAATCAGGGATGGTGATCGGTTCGGAGGCAGGCTCACCACCGTTGCGGGCGGATTGGCCGATGACTTGGCCCATTTTTAAACCGCCACCGTATATCATGAGCGGCGCGAGGCCGCCCCAGTGATCACGACCACCTTTGGCGTTGAGTTTCGGTGAGCGGCCCATCTCACCGCAGCAGACGAGCATGATTTTCTCGCTCAAGCCGCGTGCTTCGATGTCTTCGATGAGCGCAGAGACCGCGTGGTCGAAGGGGCGTCCGACGTAATCCATGCCGGTGCGGCAGGGGGCGTTGTTGTTGTCCGCGTGCATGTCCCAGACGAAGCTGGTGGTCACGGTGACAAAGCCGCAGCCTCGCTCACACAGCCGACGCGCCATGAGCAGCAGCTTGCCCAGCGTGGCGGCATTGTCGGCGTAGTGCTCACGGTTGTTCCATTGCGTGCTGATGCGGTCCTTCGGCAGCAATTTGGAGGTGTCATAGCGAGCGATGAGGCGTGGGTCTTCTTTGGAGAGATCAAACGCATCCGAGACACCGCGCCGGAGCACATCGAAAGCCAGCGATTGAAAATCTGACATGCCGCCAATGGCCGCGCAGGCATCCATCTCGCGCTTCCATTGGTCCAGTGAGGTGAGCAGCGAGCGACGGTCATCCATCCGCTGCTGGGGCATACTCAGCGTCATGTCTGACTGTGCACCACTGCCAGTACCCGGCACGAAAGGCTGATAAGTCGCGCCAAACTCGCCACTGGAGGTAAAATCACCGAATTGCTTGATCACTGGACCTGCTGCTGATGAAACCGCCTTCGGGAAGAGTGCGACATTCGTCGGCATGGCACTGCCTTGGCGTAAAGGGCCGGCCATGCGTGAGTAGAGCGAGCCGATGTTGGCCTTAAGCGTGTCCTTGCCGACGATGGTCTTGATGTCGTGAACCGCATCCCCCGTGACGAAGGAACGCACGATGCTGAATTTGTCGGCCAGACTGGCCAGTCGCTCAAAGGTGCTGCCAAAGGTCACACCTGGGATTTTGGTTTTGATTTCCCCCGTGACGCTACGGATCTCGGAAGGAGCATCCATCTTGGGATCAAAAGTCTCGAACTGCGATGGTCCGCCGTGCATGAAGAGAAAAATGACCGACTTGTCTTTGATGAGGCTTTTGTTGGCAGCCATGAGGTCGCTCAATGCCAAACCACCAAGCCCCAGTCCGCCCACGCGCAAGAAATCACGCCGCGCCAAGCGTGAGGTGCCTTGAGTTTGGTCCGAGAAGGTGAGCATGTCCTGCTTTATACGCTTCGCGTGATCGACTCCTTCCCGTTTGTGCTTGCCATGACCTAGCGCGTTCGGGATGATCGCGCGCCATGCGCCTCCAACCCATCCTCCTCGCCGCTGCCATGCTTTCTTCGACTGCCATTGGCGATTCATTCGATTGTCGGCATTGCGAGAAGCACTTGCTGCCTCAGCCGATCAAGATCGTGCCTGGACGGAAGTATGCGCGAGATCGGCGGGTGGACATTTTGCACCTCAAGCTTGATGTGACGCCGGATTTTGCCAAGCGCGCCGTCTCTGGCACCGCGACGATGCGCTTCAAGCCGATCGCGCTGCCGCTGACGAAGCTGGAACTCGACGCCGTGGATTTGCAGATCGTGCAAATCACTGCGGAAGGCGCAAAAGTCAGCGAGCATGAGGTGTCGAATGAAAAACTCGTCATCACCTTTGCCACTGCCATAGCGCCAGACGCAGAGGCTACCATCACGGTGAAGTACTCGGCACAACCTGAGCATGGGCTCTACTTCCGCACGCCTGAGATGGGCTACAAAGAGGGAGATACACAGGTGTGGAGTCAGGGAGAGGCGGAACTGCATCGGTTCTGGTTTCCGAGCTACGATTATCCGAATGAGCGCTTCACCAGTGAGGTGATCTGTCACGCACCAAAAGGGATGGAGGTCGTTTCCAATGGCACGTTGAAGAGCCAGAAGCCTGGCGCGAACGGATTGGTGGCCTGGCATTGGTTGCAGGACAAACCACATGTGAATTACCTCATCGCCCTGGCTGCTGGGCATTTTCATAAGCTGGAGGACAAGGCAGGCAAGCTACCACTCGCGCTGCTGGTGCCGCCTTCACACAAAGCGCAGGCAGCGGGCGCATTCGCGGACACCCGGAAGATTATCGAGTTCTACCAAAAAGAAATCGGCGTGCCGTTTGCATGGGACAAGTATTATCAGGTTTACTGCCTCGATTTCCTCGCCGGCGGCATGGAGAATACGAGCTGCACCTTTGAGGCGGCGGGAATGCTGTTCAATGCGGATACGGAAGAACTGCGCACGCTGCATCGCCTTGATGCGCATGAGACGGCTCATCAATGGTTTGGTGATCTCGTCACCTGTCGCGACTGGGCGCATCTGTGGCTGAATGAAGGCTTCGCCAGCTACTACACCATTCTCTATGAGCAGCAGAAGCTCGGTGTGGATGCAATGAAGTACTCTCTCTGGCTGGAGGCCGAGGATGTTTTCAAAGCCAACGACACGCGGCCCATTGTGTGGCGTGACTACGGTGACCCTATGCAGCAGTTTGATTCCCGTGCGTATCCTAAAGGAGCGTGGGTGCTGCACATGCTGCGCAGTCAATTAGGCGCGGAATTGTATCGCAAATGCATCAAGACCTATCTTGAGCGGCATCGCAGCGGCATCGTCAGCACGGACGACTTGCAGGACGTGGTGGAAGAAGTCAGCGGCCTTTCGTTCGATCAGTTCTTCGATCAATGGCTGCATCACGGTGGTGTGCCTGAGCTGAAGATCGACTACGCATGGGATTCAGTTGCCAAGCAGGCTAAAGTCACGGTGAAGCAGACACAGAAGCTCAGCGAGCAGGTGCGCCTCTTCCGCTTGCCTCTGCCCGTGAGTTTCAGCATCGCAGGACAGAAAGAGCCACTTCGATTCACCATGGATGTCACCAAGGACGTCGAGGATTTTCATTTCGCTCTGCCTGCACAGCCGGAACTGACACGGATTGATCCAGATTTCACCGTGCTGGCCAAAGTAAGCTTCACGCCACCTGGACCGATGCTCGACAAGCAGCTTCAATCCGACGTGATCGGCCGCCTTTTGGCTGTGAAATCACTCACAGATAAAAACATCGACAAACTCGCCAAAATCCTGCGCGAGGACGCCTTCCATGCCGTGCGCTCTGAAGCCGCCAAAGCGCTCGCGAAGACCGCCGAGCCAGAAGCGCGTGCCGCATTGATCGCAGGCAGTGTCAACCAACCCCATGCTCAAACGCGCAAAGCCGTGGTTCAGGCGCTTGCAGCGATCAACACTGTCGAATCACGCGAGACGCTGTGGAAAATGGCGCAAAGCGAGAAGAACCCCGAGATACTCGCCACCATCATCGAAACTTGGGGTGCGCGGCCAGGTGAGCCGCAGATCGTCGAGGCTCTGCGCACGCATCTTAGCGGCAACAGCTTCAATAGCAGCCTGCAACTCGCTGCGATCAAAGCCATGCGTGCTCATGACAACGAATCAGCCGTTAGGGAGGTGCTTGCGCGCCTTGAGGCACCGCATGAGCTACGCGGTCGAGATGCAGGCATCGCCTTCGACGCTCTCGCATTTCTGGCCCGAAGACCCACGAATGAGAATCGTGATGCTGTGCGCGATTTCCTCGCCTCAAAGCTTAGTGATCCGCGTCTCGACTGGCGGATTGCAGCTGCAAAGTCACTCGGAACTCTGCGCGATCCAAAGGCGCTCGGTCTGCTCGATCTCAGGCTCGCCATCAGTGGTGGTGACCGAGCAGATCCTGAACGTGAAGCCGCTGCAAAATCGGCGCAAGAGATCAGGGCTGGCTTGGAAAGCCCAGCAGACCTTAAAAACCTGTGGGACCGCGTTCAGCAACTCCAGAAGAAGGCTGAGGAGCAGCAGAGAGAAATCGAAGTGCTCAAAAAGAAACCCCAAACCACGAAGTAGAAACCAAGATGCGCTTTGAACGTCTCCAAACCATTGCCACCAGTGTGGTGAAGTCCACGCTGCTCTCGCTACCCGAGGTGATCCGTAACGAGGCCGCCGCATGTTCCATCGTCCTCTCCGAGATGGATGCCCTCATCGACATCGACGAGGATCTCGATCCAGATTTGCTTGGTTTGTTCGAAGGCAATGCGCGTTGCGATCCACCGCCCGCCGCACCCGATGAGATGCCGCGCATCCGACTTTTCCTCGATAATTTGTGGGATGACTGCAATGGCGACCTGCAAACTTACCGCGACGAAGTGCGCATCACCTTCCTCCACGAATTGGGGCACTACTTAGGCCTCGATGAGGATCAGGTCGCCGCACGTGGCCTAGCCTAATCCTCCACCACCGTCGTCTCGGCGATCAGATCGTGCAGGCAGCGTTTATCCTCACGAAAGATGAAGCAAACATCCACAATTCCGTATAGCGGCACGATCTGACTAATAATGGTGTTCACCACGGCGCGCAGGCCGAAGGCTTTGCCAAAACCAGCCGGCTGACCACTCGGAAAAGACACGATGCGTATTTTAAGCCATCTTTTGGCGATGGTTTGACCGTGCTTGCCGAGCAGCACCGCATTCCAGACCAGCAGGCCAAGCATGCCAACTCCTGATAGGCAGAAGCACACAATAGCGCCAACGGGCACCACATCCGCCTGCAGTCGCTCCCCACCCTCGATTAAATAGATGCCCAAGATTAGCGGCACCAGCATCACGAATAGTATGATCAATGTATCTATCATGGCGGCGCCAAACCGAACTCCGCGCGAGGCCAACCTTAGCTGTGGCATCATAGCGGACGAGACGATGTTGGACTGTGGCGGCGCGTAAGGATTGAATTCGGCGGATGGGACCGAAGTGCTCACTGATAACCCTGAAGTTGAGGTGGCTACTCCCAGTGGCTGCCAGTCGGTCATCCCTTCACTCCAATAAAGATCGGAGGCCTGAAAGCGACCCGTGGAGAGGCCTGCTTGCACTTCGGCCTCAGAAAAGATGCCGATCTGCTGTCCGTTGCGCGCGATATGTTGATCCATCCCGATGAGTGAATGCACCGCTTAAAGCTGTCGAGAAAAATCTCGCACATAGGATTGCCTGTCGCTGCCCGCGCGGCATCTTCCCTGTCATGAAGAAGTCATTTCTGATCCTCATCCTTCTCGGCCTTGTTTCATGTGGTAAATCCCCCACCGAGGCAGTGCTCACGGAATTGAAATGGAACGACGACAACTCGATAGCCTACTGCCAGGGCTATAAATTCACCGGCACCGCGCGCATGAAGCACTCGGATGGCTCCCCCAAAGGAGAGTATCCATTCACCGATGGCCGCATGCATGGCGTAATCAAAGAGTGGGGAGAAAACGGCAAACAAACGGTCGAAACCAACTTCGAGCACGGCCAACGCCATGGCTTGAACCGTTACTGGAACCGCGAGGGAAAACTCATCAAAGAGCAAATGTATGATCACGACAAGTCGGTGAGCGTGAAGGAATTTTGATTTCAGATTATGGCCCCAGTCATCGCCCTTCTGATCATCGCACTCGTCTCGCTGCTGGCTGTGCGTGTGGGTTCCACGGCATTGATGATGACCGGACTGAGTTGGGACACGGCGAGCTTTCAATCCTACTCGGCGTTCTTCGGCGTGGGCTTCACCACAAAGGAAGCAGAGATGGTGGTCAATCACCCG
>JANOBP010000068.1:0-2556 GCA_031411715.1 Verrucomicrobiaceae bacterium | reverse complement strand
TTTATTGATCCCTTCACTAGCCAAGGCGGTTCGACTGCCACAGGTCGGCCGAAGCGGCGGTTTACCCTACGCAACCGCGTGGAGGGTGACGGCGACCACATCGGCCTCAAGCCGACGGAAGGCTGGCAGAAGCGCAACATGGATTTCCTCAATCAGGTGCTGTTGCCTTCAATTCTTTCTCCTCGGAAGCCCGGCTTCCACTTTGGCAAGCTGCCAGTAGCTGAAGCAAAGGAGATCGCGGTGACTTGGCTTGGGCATGCAGGTTTTTTTGCTCAAGTCGGCGGTGTCAACATCGCGATCGACCCGGTTTGGGCGCTGTGGCTCGGCCCAGCTAAGCGACTGCGGCATCCGAGCGTCTGGGCGCATGATCTGCCCCCCATTGACGTCGTTTTAATCACACATGCTCACTACGACCACCTCCACCTGCCCAGCTTGAGAAAAATTGCTGCCGCACAGCCGATCATCGTGCCAGAAGGCGTGGGCAGCATTGTCAAAAACTGTGGTTTTGGCCGCATCGTTGAGCTCAAGACGTGGCAGAGCGCCACTTTCCGTGATCTACGCATCACACTGACTCCAGCCCGCCATTGGGGTGCGCGGATGATCCATGACACGCATCGTGGGTTCGGTGGATTCCTTGTTCAATCCCCTGCACAGACACTTTATCACTGCGGTGACAGCGCCATGTTCGATGGTTTTGAGGAGATCGGTCGGCGATCAAACATTGATCTCGCTCTGATGCCAATCGGAGCCTATGAACCTCCAAGTGGCCGTCCAGTTCATATGAATCCAGAGGAGGCCTTGGACGCCTTTGAGACCATCGGCGCACGCCACATGGTGCCCATGCATTTTGAAACCTACCCGATTAGTGGAGAGCCTTTCCATGAACCAGCCCAGCGCTTGGAAACTGCGGCGATTCAACGCCAGCTTATGGATCGAGTGCGCCGCCTG
The DNA here is from genome assembly GCA_031411715.1 of Verrucomicrobiaceae bacterium. Taxonomy (GTDB): domain Bacteria; phylum Verrucomicrobiota; class Verrucomicrobiia; order Verrucomicrobiales; family Verrucomicrobiaceae; genus Prosthecobacter. The sequence continues at coordinate 1,608 of JANOBP010000068.1, read as the reverse complement.
CATGAGGGTGAGTCGGCTATCTATAAGCCCCGGTGAGCAAAACAGCCACGCTCACGCTCATTACCGCTGTATCGGCAGATGGTTTCATCTCTCGTGGTCAAGGCGTGCCATGGGACCTACCACGTGACCGAGCACACTTTCGAAAACACACAGCAGGCCAGTGGCTACTGCTAGGACGCCGCACCTTTGAGGAAATGCTTGGCTGGTTCCACAATCACACGCCGCTCGTGCTGACACACGATATGACCTTCCGACCTTCCATCGGCCAAGTCGTACACTCCATTCAGGACGCTGTCCAAGCCGCCACGGCTTCGTCTGTGCGGGAGATTTTCGTGTGCGGAGGCTCGGCAGCTTATACTTTGGCCATGCCGCATGCCAACCGCCTGCTCATAACCCATGTCGAAACGCAGATCGGTTCTGGCGTTGCATTCCCGATCATTGCTTCAGATTGGCAGGTTATAAGCGAGCACTTTCACCCCGCAGACATGGAAAACATCCATGCGCTGCGCTTCGTCGAATACAGCCGAGTTGTCTGATCATTCGGAAACGTAAATTTTCCGTGCCCAGCGGCCCGTTTGATGTACGCTCGCTGTTCCTCATATGAAAACTTGGACACTCATCATCACTGCCGCCCTAGGCATGCTCACAGCAGCAGGGCTGACCAGTTGTAAAAGCACCGACACCTCTGATAAGCCTGCCGTTGCTGCCAAGGACGACAAAAAGAATGATGACAAGGCCAAGGCGGAGGCCGAGGTGCCCGTCGATCTGAGTTTCCTGCTTTCCATGGACTTCGCTGAGGCCAAGACACTCAGCGCTCAGAGCACCGAAATGGCACCTTTTTACAAAATTGCTGCGGATTCAGTCGATATCACCAAAACCACTCCTGAAGGCACGCCCAAGCGTGTGCGTGGCAAAGGTAAGGTCTTCATCGAAATGAACTTCCTGGTGCCAGCTAAAGCCCTCTGTCAGGAAATCCTGGTCAGCGAAGATGAAGTCATCTTGCGAGGCAAGCCCATCCTCCAGCGTGGCCTCACCACCATTGAAGGCGTTGATGATACCACCGTCTTTTACATGTATGGCACCCGCTTGCGTGTTATCGGCGCTCACCGCATTACCCGCATGGGACAGCTGATTGGAGGAAGAACCGACCTTGGGCTGCCGATACTCGGCGCTTGGTCTGAAGCACCCAATCCGCTCCTTCCACCGCTCACGGAAGGCACTGTCCCCGACTCCGTGCGCAATGAACTCATGCAAGCTGCCGAGGCTGAAGCCATCCATCAGCAAACCCGTGCCAAATTCGGCCCTGCTGATGCGCCCAAAACTCCCGAGCCAGCCAAGGTTGATCCAAAAGCAAAGCCAACGAGCGAGAAACCTGACCCAAAAGCCAAGCCTACTGATATCAAAGACAAAAAGGGCAAGACTGAGCCACCCCCAGCCACTCCACCCGAGAAAAAAGGCTTTTTCTCACGCTTTCGCTCTGAACCCAAAAACGCCTAGCTGACGTCATGATTCGCTTTGCCTTCGTTTCTGTTCTACTCGCCTTTTCTGTCATTTCTCAGGCAGCAACCAAGCCAAACGTCCTCGTCATTCTTTGCGACGACCTGCGCC
>JANOBP010000067.1:0-3680 GCA_031411715.1 Verrucomicrobiaceae bacterium | reverse complement strand
TGGTAGCTATTGTCGCCCATGGCCCAGTATTGGTCCTCTTGAAGCTTCACCGATTTGCCCTGAGCGAGTAACTCAATGTTGCCATAGCCTTTGTAGTCGCCCTGCATGCCAGCAACACGTTGAACGCCTGGTTCTTCAGCAGATCGACCATTGATCCAGAGCTGAGGCGATTTGACTTCCAGTGCATCTCCCGGCACTCCAACGAGACGCTTGATGTAGTGCTGAGATCCCTGCAGTTTATCGAAATCACCGCGGTTTTCGATGCCGCGAATATTTTTGGTGGTGAAGACGAAAACTTCACCACGTGATGGTTGGCGGAAGTGATACGCGAATTTATTGACGAGAACATTGTCTCCAGTTTTGATCGTGCCTCGGGCTAAGAGTTGACCTTTACTGACATACCCGCCAGCAGCACCTCTGACATTTTGCAAAGCCTGGGCATCAGGTGTGATGGCCGTGCCATCGATGGAAACGGGGAGATTCAGGTAGTTCCAAAAGCCCAGGGTGAATTGCTGGTCTGTTGCAAGTTGCCGCATGGGTGCCCAGATCCATTGCGTCTCGCCGTCCGTAAAATGCAACCGTGTGTGGGTGAAGAAACCCATGAAGCTGTGCTCGGTCAGTGGCTTATTTGTATCGAGATAGCCGGAGTGATTGGCCACTACATTGTAGTAACTGCTGCCGGTGAGCCAGTCCTTGCACTGCATGATGAGATTCGGCGTCTTATCCTCTTCCGTATGCGTGGCGACGAGGCCATAGAGAGTCGGCTGCATGGAGCCGGTGGGGATTTTGAATGGCTGAAGGATGTAGCTACGGATGCCAAAAGCGATCACGATAGCGACAAAGAAGACTTCAATGTTATCAGCAATGTCGGAGCGCTCTGCTGCAGGCAGTGCCTTTTCGCAGACACTATTAATTTCCGTAGAGAGTGTGTCGATGCGGGTCTTGTCGCGTGCACGCATGGCATCTTCCAAACTGGAGCGTAGCGTGGTGATTTCCTGCAACTTGGTCTCTGGCAAGATGTCGCGCTTGTAGTTGATGAAGCGCGTAACACCTTTGTGAAGGAGCTTGGCCTGCTTCAGATAACGTGGGGTAAGGAAGAACATTGAAAATGGATGTTTTGCGGCGACGCGGCGGCATTTCAATCCGCAATTCACATTCCGCAATGCGAATTAAGCCTTAGTTATTTTTGAGCACCTCAATGAAGGCTTCCTGCGGAATATTCACTCTACCGATGGCCTTCATCTTCTTTTTACCCTCTTTCTGCTTGTCGAGCAGTTTGCGTTTGCGGGAAATATCACCGCCGTAACACTTGGCGGTGACGTCTTTGCGCAGTGCGCTGATGCTCTCGCGAGCGATGAATTTCCCACCAATGGCGGCCTGGATGGCAACGACGAAGAGTTGTTGTGGAATGACTTCTTTAAGTTTGGTGCAAAGCACGCGGCCACGGGCCTCGGCTTTTCCGCGGTGGACGATGCATGAAAAGGCATCGACGTGATCACCGGCGATAAGGATGTCCATTTTGACGAGGTCATCTTCTTTGTAGCCAGCGTGCTCGTAATCCATGCTGCCATAGCCACGGGTGATGGATTTGAGCTTGTCGTTGAAGTCCACGAGGATTTCATTGAGCGGCATCAGGGTGTGCAGGAGCACACGCTTGTCGTCGAGGGTCTCGGTGTTGTTGACCTGGCCACGCTTGTCCATGACGAGCCCCATCATGTCGCCGATATGCTCGTTGGGGATCATGATAAAGACTTTCACCATCGGCTCACGGATCACATCAATCTCGGCAGCGGGGGGGAGGAAGCTGGGATTGTCCACGAGGAGCTCGGTGCCGTCGGTTTTACGTACTTCGTAAATAACGGATGGATAGGTCGAGATGACGTCCATGTTAAATTCACGACGCAGGCGCTCCTGGATGATCTCCATGTGCAAGAGGCCAAGGAAACCGCAGCGGAAGCCGAATCCGAGTGCCGCAGAGCTTTCCGCCATAAATGTGAAGGCCGAGTCATTGATCTGCAGCTTACCCACAGCGGCTTTAAGCGATTCGAAGTCGTCCGTGCTGACAGGATAAATGCCACTGAAGACCAGCGGGTGAATTTCTTTAAAGCCTGGAAGCGGTTCGGGAGCTGGACGGCGGGTTTCTGTGAGCGTGTCCCCGATTTTCACATCGGCAGAGGATTTCACATTGGCGATGAGGTAGCCGACGTCACCTGGCTCAAGCTTTTCACAGCTAGTCATCTTGGGACGGAAGATGCCGACGTCCTTGATTTCGTAATCGAGTCCGGTGGACATCATGCGTACTTTTTGACCGCGAATGATCGTGCCAGACATGACACGCACGTAGCTGACGACACCGCGATAGGCGTCGAAGACGGAATCAAAGACGGAAGCACGAAGGTAGCCGTCCTTTGGGTCAATGGGTGGCGGAATGTAGGCTACCACGGCCTCCAGAATGTCCACGATGCCGATACCCATCTTGGCACTGGAGAGCACGGCTTCATCAGCGGAAAGCTGAAGGATGTCTTCAATCTGGCGTTTCACTTTATCAACATCAGCGCTGGGAAGGTCGATTTTGTTGATGACGGGGATGACGTGGAGCTTCTGAGCGAGTGCCAGATTGAGATTGGCAACGGTTTGGGCCTCTACGCCTTGACTTGCGTCCACGAGGAGGAGGGCACCCTCACATGCGGCAAGGGAGCGGCTGACCTCGTAGCTGAAATCGACGTGCCCAGGAGTGTCGAGGAGGTTGAGCTTGTACATTTGACCATCCTTGGCCTTGTAGTTCATACACACAGGATGTGCTTTGATGGTGATGCCTCGCTCGCGCTCAAGGTCCATGCTGTCGAGGAGCTGATTCTGCTGCTGCCGCACAGTAATCGTCTGAGTGGTCTCCAGGAGGCGATCTGAGAGCGTTGTCTTCCCGTGGTCGATGTGGGCGATGATGGAGAAGTTGCGGGTGTTGGCGATGGACATTCGAGAGGGGCTGGGGCGGGGGGCGGGTTATGTAGTCCAGTGCAAGGAAGAAAGCAATTTCGGATGCTTGCAGGCAATTCGGCGGCGAGGGACGTTACCAAGCATGAAACCGACGCTACTCGATGAAGAAACTATCCAAAGAGAACTGGCCAAGCTTACTGGATGGAAAGTGGCTGGGCGTGAACTTTTGAAGGACTTTGAATTTCGCTGCTATTTGGATGGCATTGAGTTTGTCCAGAAGACTGCCGCGCTTGCTGAAAATATGAATCACCACCCGGATTTGATGGTCGGCTGGAAGAGAGTTGGCGTGCGCCTCACGACGCATAGCGTTGGCGGATTGACGGCATTGGATTTGGCACTAGCTAACCAAATTGACCACCTTTGAGGCTGCTTACGGATTCAATGAGGCCGTCTGCTTTTTTATTTTCTGCCCGGAAGGATCGATCACATTAACCGTGACGAAAATGATGATGTTCTTGGTGTCTTTTTTGGTGACGATGCTTTGGAAAAGCCTGCCTATGAATGGCAGATTGCCCAAAATCGGAATCCGGTCATCAACGGTTGTATGGCGCTGAATTTTAGCCCCGCCTAACATGATGGTGGAACCATCCCATACCTTGACAGCCGTGGAGACTTTCTGGGTTTTGAAGATTGGCTGGAGGATTAGATTGGGCGTTACGAGCTGTTCTGGAGTAACAAGTGGAATG
>JANOBP010000066.1:0-6237 GCA_031411715.1 Verrucomicrobiaceae bacterium | reverse complement strand
TTCAAAGGAAACGCGCGTCGATTCGCCGCAAAACCCACTTTACCGACGCCCCAGGCGAGTGTGGCCGGTTTACGGTCTGCTAGAGCCGTCAGCGCAGCTTTTTCGATGTTGTCGGTCAGTTCACGCGTGTAGCGCTCGATGGCAGGCAGATGCTCCGCCGGAACGTCCATGCCGAAAAGATTCGGTAAAACGCCAATCAACATCGGTGCGCAATGCGTGTGGCTGGAGCAGATCGCGAAGCGTTCGCCGCTCACCTTGCTCTTCGTCGCAAGCCGACGCAGCACTTCATCGCGCATGGATCCTGGCACGCCGACATTATCCACCGTCACCAGCACCGCCGGACCTTCTTCATCGCTGCCAATCGCCAAGGCTTTGGCAAAGATGTGCTGCGAGACGCCCGTGTTTGGCAATCGGCGTCCGCCATAGCCGCTGAGCCGCACCGGATAATCGGGCGTGATGTCCACCGAGGCAGCGCCGACTTGGCGTGTCGTATCGGCAGCGAAACTGGCGAGAGGAATGAGAAGGCAGAGAAAAATGAGCTTCATGCGAGAACTACGGCCGTGGGTGAATGCGTTGTACATCCATCATGAATCGCCGCCACTTCACCACGCTTGCCCTTGCCGCCTCGACTGTCCGCGCCGCCGATGCGCCGAAGAAACTGCGCGCCGTCATCATTGGGCACACGGGCCGTGGCGACTATGGCCACGGCATGGACATCGTCTTTGCACACCGGAGTGATGTCGAAGTGCTCGCAGTCGCTGATCCCAATGAAGCGGGCCGCGCGAATGCCATGAAGAGCTCCGGTGCGACACGTGGTTATGCGGACTACCATGAGATGCTGGCGAAAGAGAAGCCGGACATCGTCTCCGTCGGTCCGCGCTGGAATGATCAGCACTTTGCCATGACCAAGGCCGCGCTGGAAGCCGGAGCGCATGTTTACAGCGAGAAGCCCTTCGTTCGCTGTGCGGCGGACAGTGATGTATTGCTGGCTTTGGCAAAGCAAAAGGGCCTCAAGATCGGCGTCGCGCATCAGATGCGGTCCACGCCGAACATTTTGCTCCTGAAACAGAAACTCGATGACAAATCGCTCATCGGCGACCTCTGCGAAATGCGCGGCGTGGGCAAGCAGGACCACCGCGCTGGGGCGGAGGACATGACGGTTCTCGCCTGTCATCTGTATGGCCTCATGCAGTTCTTCGCAGGTGATCCGCAGTGGTGCTTTGCGCGCATCGAGACCAAGGAAGGCAAGCCGATCACGCTGGCAGACAAGCGTGGTGCCTTGAAGGAGGACATCGGCGGAATGGCGGGCGAGCGCGTACATGCCACGTTCGGTTTTGCCAACTCGGTCGTCGGCACGTTTATCAGCCGTGCGGAGTTGCGCGATCAAACGGGGCCGTATGGTATGACGCTCGTTGGCAGCAAGGGCATGGTGCGCATCCTGGCGAACATCCAGCCGAAGATACTCATGCTTCAGCGCCAAGGCACCACCGACACCTGGGTAAACTGGGCTGATGATCCCAGCGCTCACTTGCTCGACCCTGCCAAAGGAGATCAAGCGCACGTTGGCAATCAAATCACCATCGATGACCTCCTAGCCGCCATCCGCGAAAATCGCGAACCACACAGCAGCGGCGCGAGTGCGGCGATTGGCAATGAGATGGTGCAGGCATGCTTCGCGAGCGCTCTGGCGCAACAAAGGCTCAAGCTACCGCTGGAGAAGCGGACGCATCCGTTTGATGGGTGAGAAATCACTTCCTCCAATCCAGCCACGTCTTCGCCATGCGCTGGCCGATTTCGAGTTTGGCGCCCTTGCTGAAGTGTAAGTTGTCGTAGCGCTGGCCGCGCAGGTCCAGCGTGTCGATGTAGCGAAAGGTGGGGTCGCTTTTCGCCAAGGCTGACTGCTGGGCGCGCACAACATCGCTTTTCTCACCGCCAGAGGCTATGCCGCCGATGACGACCTTCATCGCAGCGGCGTTTGGCAGATCCTTGCGAAGGTTTTCAACGAGCGTCTTCAGTCGTTCCCCGGATGCAGCAGCCTCGGTGGGGCTGTCGCTCTCGCCTTGGATGTAGAGCAGCGCGGCGATCTCGAAGGTGACGCCTTGCGGCAGTGCTTGGACCGCCAACTGCACCGTTTCGACGACATGTCGATACATGTGATCATCGCGGCTGCCCTTGAGCCAGAAGCTGTTGCCACCGCCACCACGGCTGGCTTTGACGAAGAGGAAGTCCTTCACGCCATTGGCGGCCAAGTGCCGCGAAAAACCAATCTCAGGGCCCCAGAACAGTGGATCGGCGCCCTCGCCTTTTTGCGCCCGCAGCGAGACTATTTTCCCGCCTGAGTCATCGTAGAGCACCGCCGCGCCATCACCGCCACGCGTGGAGCGATTTGCCCAGAAGAAAGGAATCTGCTCATCCAGTGCGTCTTTGCCCGGTGTGATGTCCGGCTCCTTCTTGTCAGCCGTCGTGCCGAGGCTGTTCGATTGGCCGGTGAGTACGAAAATCTTCAGATGCTGGCCGTTTGCCTTCAGCGGTGATGCCTCATATTGTGACCATGCGGCTCCTGCGACGAGCGCCAGACCTGCGAGAATGAAATGGCGAAGCCTGCTCATGGTTTTGGCATCTCCTTCGCCAGCGCTTCGATTTCCGGGGCATTCAGCGTCCTGCGATACACGCGGACGTCGGACAGACGTCCGTTCAAGGATCCATTCATGCCGGTGCCGATGCGCAGTGGGGCATCGGTGTCGAGTTGATAGCTCGTGGCATCGAAAGCCGGTGTTTGAGACACCATCTCCCCATCGACGTAAAGCGTCAGCCGGTGTGCCGACTTCACTGCGGTGAGGTGATGCCATGCGGAAGACAGTGTATGACCCCAGGTGGTCTGCTGGCCTGAGCTGAAGGCGAAAACTTTGCCAGACGGCAGCGTGCTGCAAAACACCTGGCCATCGTGCTCGGCCATCGTCCAGGCGCGGCGATAAGTGACATCAGGCGTGTGATCGAGTCGCGCGAGCTTCTTCCACATGTCGCCGCCTTCATACGAATACACCTCCGCCAGCGGCAGGGAACCGGCCATGAGGCGACCGTTGTGAACGGTCATGCCCATGACCTCCAGTTCTTCGCCAAGACGGCCCACGTCGGTCCAGCGACCGACATCTTCAAAACGAAACACACGCCCGCTGCGCCAAGTGCCGACATACAAACGCCCTTCATATTGCGCGAAGGAGTAGGTCTGCGTGTTGTCGCCGATCTGGCCGCAGTCGGTCCAAGTCTTGCCATCAAAACGATGCACATGACCGCCATCGTAGCTGCTGGCGTAGATGAAGCCGTCATGCACGGTCAGTGCCTCCACACGCTTCGGGCCGATCTCCTGCGTCTTGAGATCAGGCCCCTGCGGCACGGGCAGAGCCGTCCAGCGCGCATCGCCCTCGTAGCGAAAGAACCCGGCGGGCTTGAACAACGACGAGGCATAAAGCTGATCCTTGAACACCACCAGCCCACCCACGGCTTCCGTCTCGGGCAACTGGCCGCAGTCCACCCATTTTGTGCCGCCTTCATATCGAAACACGCGTCCGCCGAGCGTGGTGTTTTCGGATTCCTTCAACGAAGAGCCGCCCAGCCGATATTTGCCCGTGCCCGCGTAAAGTTTGCCGTGATGCACCGCGAGCGCCGTGACGGTGTTCGATTTTTCCGGCGCACCGCAGTCGATCCACAAGTCACCTCCGCCGTAGCTATACACATGGCCCGATTCATCCTTCCCTGGCTCGCAAGTGCTCGCATAGAGAGCGCCTTCATGAACCGCGAGCCCAAAGGCGAGCGTGGCATTGCCAGGGCGGCCGCAATCGCTCCACTCCGACGTGCGATCATCATCAATGCCGAACTGCAAGTGTCGCCAGTTGGCCTGATTCGTCGTCGCGCCCGGATTGCTCTTCAGCGTGAGATGAAAGCCGCGATGCTTGACGGGATCATATTGGCTCATCAGATCGCCCGAAAGGCGATCAGCATTCTCATCTGCCTGCACCCACATCGACAAAGTGAAGTCACCCGAGCCAAGCTGCGGCGCATTCTTGGCAGGGAGTTCGAGCGCCTTGTCCACCACAGGCCAGTGGGCGACGAGATCGCGTTTCAACTCCACTTTGCCATCGCGAGGCCGCAGATGCCTGTCGAGAAACGCATACGCCGCCTGACGCTCCGCTGCAGGGAAGGCATGACCGGCATCGGGATAACGCACCGCGAGCCGGTCATCTGCATTGAAGACCTCGCGATACACCGGAATGGCCGCCGTGAAGCAATCGCGCACGCCGGACACCTCAAAGTCCGGCGCATCATGCAGTGGCGCGTTCACAAACACCGCGCGAGGTGCCAGCGCGGCCAGCACCTCGGTGAAATCGAAGGGAATCTTCGCAGGCACATCGCCATACACCGTCTTGATGCGCGGCATGTAATAGCGGCTGCTCCAAGCGCGCACGTCGCCGCCATTGTGCTTCGAAAAAACATTGAACCCGCAGCTCGACACCACCGCCTTCACCCGCTCATCAAACATGGCTAGAAACAGCGCATTGTGCCCGCCGAGCGAGTGTCCGATCACGCCGATGGCCTCTACATCGACGAACGGCAGTGATTGCAGCACATCCACGCCGCGCCGGTGATTGACGATGCCCTTCATTGTCGCGCTGTCATACTTCAGCGTATACGGATCGGTCTTGTATTCCGCCGTGTGCAGCAGCGGGTAATCGAGAACGAGGCAGACGTATCCGCGCTCCGCCAACTCATGCGCATACGCACGATCCGCGCTCGCGGTGAGGCCTGCGGGCGTGTCTTTGCCCGGCGCGGAGCTTCCTGGCAGGCAGATCATCGCCGGTCGCTTGTCGTTGGCGTTCGCACCATCCGGCACCAGCAGCCATCCTGGCAGACGATCTCCTTGATCGGCCACAAACGTCACATGCTGCCGCGTGTAGTGCCTCAGCGGCGTCTCGCCGTTGATCTTGATGTCCAAAGGCAGCGCTGACTTCTCCGGCAGCGCTCCCATCACCAGCTCCATGTTCGCCCGAATGTGCGCCGCTCGTCGCGCCCAGTCATCGGACGACTTCACGGGCTTCAACGAGCCTTGATCGTCTTTGTAGAAGAGCAGATTCGCCCGGTCCTCATACCACGGCGCGGCTTTGCTCTGCGCCAGCGATGAAACCACCGGCAGCAGCAGCGATGACGTGAAGATGAAAGCAGTCAGTCGGTTCATAAAAGAGATCAACCTTTCCGCAGCGCCCCAAAGACTGTCGTCATGATGTCCTTGAGCAGGCTGCTGTCATTCGAATGACAGATGAAGCGCGCGCCCTGCTTGATGGCGCGGAGTTGCTGCTCGGTTTTGCCAAACCAGCTTCCGGCGGGGATGTGGCGCTTGTCGGCGGCGTCGATGACCTTCTGCAACACGGCGATGAAGTCGGGGTGATCGTATTCGTTCGGGATACCCATGTTTGTGGTCATGTCGTTCGGACCGATGAACAAAGCGCTCACTCCGGGAATGGCGCAGATGGCATCGAGATTTTGCACGGCGAGCACGGATTCGATCATTGGCACGAAGAGCGTATCCGCACATTTTTGCTCAATGTAGTCACGCGTCTTGTCACTGGGCCATTTGCCCTCTTTGATGGCACGCTCCAGCGCGACGCCTTTGAGCGGGCGATACACGGCTGCAGCGGCGAGGCGTTTGATCATCTCCACATCCTCCGCATACGGAATGACGACGCCATCGAAGGAATCGCACACCTTCGCCACGTCATCGGCATCGCGGCTGTGCGTGCGGGCGAGACAAGCAATACCCTTCGCGGCCAGCGCATAGCGCAGCGGCATGAAGTCGGCGATGTCGAGCGCGTTGTGCTCCGCAGTGACGATCACGAAGTCGATGCTGCCATCAGGAATGAAATCAACAATGGCAGGCACGACGGCGTGCTGGATCAGTGTGCCAAAGACCGTGTGGCCCTTCATCATCTTCTCTTTGAGGATCCGTGCGGGCTTCGATGCGGTGGGGCTGTAGGGCTGGGTGCTCATGCTGATGACTGATACGGCAGCGAATGGCCTGGTTATCCAGCGAAAGTGCTGCGCGCCTCGGCCCGTAGGTCTGACACGCATGTTCACCTTCCCGAGCAGCATCTCCAGCCACCACCGCCGCAGTTTTCTGAAGGCGGGGGCTCTTGGTGTTGGATCGCTGACGCTGGCGGACTTGCTGCGCGCGGAATCGGCGGCTGG
>JANOBP010000065.1:0-9970 GCA_031411715.1 Verrucomicrobiaceae bacterium | reverse complement strand
CACATTGCTCGAGCCGCTGCCATGCACCGCGCGGAGCCGTGTGGTGATGCCAGAGGTGCTCGCTGCCCAGCTCGTGCCATTCGTGCTGCGCACAATCGTGCCGACATCGCCGACGGCGAAAATATTCGTGCCGCTGCTGCCCCAGATGCCGCGCAGCGCGTTCGTGGTGCTGCTCGTCTGCGCGGCCCAGCTCGTGCCGTTGAAGAAAAGGATCACGCCGCCATCACCCACCGCCCACACGCTCGTCGCACTGCTGCCCCACACGGCGCGGAGATGCTCCGTGGTGCCGCTCGTTTGCGCGGTCCATGTCGTGCCATCGCCTTTGAGGATGGTGCCGTTGTCGCCGACGGCCCAGAGGTTCGTCGCGTTCGCCGCCCAGATGGCGCGGAGGTTTTCCGTGCTGCCGGAGCTCACCGGCTGCCACCAGCCGATGGTGTCGTAGTCCGTGCCATTCACGGCTGTCCCGCTGAGCGTGAAAGCCACCGCGACAGGCGTGTCCGCAGCATCACCGCGCAGCGAGAAGCGGAAGTTAGCGTTCGTGCTCGGCTCCACGCCGTTCGCGGTGTTCACCACGTCGATGTAGGCTGCGTCAGCGGCGTTATCGTTGATGTTGACCGTCGCAGTGGCGCTGGTGCCGAGGACGTAGTTCGTAGCGCTCGCGCCGAGATTCAGCACGCAACGCTCCACGCCTTCGCCGATGCCGTCGAAGCGCGGGATGATCGTGATCGCGGCGGAAACTTGTCCAGCAGGGATCTGCACCACGCCGGGCATCCAATCATAGTCCGCGCCATGCAGCGCCATGATGCCGCTGCCGGTCACGCCGGAGAAGGCATAATAAATCGTCAGCGGCAGGCTGGTGTCGCCGCTGCGGGTGATCAAAAACGTGCCCGTGTCCGCCGCAGTGCCTGGAATGCTCAAATCAAGCTCCGTAGCCTCCGCATCACTCGCGGTAACGTTCACCGTTTGCAGATCATCGTCATAAATCGTCGTCGTGACCGTCGTGGCGAGCGGATCAATGATGTAGGCCGCATTCGTGCTCAAAGTGACGATCGCCGTCTCCAGCGATTCGGAGGTCGAATCGTCCACCGGTGCGATTTCGACCGTCGCCGAGGTCGTATTGGCCAAAATCGTCACCGAACCGCTCAAAGCCGTGAAATCGCTCCCACTCGTCGCTGTGCCACTGAGCGCATAATTCACCGTCAAATCCGACGCAGTGGCCACCGCACGTGAAATCGTCAAAAGACCCGGCGTGACGATGTTTTCGATCACCGAGTTCCGCGTCGCGATGAGGCCCACTTTCGGCAAAGCGGTGTCATCATCGCCGATCACCACCGTCGCACTCGACGCCGAGCCAACGAGGTAACCATTGCCCGGCCCGAGCTGCAAAATGACCGTCTCCGGCCCTTCGCTGCTTGCATCGACCACCGGCGTCACCGCGATGTCGAGCGTGTCGTAGTCCGCCAGAATGGTGAAGGTGCTAAAGCCCTGCGCACCCGCCGCATAGTCCGGCGTGAAGTTATAATCTGTGCCTTTTGTCGCCCCACCGAGTGCCGTATTCACATTCACCACGAGGTCCTGCGAGATGTCGCCCGTGCGCGTGAGCCGGAAGGTGCCTGGCGTCACCGGCGCAAGCTCATGCGCATTCGGATTCGCCGCTGTCAGCGTCACCACGCTCTGCGCCGTCGCTTCGAAATTCGCGCCGCTGAAACTCGGCCCCACCACGATGCTATTGTTGAACAACTCGCCAAACGAGTAGCCGTAAAGCAGTGGCGTGAGTGTGTAGGTGTTCGCCGAGAGGTTCGGGATCGTGAAATAGCCGTCAGCGTCGCTGATGACACCGTTCGCGTTGTTCGCCGTGATCACCACATCCGACAAACCAGCTCCCAGCAACGTCACGCGGCCACTGATCGTGAACGTCGTCACCGCACCCACCGTGATAAGCTGATTCCTCGTCACCGTGCCGCCCTTCATGTCACTCACCGTGCAGGTCACGATGTAAGTGCCCGCAGTGGGAAAGCTACGTGTGATCACATTCGAGTTCGGCGACACAATTTGCGTGGCACTGCCGAAGTGCTGCCAGTTAAAGGCCAGCGGATCGCTATCGGGATCACTCGCCGTCGCGGTGAAGGTCACCGTGCCATTCAGCGGGATCACATCCGCGCTCGCCGCGAGTGTCATCGTCGGCGCTTGATTGCTGGGGAAGGTGCCGAGGTGTACCTGCACGTCCATGTAACGCGGCACATCACTCGCTGCCACCGTGGTGACATAGATGCCACTTTCCGTGTCGCCAAACGTCGCACCGAGTGAAATGGGCGCATCCGTTTTGGCAAACGGCGAGCCATTCGAGGTGTCGATGAGCTGAAAATTGCCGCCACCGCCGTTCGGGAACTTCCAACCAAAGACGAGACCGTTTTTCACGAAGGGATTGCTATCAAAGAGCGACCTCACCATGCCCCAGTAAGTGCGCTGCACGTCCTTTTGAATCGTCAGTGCATAACGCTTCGAAGCATCCAGCGCACCCTGATCAAAGGCGTGGATGCGATACAGCCCGCTCTGCGTCACCGGCTGCAAAAACGAAGTCGGCAGCCAGCGGATCTGGACCTTTGCCGCCGCGTTGTAATGCCCCGTCGTGCCAGCGCCGCCCATGATGTCGTAGCTGTCGCCATACTCCTGGTTCGCACCATTGCCGATGCTGCTGGAGCCAGCGGTGTCCCAGAAATTGGAGTGGCCCAAGGCGAAGGCATGGCCGATCTCATGCGCCCAGAGGCTCACGCTGTCACTGCGGCACCACACCGTGCTACCGCCGCCCAGCCCGCCGTAGCTGCCCGGCCCGCCATTGTGCCTCATCACCGTGCAGTCGTAGTCATTCCAGTCGAAGCCCAGCTTTCGTGCCTCCGCTCGCGCATCCGCCATCGAGATACCCGTGCCGCCGATGTCGCCGCCGTTGCTCGAATCACGATTCACATACCACGCCTCATTGTGCGGCAACTTGATCGGCGGTGCCACCACACCCGTCAGCGACAGGCGGCCATACGAAGCCTTCGAATAATGATCCGCCACATCCCGCAGCGTCGCGTAAAGCTGCGCCTCGGTGGAAGGCAGCGCGTTTTGATCCGCATAGGTCACGTTCAGCACAATCACCTTCACCTGCCCCAGCGCTGCCGTCGGCGAGCTTGGCAGGATTCCCGAAAACGCGAACGAACCACCCGTCACGCCCTCGCCATAAAGGATGGTCTGATTTTGGATCGCGATGTGTGAGCCATCACAAAACGTAATGATCTCTACGGGCGTCTCCACCGCCGGAAGGCTCTCCGGCACCACGGCGGGCACATCCTCAGGATCGAGCACATATTTTCCCGACACCGGGCAGTTCGCCACCACTGTTTTGCCCGCAGGCAAAATCTCCCCCACCTCCAGCCGCCGCGTCGGCTCATCACTGATCGCAAACTCCGAATCCATCACCACGCCATTCACCGAAGCGCCCGCCGTCCAGGTCAATTTGTTCGCCCGCTCACCATAAACATAAGCACGATACGTTCCGCCCTTCTCCAACTCCACTTCACGATACGTCGGCACTGGCGGATCATTCAAATCCAGCGGTACGCCCTGCATCACCCGAATGGCTCCGATGTGGTTCATCCGCTTTTCCAGCAACGAAACGATCTCTGGCGGCAGCTTTTGCCTCACCACCATCGGCACGGCTTTCTGAATGGCCTCACGAGGATTCTCAATGATCAGCGCCTTGAACACAGGACGGCGCTCTTCGGCAAGTTTGATTCCTTGGGCGATCATAGCGACGTTTGGAGCCGCGAGGTAGTTTTTTGTCCAACTCGCGAAATCCGCAAAAACATCGCCTGGGGGTGTTTCTGGGGCCGATATGACCTCTTTGGGTCTTGCGACGGCGGACAAGGCGGGATTGGCCTTTGCGATGAGGCTTTCTTCCGACTTGGCTAGATCCTCCTCATTGACCTCAGCAGGCCGGAGGAAGAAAATCGCTGCCAGAATGGCAGCGACGATGAAAATAACGAAGCGAACTCGCATGGTAGTTGGTTGGGGTGTCTTGGACAAAACGAGCGAGCATCCAGTTTATTAGAACCTGATGCGCTATTTTGGACAACACTTCTCCCAAACTTACCAAGAATCCCAGCCAGCCGTCAATCATTACCTCTTCCTCAAAACCAGCAGCACATCCGCGTAGCTGTCATCCAACTTGCGGGGCTCATTCAGGTCATAGGTGAAGTCGTAGCACTCCACGAACTCAAATTCCGGCACCTTGCGCAGCAGCGCCTTGAGTTGCGCCGCGTTGTAGGTGCGGAACTGCCAGCGCGTCTCCTGCGTGTGTGTGCGGCCTGCATCGTGGATCTGCAACCGCGTGCGCAGGCTTTCAAGACGCGCTTTTTTGTCCGCAGGCCATGTGTGGGTGTTGCAGATGACCTTGATCGGCCCCCGAGAGGCCACCCAGCGCTCGTGTTCCTCTTTATCAGCCAGATAACTCGACAAATGCAGTCCAAGGAAAAACACGCCCCCTTTTCGCAGACTCGCCGCCACTCGCCGCAGGCATTCCGCCGCATCTTTTTCGCTGTGCAGGTACTTAAACGTGCTCACCAAACAGTGGGCCATGTCAAAGCCACTCTTCACGCCCTTTGGCAGACTGAAACTCTGCATCCAGTCCTCCCACAGCCGCGCTTTCAGCCCACCCATGCGCTCTTTGGCAAAGGCGATCATATTCGCATTCCCATCAAATCCGCTCACGTCCCAGCCACGCTGCGCCATCTCCAGCGCCAGCCTTCCGCTACCACAGGCGGGCTCCAGCAGGCGCTCTCCTTTGCCGGCATACCGAGCGCAAGCCGCCTCCAGGAAGTCCGCCTCCTGCTTGGTGCCGTCGTCAAAGACGATGTCATAATAGAGGGGAGTGTCATACCAGTCGCGGTGCTCAGTGGCCATGAATCGCATCTTGGCGGGCCAAGATCGAAAGCCAAGGACGGTCTTCAGTTGTCAGAAACCGGTCAGCTTCAAGCTTGGAATGGTGACGGAATAGCTCTTGAAGTTCCTTTGCAGGCGACGAATGGTGGCGGCCCTTTTCCTCCCGTGAAGCATCTATGATCGTTTGGGATCATTTTTTCTGGTTCGCCAGCTACATCCTCGTTTTTACAGCCCTGTCCGCCTTCGGCGCGCACAGGATCAAAGTGCTATACCATTTCTGGCACTACCGAAACAAAGCCCCAGAGCCCAAATTCCTCTTTTCGGAATTGCCAGCCATCACCATCCAACTTCCCATCTTCAATGAACTCTACGTCGTTGAAAACCTCCTGCGGAAAGTTAGCGCCTTGGACTATCCCCGCGAGAAACTGCAAATCCAGGTGCTTGACGATTCCACCGACGAAACTGCCGCCCACGCTGAAAAATTAGCCGCGACGCTCAAGGATCAGGGTTTTGATATCGAATACCGTCACCGCACCAACCGCCATGGCTTTAAAGCCGGCGCTCTTGATGAAGGAATGGCCACAGCCAAAGGCGAATACATCTGCATCTTCGACGCCGACTTCCAGCCCGCACCGGATTACCTCAAGCAAGTCATCCACCACTTCAGTCACGAAAACGTGGGCATGGTGCAAGCGCGCTGGGGTCATGCGAACAAGAATTTCTCACTCCTCACGCGCCTCCAGGCCCTATTCCTCGATGGACATCTGGTCTTGGAGCAGACCGCACGCTCCCGCCACGGCGAGTTCTTGAACTTCAACGGCACCGCTGGAATCTGGCGGCGCAAAGCCATCGAAGACGGTGGCGGTTGGCAGCACGATACACTCACGGAAGATCTCGACCTCAGCTACCGCGCACAGCTTAAGGGCTGGAAGTTCATTTACCTCAAAGACGTCGTCGTTCCCGCTGAGTTGCCGCCTGACATGGATGGTTTCAAGAGCCAGCAACACCGCTGGACCAAAGGCTCGATCCAAGTCTGCAAGAAAATCCTCGGTGACGTTTGGCGCAGCAACATCCCCCTGCGCCTCAAGCTTGAAGCGACTGCGCATCTCACCTCCAACTTCGCCTACCTGCTTACGCTATGCACTCTGGTGCTTATGTATCCCGCCAACTTCGTGATGGGCAGTTCATGGCACAAGGCCGTCTTTGTCGATGTGCCGGTGTTCTTCTTCGCTTCTTTCTCGGTCGTCGTCTTCTACATGACGGCTCAGGGTGCCCAGACACGCTGGGGTTGGCTCAAAACTTTACCCTATGTGCCCATGCTGCTCGCTCTTGGCATCGGTATGAGCATCAACAACGGCAAGGCCGTGCTTGAAGCTCTGTTGAATCGCAGTTCCGACTTCGTGCGCACGCCGAAATACGGCGTCGAAAGCCAGGCTCAAGCCGCGGTGCAAAAAGTCCGCTACAAGGCTGGCAAATCCATCGCACTCTGGCTTGAAGTGGCCATCACCGGTTACTTCGCCTGGATGATCATCCTCGCCGGTCAGCGCGGCCAATGGGGTTCCATTCCATTCCTGCTTCTGTTCCTCGGTGGCTTCGGCTTCGTCGCCTCTGGCTCTTTGATGAAGCGTTTCTCCATGGATCGCTTCCAGACTGCTTGATCTGAACAATGCAGCGACGTGCGAGCGTAGTTTGTGGATGCTCGTTCGCATCTTCTCATTGATCGTCTTTTTGACTCCCTTGGCCAACGCCGCCCCACCGGGAGCCACACCGCTTTCGCCGCCAGCACCGCCGAAGTCCATCGCGCCGCACGTTCCAGCGAACTGGAAGGTCGGCGTCGCCGTGGCCAAGGTGACTCCGAAAAAGATGCTCTTCATGGCGGGCTACGCGTCCCGCAAGACTCCAGCGGTCGGTAAAGTGCAGGATCTTTTCGCCAAAGCGCTCGCGCTTCAAGATGAGCAGGGAAACAAGCTCGTCTTCGTCACGCTCGACCTCATCGGCGTGCCGCAGCTCATGCGTCATGCCGTCGCCGAGCGTGCGGAGAAGGAATTCAAGCTGACACAGGCCAATCTCGTCATGAATGCCTCGCACACCCACAGTGGGCCCTCATTGCGCACGACGCCGCTGACCGAGAAAGACAAGGACAACCCGCAAGCCAAGGACGCATGGGACTACACGCAGAAGCTGCAAGACGACATCGTCGGCATCATTGGCAAAGCGCTTACGGAAGTGCAGCCTGCACGCCTCACTTGGAACAAAGCGCGCTGCGGCTTTGCCATGAATCGCCGTGCCGACTACACACTGCCACCAGGACATCCCAACGCCGGCAAAGCACCCAATCCAGATGGTCCTGTTGACCACGAAGTGCCTGCGCTGCGCATTGAAGCGCCCGATGGCACTCTGCGCGCCACCTTGTTCGGCTACGCTTGCCACAACACCAGTCTCGGCTTCTACAACTGGTGCGGCGACTACGCGGGCTTCGCGCAGGAATACCTTCAGGAGCATCGTCCTAATTTCACCGCGCTGTTCTTGATGGGCTGCGGTGCCGATCAAAATCCGTATCCTCGCCGCAGCGATGTCGTTCCCGGCGTCACCGATCTCGAACTCTCGATGCAGCATGGCCGCTCACTCTCGAACGCCGTCGAAATGGCTCTCACGGTGAATCCACGGCCCATCGCTGGCCCGATCCGTGCCGCGTATGAAGAGATCATCCTCGACTACGCTAAACCAGGACGCGAATCGCATCCGTATCCGGTTCAAGTCATCAAGATCGGCAACGACCTTACCTTCATCACGCTCGGAAGCGAGGTCGTGGTCGATTACTCGCTGCGCTTCAAGCGCGAATTCGCCGGTGCGGCTGGCGTATGGGTCGCTGGTTATTCCAACGACTACACCGGCTACGTCCCGAGCCTCCGCGTCCTCAAAGAAGGTGGCTACGAAGCCGCCGCTGGTTGGGCCGAAAGCGTCGAAGACCGTATCGCCACCAAAGTCCACGAACTGCATCAGAAGGTCTCCCAATAATCATGAAAACACTCGCCATTCTCCTCACTCTCACACTGTCGGCATTCTCAGCAGACCTCACGCTGCAATCCCGTTCTCCATCAGGCAGGGCCACACTCGTCAAAGAGTCATGGCAGCCTGCGCGCACCGCCATCATCGTCTGCGACATGTGGGATCTGCATCACTGCAAGAATGCCGTGACGCGTGAAGGAGAGATGGCTCCCCGCTTCAATGAAGTGCTCGAAAAAGCTCGCAAGGACGGCATGCTGATCATCCATGCGCCCAGCAGTTGCATGAAGCCCTATGAGGGCACTCCCGCACGTGAGCGCGCGAAGTCAGCACCTGCCGCCGCACGTTTGCCCGACAAAATCGGCGATTGGTGCAAACAAATTCCCGCCGAGGAGATGGCCGTGTATACTCTCGATCAATCCGACGGCGGTGAAGATGATGATCTCGCGGAACACGCCAAGTGGGCCGCCGAATTGACCGTTAAGGGCCTGAATCCCAAAGCACCGTGGACCAAGCAGATCGACACGCTGCGCATCGATCAGGAGAAAGACGCCATCAGCGACAGCGGCGTGGAGATTTGGAACCTGCTGGAGTCCAAGAACATCGACAACGTCATCCTCATGGGCGTGCACCTCAACATGTGCGTCTCCGGTCGTCCCTTTGGTCTGCGGCAGATGGCCAAGAATGGCAAGCACGTCGTCCTCATGCGTGACATGACCGACACGATGTACAATCCCGCCCGCTGGCCCTTCGTCAGCCACACGCAGGGCACCGCACGCTTCATCCAGCATGTTGAGCGCCTCATCTGCCCGACCATCACCTCCGATCAGCTCATCGGCGGCCAGCCATTCACCTTCAGCGATGCCACAGCCGGAAAAAAGCGTCTGCAAATCATCCTTCTCGGCGATAGCACCACGGAAGCGAGCATTCCCAAGCAACTCGCTCCATCCGAACCGCAGATCGAAGACACGCTGCGCATCAAACTCGCCGAGCAGACCGACCTGACTCCCTGCGACGTCTATAACGAAGGCGTCAGCGGCGAATTCATCCGCCGTCTGCTCGACACACGCTATGACAAGGCAGTAAAGACCAAGCCGCAAGCTGACTACATTTTCATCCGCTATGGTCTAAACGACGCCTCGAAGGTGAAGGACTTCAAAACCGCTTTCCCGAAGGACTTCCATGAACTCCTCGAACGTCTGCGCCAAGATCATCCCAAAGCCATGCTCATCCCCATGACCGCCATCCCTTATGCTCTCAACAATTTGCACGAGGACATCAACGCGCTCATCCAACAGATCGCCACCGCTGAAAAGCTCACGCTCTTCGACATCGCGCCACGCTACCTCGCCGAGTTGAAGAAGAACCCCGACGGCCTCAACTACCGTCGCTACTCGCTCGCAAAGATCCCTGAGAACCTGCGCCCCTTCGCCACGCCCTACATTCAGCCTGGAACCGACCCAATGGTCGTTGTCCTCGACAACCGCCTCGACGGCATCTTCGGTCACCTCCCCGGCTGGACCGGCGACCGCCACCCCAACCTCGCCGGCTACAACGTCATCGCCGACGAAACCGCCAAGTGGCTCGCACCGGTGATTCGGAAAAGGTAGGGCGCATATTCGTGGAGAATTCCAAGACGTTGCTCGTGATCGGGGTACTCAATGTCGCTCTTTTCCACAGAAGACGCGCGTCACGTTTGGGATAAGTATGGCGGTCATTTTACCAAGATTAGCGAGGTGATGTATGATGACTTTTGGCATGCTACTAGCATGCTAAGGGCATCTACCCACCCCCCCAATGACCAAGATCGCCTCCTCAAAGCCCCTCAGTAAAAACATTCACCTTCAGCGCTGGGTCACCAAGATGGCCGCGCTGTGCAAGCCGGACAAAATTCACTGGGTGGACGGGTCAAAGGCGGAATATGACCGGTTGTGCAATGAAATGGTCGATGCGGGCACGTTCATTCGCTTGAATCAGAAGACGTGGCCGGGCTGTTTCTACGCGAAGTCCGACCCGAGTGATGTGGCGCGGGTGGAAGAGC
>JANOBP010000064.1:0-1660 GCA_031411715.1 Verrucomicrobiaceae bacterium | reverse complement strand
TTCCAGTGAACCGAAGTGTTCTTGGCCTTAATGGTGATGCCCTTTTCCTTTTCCAAGTCCATGGAGTCCATGGCGCGCTCAGCGATGGCCTGATTTTCGCGGAAGTTGCCACTGGAGCGGAGCAGGCCGTCAACCAGCGTTGTTTTGCCGTGATCGACGTGTGCGATGATGGCGATGTTGCGAATTTTATCAGGTGTCATGGATGGTTTTTAGGGGCGAGGGGCCGCGAGGGTAGCAGTGAATGGAGCGGTAGCAACCACTTCGCTGTGAAGTGTTTGCGGCACGAGGGGGCAAAAGTGCATTTAAACCAACCACCCTCAAACGCTGACCCAATGCCAATCAAAGAGGAAAGCTTCACTTCCCTAACCTCAGAAAGGCGGCAAAATATTTTCAGTGAGACTTTATTTTTGCGGCTTCCTGTCCATTTGAAGGGCTGGAGGAGCATTTCGGCAACGAATCAAAACAATCAGAATCGCGCAATGTGGCATTATGAAAAAACTGCTACAGCCTGACCACATTGAGTCCGATGAGGTAGAAGTCACGCCCGCTCAAGGAATAAAGTGAACTCGTGTCTGTTGTAGGTTAGATGGGTCTGCGCCAAGAGACGGAGGCCTGAGTCGGTGGCTGTTTGTGCGATGCGGCGAAAAAGAGCACAGGGTTCATTGACCGATTCAATCTTTGGAACCTTCAAGGTGAAGACCACAAGCCCGCCGGGCTTAAGATAACGAGAAAGCCGAATGACATGTGAAATGGACTCCTCGGGTGGTCCATTGAGGTCTGAGAGCACGGCATCATAGACGGTGCGTGGTCGCGGCTCGAAGGTTGCTACATCAGCCAGTATAAATTGTAAACCAGCGCGGCCATCGAGCCGCTTATCGAGCGGTGCTCGGTCAATCGCCGTCACGCGTTGGTCGCGCGCGAGTAACTCTGAAGTCATGCCACCGGGACATGCGCCTAATTCCACCCAATGACTACCCGCAGGCAATGGCGCTCGGTACATCAGCAAATAATGCAGCGCTTCAGCAATCTTGGCTCCAGCACGGCTGATCACGTCAGGAGAGTCTTGGTCGATGAATTTGCTACCGCCGGGATACAGTCCATTGCACGCGCGGGGACTCTGCATGCCACAAAACATGCCCTCTTTACCCACAAGGCAAAACAGCGTCTCCGCTGTCGCATTCTGTTCCTCGACAGTGCTCACGGGTAATTTGGGAAACAATTGCAGCACACGCCCACGCAGATTGGCTGCGAGGCTTTTGTAATACTTATCGGGCGATGTTGGATGCAGTTGCCCGACGAAAATGGCCTGTGGTTTACGCTCTCCAAACTTCTTGAGCAGCGTCTGCGCTGCCTTTTCGATGAAGCCATCCATCTTCTGGGCGTTGCAGGGCCACGTATGCTCCATTGGCAGATTCCAGCGCGCAAATTTGGCTATCTCAGAGCTGTGAATGGCCTGAGGTGTACGAGTTTTGATCAAATAGTATTCATGTCCGAGTCGAGTGCTGCCTTCGGCCCCAAAGCGTTGCAATATCTCGGAGGCAATGTCCTCAAAGATCTCTGGAATACGCACCAGCCAAGGATGCAGCGGCTGAGTGTCTGATTTCATGCTGGCAACGACCATACTTGGTTCAGTGGGCTTGTCGTTGACGTGCGGCTTCAA
>JANOBP010000063.1:0-14259 GCA_031411715.1 Verrucomicrobiaceae bacterium | reverse complement strand
ACGGCATCCACCCAACACATTTTCCATGGTTTTGATGCGTAAGCCCTGGGAGGATTGGCAGGTAGCCAGACTTGAGCTTGATGCGGTCGAGAGTTGAGACCACATTGAGATATGGGACGCGAATACAAGATTCTTTGCACGCCAGTCGAGGGAGCTGCCCTGCAGCAACTCCTTCAGAGGTTGCCGCCGCCGTTCCATCGGCCGCAGATGCAGGAGATTTACAACTATCGAGTAGAGGAGGATGGCTACTACCTCGTCGATCACTTGGTTGATCGCTCGGTTGCCGCCGCCGGACTCCAAGTTTTCCTCGACGCAGCACTTTCCACAGGCCAGTCCGTCACCGTCATTGAGCCATGACCACAGCATCGCAACCCCACAACCAACCAAGGGCGAACAAGGCGCGGCTGGACAACCGCTGGGGCTGGAGGGTCAGCGACGCATCTTGGCGAAGAAGACGCGGGCGCTTTCCATGATGCCGTAGGCGGTTTCTTGCGGGGTGAGCTCGGCGGTGTGGATGCGGAGGTCGGCGAGGGATTTGTAGATGGGTTTGCGCTCGGTGAGGAGGCGGGTGAGCTTGGCTTGGGGGTCTTCTTCACCGGCTAGCAGCGGGCGGTCTTGGTTGTAGGCGGTGCGGCGGGCGAGTTGGACGGGATCTGCATCCAGCCAGACGATGAAGCCGAGATGGCGGAGCAGGGGGAGATTACGCGGCTGAGTGATGATGCCGCCGCCGGTGGCGATGACGCTGCCACGACGGCCGAGCATGCCACGAAGAGCGGTGCTCTCGCGCAGGCGGAAACCGGCTTCTGTTTCGGCTGCGAAGATGGCGGGAATGGATTGGCCGGCGGTTTCGATGATTTGTTGGTCGGTGTCGATGAACTGGAAATTGATCATCTGACTGACGATGCGACCAACGGTGGTCTTGCCGCTGCCCATGAGGCCGATGAGGATGATGTTGGGCTGGCGGGGCAAAGCTGGGAAACCAGCGGCGATGATGGATTGGAGAATGGAGGAGACGAGGTCGGGGTCGTCCTGGATGGCGTCGAGATAGGTGGGGAAGAGCGGTGTCCAGCCGGTGGCGCGGAGTTTGGCGTTGCTGACGTGCTTATGGCTCCAGCCGCGCTTGCGGTTGGTGTCTGGGACGCGCTCTGGCGGAAGCGGGAGGCCAAAAAGACGGCAGAGCTGCTCGTAGCTTTCCCGCTGGGTGGTTTTGGCGTCGTCGGTGATGTTGTAGATGCCGGGCAGACGCTGGGTGATGAGGTATGCGAGGGCGGTGGCGGCGTCTTGGGCGTGGATTTGATTGAGGAGGCGGCCTTGGCCTTCGTTGCCCTCAATGGCGGCTTTTCCTTCGAGGAGATTCTTCAGCAAAAACGAGCGACCAGGGCCATAGATGCCAGCGAGACGAGCGACGGTGCCATTGGCGGCGAGCGCGAGGTTTTCGGCTTCGCGAAGTAGACGGCCAGTATCGCGGTCGGGCTCGGCTGGGGTGGTTTCATCGACGGTTTCGCCATCGGCCTGGGGATAGACGCTGGTGCTGCTGGTGTAGAGCGGGCGGGCGTGTGGAAAGGCTGCGATGAGGTGTCGCATGCCATCGACGTAAACGGCTTGATACGTCTCGGCACCGCTGCGGCTGGAGCTGGCGCAGTGAATGAAGGCATCGATGTGCTGTGGGGCGAGTGCGGCAGCCAAAGCCTTGACGCTCGCGGCGCTGGAGATGTCACAGGACTCGCAGCGCCAGGGTTTGGTGGCGCAGAGTCGTGCGGTGGAGTCGGCGCTGTGTGTGAGGCCGATGACGGTGTGCCCGGCGGCATGGAGGATGTCGGCAGTGCGCTCGCCGACGAAGCCGCAACCTACTATGAGGATGGTCATAGTGCCTTGCGGTGTGATTGATAATAACTGACGAGGCCCTGAACGACGCCGCGGACGTAGTCGTCAATGGCGCTGCTTTGCAAACGGCCAGCAATGAGAGTGCGGCCACTGTACTGGCCGGCGAGGAGGCGGCGGTAGGTTTCCTCGTGATTCATGACGTAGGGTTCGAGGTAGATGACAGGGCAGTCAAAGAGGCGGTTGGCGAGGAGGTTGCGCGCATAGACGCCGGGGTTGCTGCTGACGCGGCGGGCGTTGTTGGTGGTGTAAATGTATGGCGGGAGGCCGGTCGTACTGCGCATGCCCTCTGAGATGGCATCGGCGAGGGGGATTTCTTCTTCATGGATGCGGGCGAGGAGGCGGTGAAACATGTCGAAGCGGACGTCGGCTTGCTCGATCTCGGCTGGAGAGTAGCAGCCATTCACGAGGATGTGGTAGTGATTGGCAGGTGAATACTGCGGCGCTGTGGCTGCACCCCAGGCCTCGGCATTGTAGTGGAGGCAGAGGACAAGGTCGGGCTTGATGGTGGCATTGACCTTCTGCGCGCGAGCGTGGATCTCACTGACGCGGTAAAATAGCTTTTCGGTCTGCCATTGGACGGTGAGTATTTTGGCGTCGCCGGTGAGTCCGTCGTACGTTTCCTTGGGCTCTGTGATGCCTGCCTCAGCGAGGACTTTCAGTGCGTCAGCACGGAGTGCGGGTGGTCGCTGGGTGGTGATGGGTTCGAGATTTTCGCGGACGAGCGTGACGTAGGCACCGAGGGCTTTAAGCTTCTCGGCCAAAGCGACAGCGGTGGCGAGACTGAGTTGGCCTTCTTGAATGGCTTCGCTGGGCTGGAAACTGAGATAACGCTCCTCCATGATGGCGTAATTGCCGCCGATGTGACCGGGGTCGATGGCGATGTGGACGTCGCTGAGGGGTGGCCTGTCTTTGATGGAGGGGAACTCGAGCACGCGATGCCAACTGCGCGAGGTCTCAGGCGGAGGCTCCGAGCGTGAGGCAAGAGCGATGCGCACTTCAGGCTTGGTGGGATCACCGGTTTGGATGAAAAGGGCGTCTTTTTCGATGCGCCAGGGAAGAGGGAGCGTGGAGCCGTCAGTGTAGATGTCCCGCAGTGCGGCTTCGAGATCGTTGCGGGAGATGGTGTTGGCGAAGGCTTCGAGCTTTTTCCAATCGGGTGCCTGAGAGAGTGCGCTGATTTTGGCGAAGCGCGTCACGGCGTTGGGTTGCGCGCCTGGGCCGGTGATGATGTTGCCAGCGGTGATCGTTGTAGAGGCGGGAGTTGGCGGCGGCACGATGGTGGACTGCGCCACAGCGTGACCGCTGAAAATGAGAGCGAGGACGACTTTCTGAATCATGAGTGTGATCCTAGACTTGATCCCGGCCTGCATCATCTACTAAGTGGAGGCATGATGAATGAAGAAGGAGCGGTAGATCAGGCAGCAACAGGTGATGGACTCTTCCGCATGCTGTTTTTAGGAGATGTGGTGGGTGAACCTGGGCGCAAGGCGGTGTCGCTCTTGCTACCACTGCTCAAGCAAGAGCTGAACATTGATTTCATCATCGTGAATGGCGAGAACTCGGCCGGTGGACGTGGTATCACACCAAGGATCGCCATTAGCCTGATGCGCGCCGGCGCAGCGGTGATCACGAGTGGAGACCACATCTGGGATCAAAAAGAAATCGTGCCATTTCTGGCGGAGGAGCCACGCATGCTGCGGCCGCTGAACTACCCAGCGGGCACGCCGGGGAACGGCAGCATCATTTTGGAGACCAAGAAGTGCAAGGTGGCGGTGGTTAATCTGCAGGGACGCACTTTTATGAACCAACCGCTGGAGAATCCATTCACGGTGATCAGTGAGCATGTGGAGCAGCTACGACAGGAGACGCCGGTGATTTTTGTCGATTTCCATGCGGAGGCGACCAGTGAGAAGGTGGCGATGGGCTGGCACCTTGATGGCAAAGTCAGCGCTGTGGTAGGAACGCACACTCATGTGCCGACAGCTGATGAACGTGTGCTGCCAAAGGGCACGGCCTTCCAAAGTGATGCGGGTATGTGTGGGCCGATGGATAGCGTCATCGGCAGTCAGATCGAGCCCGTGCTGGAGCGTTTTCACACGATGAGGCCGACGCGCTTCGGCGTGGGGACTGGTGCGGTGCGGCTGAATGGCGCGCTGATCACGCTAGACCCGCTGACCGGCCGAGCGATGAAGATCGAACGTGTGGCACGAACATGGCACGAGTGAGTTGTGATGTTGCAAACGCGCGGCGGTTCTGATTTGATGCGAGCGATGAAAAATATCCTGCGAACCCTTTTTGGAATGAGCGTGATCTTGGCCTGCACAAGCTGTGCGGATTTGATCGATTTCGGCAAACCGAAGTACAAGATTTCCGTGCATGTGCAGGGAGACCAGAATGATATGCCGCGTGATATCATCAAGTTCCCAATCAATGGCCGAGAGCTCGCCTTTAAGCGTGTGCCAGAGTTCACGCAGAGTGACATCTCGGCTTTTGAACCCTTTGATTCTCCTGATGGTGCCAATGCAGGGCAGGGGGTGGTGCTACAACTCGACTTTCATGGGAAAAATGCCCTTCAAACGCTGACCAACACGCACCAGGGGGAATACGTCCTCTCGGTGGTGAATGGCGTGCCGGTAGATCTGGTGCAGACGGACAAGCCTATCGGAGATGGGCGCTTCACCATTTGGCGCGGATTGTCCCCTGAAACCATTCAGCAGATGGAAAAGAAGCTTCCACGGATCAGGAAGATGCGTTCCGCATCGCAAATGATGGATATGCAAGCCTCGACCGACTCTGAGAAGAAGACCAACCGCGAAGCGATCCTGCTGGAAGAGAAGTATCAAAAAGAGGCGGAAAAACGTCGTGCACGTGCCGGTGGGCTGACGCCGGCTCCGCGCTCAAAGGAGATCCCGCTGGAATAGCATGAGGGGATTGATTTTCAGCATGCTGTTGAGTGCCGGAGCTGTTGCGCAGGCACAGATGGGGCTTGTTCTACCGACGGAGAACCGTGCGCTGCTGGAGCAGCAACCGGAGGCCTATTTTCAGTTCGTGGATCGGACGTTTGAAGGAGAGACCAACACACCCTGGCAGGGCGGGCAGTTTGGCTTTGTGCGTGATCCGCGGCGGTTTGGAAATCGAATCGCTTACGCTCGATTCCACGAGGGGCTCGATGTGAAGCCCATGCGGCGTGATGCCAAAGGGGAGCCACTGGATGAGGTGCGTGCCATTGCCGATGGTCAGGTGGTCTATGTGGCCGCGACGGCCAAGTTGAGCAATTACGGGCGCTACATCGTGGTGAGGCATGATTTTCCGGGCGGTGGACCGTTTTATTCGCTCAGCGCACACCTGAGAGAAGCACAGGTCACCGTCGGGCAGCAGGTGAAGGCAGGTCAGGCCATCGGTCTGCTGGGCTACACAGGTAGTGGGATCGATCAACGCCGCGCACATGTGCATGTGGAGCTGAACATGCTGCTGAGCAGTGATTTTGAGGCCTGGCATGCTGCGCAGTTCGTTACGCCGAACCACCACGGCATCTACAATGGCCTGAATCTCATCGGCATGGACTTGCAGGCTCTGTTTCTGGCCCAACAGCGTGATCCAGCCCTTTCATTGGTCGATTTCATCCGCCACACGGAGGTCGCCTATCGGGTGCTGGTGCCTGGAACGGCCAAAATGGAGCTATTAAAGCGCTATCCCTGGCTACGAACTGATGCCGGGCCAGCGGCAGCTTGGGAGCTCAGTTTTAGCCGCTGGGGCCAACCGATTCGTGTCTCAGGCAGCCCAACAGCCACTTCGGCACCTGTGGTCAGTTGGGTGCAAGACGCAGGTGTACCGCACTACCTGAACACGCGTGGAATCATCACTGGCAGCGGCGCTTCAGCCAAGCTGACAGTCGAGGGATTGCGCTTCATCCAACTCGTGTGTGGCATGCCCTGAGAGCTTTTTTCCAATGAAAACTAACATTTTAAGGGCAATCGTTGACTAAGCTTCCGCTCGCTGGGTATCATGATGCCCGCCCGCGCATCTGATAAGCCATTGTAAATGAACATTAATTTCTGTAACTCACGCACCCCTCTTCTCAGCACGGGAATTTTAACTGCGCTCGTATGCTGCTTCCTATTGAACACAACGGAGGATGCCGCGGCCCAAGCGGCTCCATCCGACGTTCATGTGAGCTACTCCATTTACAATTCCAGTTACGTCGCATTTAGAGTGGAATGGACTGACAACTCCAGCAATGAAAATGGATTCCGCGTGGACTACTCCGGTAATAACAGCACCAGCGGGCCATGGAACTTTCTTGGGCAAGTTGGAGCAAACGAAACAAGTTTTGTTACCGTTCAGCAGTCTGGAGTCTTTGAGCACCCGGGAACTTATTTGTCCGTTAGAGTTGGTGCCTACGCGCCCGGTGGTACGACCGTTTCAAATAATTCTTTGTCAGATTTCTTTCTCTGGCCCAACCCGGCAGCTCCCGTGTTCAATGCACCAACGAATCTGGCGGCCAGCTTTCCCAGCACCAACACGTTAAGACTCAGCTGGACAGACAATTCGAATTCCGAGGCTGCAACAGAAGTGTGGGCAAAGGATATGTCCTCAGACACTAATCCGTTTGTCCGCGTCGTGGATTCGGATTTCAACGTGACGGTCGAGGACTATTTCTATGTCCTACAGCCGGGGAAAACATATCAAATTCAGATTCGAATGCGAAACTTCGCGGGAGCATACACAACCTTTACTGCCCCAATTACTGTGGTGGCACCTGGAGTTGTTAACAACACGCCTCCAATTGCACCTGCCAATTTGGCTATCGCAGCCCAACCCTCGGGTGCCAATCGAGCTTACGGACTCTCTTGGGATGACCGATCAACGGATGAAGTTGGGTTTGAAATTAGCGAGAAATTGAGTTCGGAAACGACGTGGCGTGGACTTCAGATAGTTACGGGAGATACGCCGGGCACTCCGTTGGGAATTGGAGTTTCTTATGTTGGGCACTACAACAATTCAGGCAACGTTGTGCTATTCGCGCCCAATGAGGTGTTTGACTTCCGTGTGCGTGCCGTGCGCGGAAATGGCCCGTTCGCCATTTTTTCGGATTTTGCCACGGTCTTGAGCACCACCCAAGGCACATTGGACACTCCCACCAACGTGCGCCTGACGGCACCTTCCGACAATGGACTCGTGCAACTGTTTTGGAGCGATAATTCTACCACAGAAGACGGGGTTGAAATTGAATACAGGGTGGGTGGGACTGGAGCCTTTGTTGTTCTGGGGACTTTACCTCTGACGAACTATGCCCGCTATCAAAGCTCAGGTGGTATTGGCACCTTCCCGCCCTCCACACTGGTCGAGTTTCGCCTGCGGGCTTATCAGGGACCTTTGGCAACACGGATCTTTTCTGGCTATAGCTCTGCTGGCTCTGTTACCATGCCAGACATGGTAGCGCCGGCCGCCCTCGCCCAAGGAACCGCGGGCACTGAAGGGAATCTCAACCTGACTTGGGTCGACAATTCAGGCAACGAATTGGGCTATGCCGTTGAGGCTCGCCGGACTTTACCTGTTCCTGCCGAAACGGGTTTTTCTCTTTTGCTATACACCGTTGTGAACGCAACCTCGACCGCCCTGACTACAGCGCACCTCATTCCGGGCTATACATACGAGTTTCGTGTTCGTGCAGTTAATCAGGTTGATCAAAATTCACCGCTCATATTCTCGGCTTCGTCCAATGTCATTACGCTAACCTCTCCCTTCACCGCGCCGACTAATCTGCGTGTGCAAGCCGCTACGCTCACTGAAACTGCCGTGACTTTAAATTGGAATGACAACTCGAGCATTGAGCATGGCTATAACCTATACTCGCGCCCGGTAGGATCATCAGCGGCACCAGCGCTAGTCGGCAAGGTCGGGGCGGGTATTACCACTGCGACGATGGGGCTCGTTCCAGGCAGTTCAGTAGAATTCTTTGTTGAGGCGTTCGTGAGCCTCACTCCCTCTGGCGAGTCTGCGTCTGCCAGAACGTCTGGTGTTACTGTCACTGCACGAGATGCCATGACCAGCCCCATATACCTGGAGCTGTATAGCAATGAACTCATGCCGCCCTACACACTAACGACGAGCACCGGCTCTGCCGTCACGTCACGTGGCATCAGTGGGCTGCCAAGTGGACTAAATTTCAATACCTTGACGGGTGTTCTTAGCGGCACTCCTACCAACGCAGCCCCTACCACTTGTGCGGTGCAAGTCGTGTTTGCCGATGGCTGGACGCACAACAACACCCTCGCCATCCGCGTTTTGCTTCCCCCAGTTGCCAATGCCTTTCCAGCGCAGACAATGGAGCTCGGAACACCGGTTAGTGTGCCTTTGGCGGATAAATTCACCGACCCAGACGCCTCCTCCGCAGTCCGCGTGAACACCAATCTCACCGCCAACAGCGGCAACATGGATTTCATTCTCTTTGATGCGGCAACCCCACTGCATGTCGCTAATTTTCGTGGCTACATGAATCGTGGTGATTACGTTAACACAGTATTCCACCGCAGCATTGCCGGGTTCATTTCCCAAGGTGGCGCTTTCCGCGCCGATGCCATTGCCACCAGCTTTACGGCGGCGCCAACAGTTACCTCACCGACCAACGAACCCGGCATATCGAACATTCGTGGCACCGTTGCCCTCGCCAAATTACCTTCTGGACCCAGTACTGGCTCGAATCAGTTCTTCGTGAACCTCGGCAATAATGGACCGAATCTCGATTTCCAGAACGGCGGCTTCACGGCCTTCGCCCGTGTGGTGGCTCCGGGCATGAGCGTGGCTGACCAACTCGCTTCACTTCCCACAGGTAACTACAACGTCACCGTCGGTGGCACAGCCAACACCTTTGACGACTTCCCAGTCAACGCTGCCTCTGCGCCCGCTACCATGAACAACGCGCTAGCGGTCAAGATCAATTCTGTCACGGCGCTGCCCGTCCTCACTTACAGCGTTGTAAGTAACTCCAATAACGCCGCGGTAACTGCCAGTATCGTCAATGGCGGACTCAGCCTCACACCTGTTGCCGCTGGCACTAGTAGCGTTGTCATCCGCGCCGCTGATCTTGAGGGTCGATTCGTTGATCAAACCGTCGCCGTCACAGTCAATAACTCACTGGCCAACTGGGCCAACACAGAAAATATTCCCCTTGGTCAGCAGGGTGCCAATGATGACCCTGACCGTGATGGGCGCACCAACCTGCTTGAATATGCCTTGATGACTGGCCCAACCTCCGGTGACGGTAATTCTCAACCCACTGTCTCCACCATCACAGACGGCGCTGATAAGAAAGGCACCATCACCTTTAAAGTCCGGAAATTCGCCGCGTTGACCTACACGGTACAGGGATCCAGTACGTTGACGGGTTGGAGTACAATTTGGACCACGGCGGATGGCTTCGCTGCCCCCACGATAGTCTCTGCCGTTGATAACGCGGACCACACTCTTGTCACGGTTAAAGACACGACTCCGTATGCGCCGAATGTTCAGCGCTTCCTGCAAGTTGTGGTTACTTCCCCTTAGCTGCGTGCTTGAGCGGATTACCGCCGTTCATTACCTGCCAAAGCAGAAGCGGTAGCCGAAGAAAAAAGCCGCACATCAGCCGCGCATGCATCCATGTCAGCAGGGCATTGTCACGCAGATATCGGAACTGGGATACGCCGCCATCCGCTGCTAAAATATAGCGCACAGGTGTTGGCACGTTGATGACCGGCACGCCCTTCCAGCAGATCCTCACAGCCACCTCGGTGTCGAAATCAAATCGCCTCGCAAAGCGTGTACCTCGAAATGCCTCTAGCAGAACCGGTAGCGGATAGAGCCTCATTCCAAAGAGCGAATCGCCAATGCCCCAGCCCAGAGTCTCGATATGTGCCCATAAATTTGAAAGTTTACGGCCCCGCACGCGCAGCATGGGGGCCTCTGGGCCAAATATGGGCTGGCCCATCAGCGCTGCTTCCTCATGAGCATGTGCTAACTCGATGAACTTGGGTATCCAATCCGCTGGGTGTTGCCCATCTGCATCCATCGTTAGTACATGCGTAAAACCTGCCGCTGCCGCTGCCTTGGCGCCCTCCAGCACGGCGGAGCCTTTTCCGCGGTTGACTGGCAGCTTCATCACACGCAGTCCAGCATGTTTCGTGCGCAGTGCTTCCACCGCCACCTCACTGTCGTCCGTACTACCATCCATCACCACCCATACATCCGCCCATTGCGCCAGAGCCTGTGAGACGGTGGTCTCCAGAAGGCGTCCGGTGTTGTAACTTGGGATCAGAATGACTAGGCGCATGCACTCACGCGCTGCCGCGCGGAACGCTGATGGGGGCGAGAAAGCGTCCCGCCGCAAGTCCCATTGCGTAATCCGCGCAGGCTATCCCAACTCCTTCAAAAAAACTTCCTGCAAACGCGCGGTAAATCCCGCCGCATCCTCCCCTTCCAGCGCCACCACTGGCTCACCTATTTTGAGGCAAATTTTCATGCGTTGGTCAGGTGGGCGCCAAAGTGGCCAGCCTTTGCTCAGGAAATCACTATTTGTTCGGATGAAGACTGGCCACACAGGACGACCCGACTGCACGGCGATAATCCCGATCCCACCTGGGAAAGCATTCACGGCACCTTCCGCCTTCCGAGTCCTGGTTCCTTCAGGGAAGAACAGCAATCGCTCTCCTGCCTTAAGCGCCTCGATCGATCTCATCATCATCTTGTGCGTCGGTTTGTTGGGGATAAAACCTGCTAGCGTAGCACCACCTGCTAGAAATGGATTACGCATCAGCGAAGCCTTTAAAATGCAGCGCAGGCCCTGAACTCGCGCGATCACAAACGTGGCATCCCACAGCGCTGGATGATTCGGCGCGACCACGAGGCCACCCTTGGCCAGACTTAGTGCCTCCAGCCCTTCAAATTCGAACTTTGTCAGCCCCAATAGCGTTTCGAGCAACATGAAGCCACTAAAGGCCCTTTGTAGCAGCCATTGCCCGATCGCCCGTGATCTCACCCGCGGCAGCAGCGGCACCAAGACAAGTCCCATCAGCACAAAAATCACGCCCCCAACAGCCCAATAGCTCACACCGATGAGAAGCGTCAGCGCGAGGTGAATGCGTGCCAAAGTCCTGCGAATCATCCTCTCACCATTTGATCTTGTCTGTTGCCCTGCGCGCTCTTCATGAATATGGCCCCATGATGCACCTAGCCGCTGATCTTGTCCAAGCTCTTTCCTCCCTCCCACATGGAGCAGCATTTCGTTTTGTCGATGAACTCACGGAACTGAACCCCGGCACTTCGGCCGCAGCCATTTGGAAGCTCAAAGGCCACGAAGAATTCCTCAGTGGGCATTTTCCCGGCGCACCGCTCATGCCTGGAGTCCTCATGATCGAAGCGCTCGCCCAACTTGGCGGCATCCTCATTCAAACACGTCCCGGCGAGCCCCCACTCAAAAACCTTCGCCTTACCGCCGTTCGCCAGATCAAGATTCTCGGTAGCATCACTCCTGGCCAGACCCTACACCTCAGCGCACAACTCCAAGCTGTCCTCGACACGCTAGGACAAGTCACAGGTGAGATCCGTGACGACGCTAACAATCTCATCCTCACTGGGTCCGTCACCCTCGCTGGCGAACGCTGAGTGCGGCGCTCAACTCATTTTGGGCACCCGCAGCACAAAGCAGGCTCCCTCCTTCCACCCTGCATCCAGCGTCAGTGCACCACCGAGCGCCACGGCCAGTCGCTGACACAAGGCCAGTCCCAGACCCACGCCAGGGGCAGAATGAGCCGCTTCATCCGCACTCTTGTGGAATGGATGAAAAATCCGCCGTCGCTCTCGACGTGCGATTCCCCCGCCATGGTCCCGCACACGCAGCATCGTGAATTTTCCACGCGTATCCGCCTCCACATGGATGACTCGCTCTGCCGCACGAGGTGCCGCGTATTTGCACGCATTATCGACCAGATTGAATAAAATCTGCTCCACAGCACCCGCATCGATGTGCAGCGGCGTTTTCGCATCCGATTCGCTCACATCCATTCGTATCTCCATGCCGCCATCATCCGCACGTTGCTTTAGTCGCGGCAGGATTCGCTCTAGTAGTTCACCAATCGTGACGCGCTCTGCGCGTACCTTTGCACTGCCACGCTCGAGCCGTGCATAAGCCAGCACATTCTCCACCAGATGGCTGAGTCGCCCCGCCTCCCCCGAGAGGGTTTCCAGATACGTCTTTCGCTGTGCTTCATCCTTCACCATATCATCCGCCAGCATCTCTGAATAAAGCCGGAACGTCGTCAGCGGTGTGCGCAACTCATGCGTAACCGCCGATACAAAGGCAGCACGCCTCTCACTCAGCGCCACAGTCCCATAAAGCACTAGCCCAACCGCTGCGGCTGCTAGCAACACGCAACTCAGTGCCACCGCCAACGATTTGCGCAGAGGTGTCCAAAATGCCAGCGCTGGCACCGCCATCTGTCCCTGCACCAGCCGCACCGGTAGTGCCGCGAAACGCAAACGGTCATCCATCGGCCTGGCACCCGCACTCGCATTCACCCCTGGTTCCAAATCCGCCTGTGGAAACAAATCGGTGATCTCCCTCAGCCAAGCCTCACGCATTGTCGGCCAGTCCAACCACACGCCTTGCACCATTCGCACCCCATCTACCCACGCTTCACGTGTCAGCACGAGATGATCCCCCAGCCATACACCTTGAAATGGCCGCGAACTCTTTCCTGCCACATTCACTGTCTTGACGCCTTCCTTCGCCAGCGCAGCAAACGAATCAGCCGGATCTGTTCGCCTGGCATCCGCATCAGAAACTGCCCTCATTGCCAATGGAGTATTTAACGCCAGGCTTGGCATCTGCTTTCCCTCAGCCGTGACAGGTGCAGCAGCAACGCTCGCCGCAGGTTTTTCCGCGCTCGAAGCGGCTGCCGGTAGCGGGACTGGACTCGCGCTACTTGTTGCCGCCGCCTGCTCATCTAATTTTTTCTCCATTCTTTGCAGCGAAGGCTTGGCGGCCGCCTTGTCCGCAAGGAGCTTCCCATCATCCACCGGCATCGCCTGCGTTTTCATCTTCATCGTCTGCTGCTCCACCGCCTTCTCACTCAGGTTATTGTACGCACGGGACCGCACCGCGTTCTCGTTACTGTTCAGCAAGGTTTGCGGCACACTCGTCACGTTTTGTTGTGCCGCCCAAGTGGGATTGCGCGGAGTATTCGCATCATTGAGTGCCAGTAGGTTCTCATTCTCCTCAAACGGCACCACACACGCCATTTCGGCTAGAATTTGCCGATTGAGTTTACTTGGTGTTGGCGCCTCCTGACGTCTTCCAGCACTTCGCCAATCTTGCTTGATCATTTCAACTGCCGCCGGCTTCGAAAGCAGTTCACGCAACGACTTAAGCCGCTCTTCACTGCGCTTCACCTCCGTCTCGTTGACGAACAAAGTCAAAGCTACATCACGCTCGCCATTCTCAGGTACTTGTGGAGACCTCACCTCACCGTGCGCATCCATTTGGAAATGCAGCAACACATGTTCAGGTGCTTCAGCCAGCAGTGGAGAGGCCGCCATGACATCGCCTTTTTTAATCAGACCATTATCCTTCCCCACAACACCCTCCTGCGCATAAAACGCACGAAAATCATGTGGTGGCCGTGCATTCTCACGGATCATCAAAGAGCTCGCTTGGAAGTCCAATCGCCATAGAGCCAGTCTTACCCTTTCCTGGACATCCGCATCCTGTGCAGCCTTCTCCCGCGCCTCTTCCAGCGCCAAAGTATTCCAGCTAACCCACCCCATCGCGGCCAACAGCAGCACCAAGCAGGCAAGGAATGTCATCCAGATATGAAGGGGTTTTGTCATGCTTCGTTCACGCCAGTTGGTATCCTTTCCCCCTAACCGTCAAAATCATCTTCGGTGCCTCTCCATCGTCGCGCAGCTTGCCCCGTAGATTGGCCACATGCATATCCACCGTCCGTGTCTCCATCTGCCGACCATCGATGTGCCACACCCGCATCAGCAGTTCCTCACGCGACACCGCGCGCCCGCGATTCAAGGCCAGATACCTCAGCACCTCACGCTCGCGCTCCGAGAGTTCAGCGTGCTCACCATTTTCAAAGCGTGCCACTCCAAGTCCTAAATCCACCACCACAGCAGCCAGCGTCAGCGTCTCGCTGACCGGTTGGCGTTCAGGTGCACGCCGCAGCACAGCCTCCACGCGTGCCAGCAACTCACGCACACTGAACGGCTTCACCATGTAGTCATCCGCGCCCAGTTTTAGTCCACGCACTCGGTCATTCTCTTCACCTCTCGCTGAGAGGATGATCACGGGCGTCCCCGGCCTCTCACGCCGCAGCGCCTTCAGCACATCAAAAC
>JANOBP010000062.1:0-1165 GCA_031411715.1 Verrucomicrobiaceae bacterium | reverse complement strand
CGCCACGATCACGTCGCTCGGGTACAACCTGAGCACCAACGGCGGAGATGGATTCCTCACGGCCACGGGTGACCTGGTGAATGCGAACCCGATGCTCGAAGCGCTCGCGCTGAACGACGGCCCGACACGCACGCACAAGCTCCTTCCCGGCAGTCAGGCCCTCGGTGCCTCCAATGCGGCGCTGCGCCCTGCGGACGCCTTTGATCTGGATGGCGACCTCGACGCCGCTGAGTTGCTCCCCGTGGATCAGCGCGGGATCGGATTCAAGCGCGTGTCCGGCGGCTCGATGGACATCGGTGCCTATGAGTTCCCGCAGCCAGCGGCTCCCGTCGCCTCTGCAGGCGGAGAAGGTGTTGTCACTGGCGGTAACGCCCCTGACCCCACCGGCGCCGACAGCGGTCTGGACTTCAGCATCGTCACACGCAGCGGATTCATCGCCGAGAACGGCAACCTCGCCTTCGCCTCAGAGTTCACCGGCCCCGGTGTCGGTACCAGCAACTTCAAAGGCTTCTTCAAACACGATGGCACCTCCCTCAAGCGCCTCGCGCGCACGGGTGACAATGCCCCTGAAACCGGAGCCACCGCTGCCAAATTCAGCGACCTGCCGCTCATCCCTGGCATCAACGACGACGGCCAGGTCACGCTCTTTGCCCAACTCGCCCCCAACCCCGCCAGCACCCCGGCCACCACGGTGGACAACGACACCGGCCTGTGGAGCGAGCTCGGCGGCACCGGCTTCCAGATCCTCATCCGCGAAAACGACCAGATCCCCGGCCTCCCCACTGGCGTCCTGCTTGGTCGCTTCGGCAGCGGTTGCTTTGCCACGGCTAAAACCGGTGCCAGCACCGGCCAGGCCGCCTTCACCGTCACCTTCAAAGGCGGCAGCACCGACGGCGCGCTGCTGCGCGCCAGCATCATCGGAGTGAACACCACCGCCGTCAGCGTCGTGGCCCGGGAAAACACCGCCGCACCCGGCGTGTCTGGAGAAAGCTTCACTATTCTCAATAGCAACTACACCGGTGCCGTGCGCATGGACGCCCAGGGCAACATCGTCTTCGGAGCCATCCTCAAACCCAGCTTCAAGACCAGTCTGTGGTATCAGCCAGTCACCGGAGGTGCCCCAGTGGCCGCAGTCGTCGCCGGCGATGCCGCCCCAGGCACCACC
>JANOBP010000061.1:0-15337 GCA_031411715.1 Verrucomicrobiaceae bacterium | reverse complement strand
TTGCCGTCGCTGTTGTTGATGAGCTTGGTGGCACCCAGTTTTTTAGCGATATCGAGCCGATGATCATCCTGGTCGATCATGATGATGTCCCCCGGAGCATAAAATTGCGCTGTCAGCAGTGCGGCGAGGCCAATAGGACCTGCGCCGACGATGGCTACAGAGTCGCCGGGCTTTACGCAGCCGTTCAGCACACCGCATTCGTAACCGGTGGGCAAAATGTCACTGAGCATGACTATCGCCTCTTCGTCGGCATTGTCGGGAATGCGGTAAAGGCTCGTGTCGGCCAGTGGGACGCGGACAAACTCGGCTTGCGTGCCATCAATTGTGTTACCGAGAATCCAGCCGCCATGCTCACAGTGCGAGCACATGCCACGCCGACATGAATCGCACGTACCGCAAGCGGTGATACAGGAAATCAATACACGATCGCCTGGACGAAAACGCACCACGCTAGTTCCGGCCGTCTCTATGACGCCGACACCCTCGTGGCCGAGGATTCGTCCTTCTTTAACTGTCGGTACATCGCCTTTAAGGATGTGCAAATCTGTTCCGCAGATGGTGGTCTTAAGGATGCGCACCACGGCATCCGTGGCCTCCTGCAAGACGGGCTTGGGCATGTCCGCCAGAGTTTTCTGACCGGGGCCATGATAGACGAGTGCTTTCATTAGATGAGCGGGTCTGAATTTTATTTCTCCGTCTGCTCGTGTGCTTCCACGAACCAGAGATTGGCGTCGGCCCCACGGGAAACTTGGGTGAAAATATCTGCTGTATCCGCATCTTTGAGCTCCGAGGAAAGCGTGATGGCCTTTCGAATTAGATCGCCATAAAAAGCGATGGCATGAGCAAGTTCAGCCACATGCTTTTTGGAACTGGTGATGTCCAGCGGGTATTCGGGCAGGCTGGACTTCTTGGCTGCCACACGGATGGTGCCCTGCGCGATGCCACCCAGCTGCACAATGCGCTCTGCGATGACATCCACATAGACACCTGTGTCGATGTACACTTTGTCGAACAGTTCGTGCAGCGCGATGAAGTTAGGCCCCTTCACATTCCAGTGCGCCTGCTTGGCCTGCAGCATCAGGTCGATGGAATCCGACAGCCGCTCCTGCAGCAGCGCAGCGATTTCTATGCGGGTTTTTTCTGGCAGACTGTTTCGTGTGCGCGTGAGCTTTGATTTCATCGCGCGATTGATAGGCGATGCCTTCCCAGTCATGCCATGGGGTGTTCTCCCCATGCTGGCGACCTGCTGTGCGAACCAATGCTGCACCCTCAGCTCCGGGTGCAGCAGCAGGTGGACGTTCAGCGCCAGCACGCGGTCTGGCGACCAGCAATTCTCAAACAAGGCCATGGCGGACGGGTTTTGTTTCGAACACCACCAGCCGCGCATGAACCGCCACCCACACCAGGGGCAAATGCCATGGGGTGTTCACCCCAAGGGTGCTGCGCGTGCAGCCAGAGGTTGATCAGGCGGTGTGCGGTGGTCCCAGCACTTCGCGCAATTTGTGCGCCAGCGCAGCAGGCGTGAACGGCTTTTGCAGCAGCGCCACACCTTGTTTCAACACACCTTGATGAGCGATGGCGTTGGCGGTGTAGGCGGAGGTGTAGAGAATCCGCGCCTGTGGCTCCAATGCCTGCACGCGGTCCGCCAGTTCCATGCCGCTCATGTGCGGCATGACGACATCGGTGAACAACAAATCAATGGGTCCGACATCGGGTTGCTGTTTCAGGGCCATGGCCTCGATGCCATTGGCCGCAGCCCAAACGGTGTAGCCCAGTCGTCTTAGCAAGGTCGTTGCCATCTCGCGCAAGGCGGGATCATCCTCGACCAGCAGGATGGTTTCCGTGCCGCGCGGCAAATCAGGCGGGGCAGGCCGCTGGAGTGGCGTCTGCGACTGTACAGTCACCTGCGGCAGGTAAACTTTGAAAGTGGTGCCGCGATTCAGCTCGCTATACACGCTGATGTGTCCTCCGCTTTGCTTGATGATGCCATAGCAGGAGGACAAGCCCAGGCCGGTGCCCTCACCCACGCCCTTGGTGGTGAAGAACGGCTCAAACACACGGGCTTTGACGGCGGCGCTCATGCCGGTGCCATTGTCCGTGATCGCCAGCATCACATAGTCACCGGCCGACATTTCCGATTCAGGAAACTGGCTGACGTACGCCTGGTCCATCGTGACGTTGGCCGTTTCCAGCGTGAGTTTGCCGCCGCCGGGCATGGCATCACGCGCGTTGATGACCATGTTCATGATCACCTGCTCCATCTGGCCGGCGTCTGCCAGCACAGCATGCAGACCGGGGGCGGGAATGATCTGCGTGCTCACCGCACTGCCCAAGAGATGATGAAACATGCCCGCCATGCCGGTGATGACGCGGTTGAGATCAAGAGCTTCCGGCTGCAGCAATTGCTTGCGACCGTACGCCAGAAGCTGTCGCGTCAGCACGGCAGCACGACCGGCGGCCTTGCTGATCTCAGCCGCGTTTTTTGCCAGCGTGCCGCCGGTGGGAAGATCGCCGATCAATAGCTCGCTCTGGCCGATGATGGCCGTGAGGATGCTGTTGAATTCATGCGCCACGCCGCCCGCCAGTTTGCCGACAGTTTCCATCTTCTGCGACTGCAGCAACTGCGCCTCCAGCCGTTTGCGCCCGGTGATGTCGCGTTCAACGGCCACAAAGTGCGTAATGGCTCCACTGGCATTCCGCATGGGCGCGATCTGCCACTCCAGATCGAATTCCGTGCCGTCTTTGCGGTAGTTGACAGTCTCACCGGCAAACATCTCGCCCTGTTCGAGGTCGTACCGCAGCCGGTTCAGCACGGCCCGGTCCGTACGCGGGCCTTGCAGCATGCGGGGCGTCCTGCCGATGACTTCCGCCGCCGTGTAGCCGGTCATCTGCATGAACGCAGGATTGACGAAGATGATCTTGGGTCCTGGCAGATCAAGTTCCGCGTCGGTGATCATAATCGCCTCTTTGGACTGCTCCACGGCGGAGCTGAGCAGCCGCAACGATTCTTCGGCGCGCTTGCGTTCGGCGATTTCTTGTTTCAGTTCGCTGGTACGCTCATCCACTCGCTGCTCGATGGTGACATTGACGGCCTCCAGCCGGGCCTGCCGCTCGGCTACGCCCAGCATTTCCTGCAGATTTTGGCGCACGGCTAGCACCAGAAAAACATCCTCGAACAACACCCATCCCGCATGCTCCAGCCAGCGCCACGAGCTTGAGGTCAGCACGCCAAAAATGGACTGTGGCCAGAACATGCCGCGCACGAAGTGATCCGCCGTCGCTACCACTGTCGCGGTCAGCAGCACCCGCCAGTCACGGTAAAAGGCCAGGAAGGCCAGCGAACCAAAATAGTGGAAGTGCGTTTCAATGCGTCCGCCAGAGAGATGCACCAGCAAACCGGAGGTCAGCATCTGTCCCACCGCGATCACATGACGGGTTAGCACCGTTCCCGGATACAGCAGCGCCAAAAACACAGGCAGGCCGGTGATCACGCCGCCTAACAACAGCGCCGCCCACACATGGACATGAATGTTGCTGTAGGATCCCGCCCAGGACTTTGGGGAAAGCCACAATGCCGCCGCAATTCCGGCCAGCCACTGCAGTGCCATCAACAAGGCAAACCGGCGGTCTGTCTGCTGGTGATTTTCCTTCTGTTGTTCTCGCAACAAGACGGCCGTCCGCTGCTGCACGGGAACGTCCGCATTCAAGCTGGGAGTCAACGGGCGCATGTGGTGTCCCTGGCCCTGCAAGCAGGTGTTGGATTGAGCAGCGGGCAGCCAAATACGGGGCCTGCCGTTCCGGCTGCCAGGGCATGATCGAGCTGTTGCCTGATGGCGTCACGCCCGGCGTTGTCACCGGCGTGACCGCGTGCCGAGGTGATGCCGCCACTGAAAAGCCATTGGCCATGCGCATCATAGAGGACCACATGACCCGAGGTCATTACTTGAAAGCGCCGCGCCTCCTGGCCATCTTCGTCGGCTTGCGTCTTCACGCCCTGAATTGCCTCTGCACTCCGCCATAAGTCCGTGTGCGGCCAGTCTGCCGCGCTGCCTTTGGGTTGAAAAAATACCACGTTGGCGGTCACCTGGTTCTGACACTGCGCCAGCAGCACGGCCAGTTCCCCGATGCTCGCCCGCGTGCAGGGGCACTTCGGGTGCGCAAACATGACGAGTGTCGGCCGGCCAGGGGCATGCAGGATGCTGCTATGCACCGGCCAGTCGCACGGGACAGCGGTCGCCTGGCCTGGATTGTGATCATACACCAGCAAAACACCCGTCCCGGTGCTGACCGCCGCCAGCCAGATTGAGGCGAGCAGTAATAGAGGATTTTTTTTCATCTGGCGGCGTCCAGCAGCTCGCGCACCTTGCGGGTCAGGGTGGCAGGCGTGTAGGGTTTGGGCAGAAATTCAACGTCGGCATCCAGCACGCCGTGCTGGGCGATGGCGTCATCGGTGTAGCCGGAGGTAAACAGGATTTTGAGATCCGGGTCCGCCATTTTCAGCCATTCCGACATCACCTTGCCACCCATCAGCGGCATGATGACATCCGTGACCACCAGACGGATCGGCGGTCCTTGATGCGCACGCGCCAAGTTGAGGCCATCCTGGCCGTTGATGGCGGGCAAGACGACGTAGCCTTGGGTTTGCAATACTTCTGTGGCCAGATGCCGCACGGCGGGATCATCC
Organism: Verrucomicrobiaceae bacterium; assembly: GCA_031411715.1. GTDB lineage: Bacteria > Verrucomicrobiota > Verrucomicrobiia > Verrucomicrobiales > Verrucomicrobiaceae > Prosthecobacter. The sequence continues at coordinate 10,653 of JANOBP010000061.1, read as the reverse complement.
TCCACCACCAGCAGGGTTTCAGTGCCGCGTGGCAGCGGCCCGCTCTGAACCGGTTTGGCCGTGACCTCGAGCGGTTGTTCGACGCACGGGAAATAAATGTGGAACATCGTGCCTTTGCCAAGCTCGCTGTAAACGCCGATGTGGCCGCCGGATTGCTGGACGATGGTCTGACACGTCGCCAGGCCGAGGCCGGTGCCTTTGCCCGCCGGTTTCGTGGTGAAAAACGCCTCAAACAAACGCGCTTTAACTTCGTCGGTCATGCCGGTCCCGGTGTCACTGACACTGAGCATCATGTAGTCGCCTGGAATGGTGCCTGGATGTTCGCGGGTGTAGTTTTCATCGAGCTTGACCCTGCTGGTAGCGACGGTGAGCTTGCCGCCGTTGGGCATGGCATCACGGGCGTTGACGACCAGGTTCATCAGCACCTGCCCGACGTAGCCGGGGTCGGCCATGATGCGGCCGGGTTGCAGCCCTGGCACGATCATCATTTCGATGTTCTCGTCGATGAGACGTTGCAGCATTTGCTCCAGATCCCGCAGCACGACATTGAGGTCGAGCACGACGGGCTGCACCGTTTGTTTGCGGCCGAACACGAGCAGTTGCAGCGTCAGCCCGGCGGCACGCTCTGACGCGCGCCGGATTTCACCGACATGATGGCGCAGGGGATCAGCGGGGCCGAGTTTCATCAGCATGATGTCGCTGTAGCCCATGATGACACCGAGGATGTTGTTGAAGTCATGCGCCACACCGGCAGCGAGCTGGCCGATCACCTCCATCTTTTGCGCTTCAATGAACTGCGCCTCCAACTGCCGGCATTCAGCGCGTTCTTTGACCTCCCGCATGGCGCGGACCACTGCCGGGACGAGCCGGGTGAGGCGTGACTTCATGACATAGTCCGTCGCGCCGCTTTTGAGCGATTCGATGGCGAAATCCTCGCCCACCGTCCCAGAGATAAGAATGACCGGCAGATCGGGCCATCTGGCACGCACGATGGCGATGGCGGCCAGTCCGTCGAAGGCGGGCAGCGTGTAATCCGACAGAACCAGATCAAAGCCGCCGCGTTCGAGCGCCGCCACAAACTCTTCGCGGTTATGCACGCAGGTGATCGCACAGACGATGCCCCCGACTTGCAGGGTGCGCTCGATGAGCGTGGCATCAGCGGGATTGTCTTCAAGGTGCAGGAGGTGAAGCGGAGTATTCATGAATGGTCTTTTTCTTTCCGAGGGAAATTGGCTGCACCATCTGGCAGCGCAGCAGCCGCCTTTTCATGTTGCGGCGGTGGCTCGTTGAGTTTCACCCAGAAAGCCCCGATCTGCCGGACAGAAGTCATGAACCCGTCATAATCCACGGCCTTCACCACATAACCATTCACTCCATGCCGATAGCACTCGTTCAAATCTGAGGTTTCGCCTGAGGAGGATAGCACCACGACTGGGATGGTCTTCAGTAGCACATCTGCCTTGATGGTCTTTAACACTTCCAGTCCGTCAATTTTCGGCATTTTGAGATCGAGCAACACAAGGACGGGATTCCCGCGGGCGCGGTGTTGAAATGCACCGCGGCAGTAAAGATAGTCCAAAGCCTCGGCACCGTCGTTAACCACAAACACCCGGTCAGCCAGATGATGTTGCTCTAGCGCGGCTAGCATGAGCTGTACATCCTGGAGGTCGTCATCGACTAGCAGGATGTGCCTGAGATTGTTATTTTCGGAATAGGGCGGAGTCATTTGGAGCTGTGTTGGTTGGGAATGGAGAAGTAAAAAGTCGCGCCACCATCCACCACGCCATCCGCCCACACTCGTCCGCCGTGGCGGTTGATGATGCGCTTGACGTTGGCCAGGCCGATGCCCGTACCCTCAAACTTTTCCTGACTGTGCAGACGTTGAAACACACCAAAGAGCTTGGTGGCGTAACGCGGATCGAAACCAGCACCGTTGTCGCGGACGTAGATCACCGTTTCAGCCTCACCAACACCACTGCCGCCGATCTCGATATGAGTTTCAGCACATTCACTGGTGAATTTCACGGCATTGGAGATCAGATTGACCAGCGCCATACGCAGCAGTGCAGGATCGCCCCACACCGTCGGCAAGGGATGGATCAGCCACTCGATGTTCCGCTTGGTTGTTTCCTTGTGAAAATCTTTGAGCGTGTCGTTGACCAGATCGTCGAGGTTGCACTCCTGTTTTTGCATTCCCGCCTGTCCCATGCGGGAAAAAGCCAGCAGGTCATCAATCAGGGCACCCATACGTTTTGCGGCCTGTGAAACGGTGCTCAGATGCCGGAGGCTACTTTCTGTTAGAGACGGCCCAGCGTCATCCTGCAGCAGTTGCACAAATCCCATGATATGGCGGAGCGGCGCGCGTAGATCATGAGAAATGGAGTAGCTGAAAGCTTCCAGCTCACGGTTCGAAGCTTGCAATTCAGCAGTGCGTTCCGTGACGCGCTTTTCCAAGTCCGCATTGAGCCGCCGGATTTCATCCTCGGCGTGCTTGCGCTCCGTGATGTCGCGGATGTTGCACTGAATCACCTTCTCTTCACCCGCCTGATAGACGTTGCTAACAAACTCCACCGCAACGAAGCGTCCGCCCCGTGTTTCCAGAGGCAGGTTTTCGTAGCGGACATAGCCATGCTCCTGCAGCCGCTCCAGCATGGCTTGATTGGACTCGATGTCTTTGAAGGGACTCATTTCACCAACGGTTTGGCCAACCATCTCCTCATGTGAAAAGCCTAGCAGCTCGGTCAGAAAGGGATTCACATCCGTGATCCGACCGGTAGCGACATCCAGGATCAAAATGCCATCGCGCGCGGCTTCAAACAACCGACGGTAACGGATCTCGGAGGCAACCAAGGCGGCACCTGACTCTCGGTTCTTGGCGGCTAAATCTTCCTTGGAATTCATGGGTGGCCAAGGTGCCAAATCTGCCCGTGAGAACCATGGGGTGTAATACCCACTCACACGCTGCTTACGCCTACCAGTTCGATTAACATGGGGGCGATCTCGTCAAGCGGCAGAACGAAATCGACGTCACCCGTTTTGATCGAAGTCTCCGGCATGCTGAAATCTTGTGATGTGGGCCGATTTTGTGCGATGACCATGCCGCCGTTGTCCTTGATGATCTGCACGCCGAATGAGCCATCACCGTCGCCACCGGTGAGGACGACAGCGACGGCATGTTCTTTATAAACCGCCGCCACCGTGGCAAACAGCGGTTCAGCAGAAGGCCGGGCAAAATGAACCTTCTCCGCCGTGGAGGAAGACAGCTCAATGCGGCCGCCTTTGACCACAGACATGTGCTGATTGGGCGGGGCGACAAAAACACTCGAATGGCAGAGGATGTCGCCGGTTTTAGCTTCCCTGACCTCCAAGAGCGAGCGGCTGGTTAATATCTCAGCCAGGAGACTCTTATGGGTGGGGGACAGATGCATCACGATGGCAATGGCGGCCGGAAAATCGGCTGGCAGTCCGCCCAGGATGACGGACAACGCCTGCAAGCCACCGGCTGAGGCCGCCATGGCGATGACGCAGCGGGCTGGATCACAGGGCGTATCTTTCATGAACCTTGAGGTGGGTGTCGCGGTTGGCGTGGGGCTATAAGATGATGACCACCCATCAAGCCATGGCGTGCGACAAATGCGCTGTCGTATCGCGTGAATGCACGGACCAATACGCCGAGCCCACATCGCCATGCACGCACGGTGGCATGACGGCGTTTTTATAGACGTGGTTGAGACCAATGCGCAGGCCGAGGGAAATGGGTGAATGATCGCCTGAAACTGCGACCAGATTGCACACACACATAGGGCCATTGCGATAGGCACAGTTGAGCGGGCAATTGTGGTTGGGGCCGAGGGAGCTCATGGGGGTTGTTTGGGGTGGGTCGGTGCAGCTCCGGCAGCCTCAAGCCTTGACGCTTTCAGCTGCGAGTTCCGCTTCAGCATGAAACCAGTCCGCCAGATGATCTCCGTCCGCAGCAGCGCGGTTTTGATAACGAAGGTAGGCCCTGCCAGCAATTTCTTCGGCGGTGAGACTTGCAGGCTGCTGAGCGTGGTCCTGCGGCGCGTGGGTATCAGGTGGTGAGGAAAGGGCCGTTTTCCCGTTCTTTTTGATCGGGGTGGTTTTGGAGCTTTGAGATCCGTTTCCGCGTGGGGAAATCTTGATGGCTGGAGCGTTTGTTTTGGTTTTCATCGGACCGCGATTATTCCAACGCCGCTCACTATTTGCGATGGGGTGAAATCCTACTTTTGAGGCGTTGGCAGCTTGGGGCCTGGAGCATGCGCGCTCCCACCATGGTCATCACCTCCTCCTCATACGCAATGTGGAGTTGCGGCAGCCTAAACCGTAACCGTGCAGTTGGGTTCACGAGAGCGCGGCAGCGTTTTGGACTGCTCCAGCCCTCTGGAGCTTTCCGCAGGCCGTGCGACACTCGAAAGCGCCGGAGGCCCGGCCCACTCCAGAACGCTGGCGCGCGCGACAGCATCACAGGTGTTTGTGTTTGCCTGGGAAAGACCTGCCGACTGCACGGCTACGGCTAAATGATCACGATCTGCGCCTCCGGCCCATCAGGCGCACGCAGGCTGCCGTTGAGGGCGATGATTTTGATCTTCACGGTGGCACCGCTGGGCAGGTTCTTGAGGATTTCCTCGCCGTCGCCGCCGCTCTTGCCGTACTCGCGGTATTCGGCGTCCACGCCCACGATCTGGATGAGGATCAGGTCATCGTCACTGCGGGTGCCTGGCTCCCACTCGGCGGCGGCGCGGTTCAGACCGGCGCTGGTGAGGGTAAGGTCGGTGGCGGGCTCGGGCGCGCGTGGATTGGCCGGGATGTTCAGGCCAAAGACCTCCCAGCGTGCGTCGTCGTCCGGCAGGCGCAGTTGCAACTCATCCACCAGGGCGATGAGGATGCGCCGCAGGCTCTGGAGGGCGGCTCTTTTGGCCTTGAGCGCGTCATCCTGGTCCTTGCTGGCCTGGTTGACGGCAGCGCGGCAGGTGCTGAGCTGATTGTGCAGGGCCTGGGCGCGTGCGGCGGTCACTTCTGCGCGCGGGCCGCCCGCAGGCACCTCATAAGTGGGGTGCTGGGTGAGGTACACCGCCAGCGCAGCCAGGCACTGGAGTCGGCCTTCCTGCGTTCTGGGCACGGCATTGGAGTTGGATTCAGGGGCATGGGTGAAGCCCGCCAGCGCCCACTCATCGGAGGGGTCGCTGCCCAGGATGGCAGCCAGAGAGACACGCACCACGGTGAGGTAGTCCTTGCACTCCAGGTCCTTGTTTTTGCGCTCCGTGAGAGCGGCACCCAGGGCCTGATCCTTCTGATTGAACTGGTAGATCAGGCCCACCACGGGCGGGCTGGCCGTGGAGTCGCCTTTCAGGCTGGTGAGGATGAGGCGGATGTCGCCCTCGCGCACGAGCTTGAGGGGAATGGTGTCTTGCAGGGCCGTGCAGCCGTCCGCACAGTCTTCAGCGCGCGCCAGCAGGGGGCGCTCGGGTCTTGGTATTTCGTTGTTGCTCATGGTGTTGTAGGTTGGGGATGACGTTGCTGGAGAGGGATTCGGATCCAAGTAGCCGGGATCATTGGGCTCTAAGATATATGAGGGATTTCCCCATCTAGAATTGGGATTATCCCAAGTTTCTCCCGAATCAAAGCGCAGGACTCTCATGACTGAGTGAGGATTGACGACTGACGAAGGCGGAATGACGCAGGGCCGCCAGCACCACGCAGGCAGTTTTCTGGAAACTATGGTCCCGCAGTGCCCCGCACGTGCTGCTGCTGGCCAAAACACCGTATTTCGATGCCCTGCATGTGCTGCTGCTGGCCAAAACACGGTGTTTCGATGCCCCGCACGTGCTGCTGCTGGCCAAAACGCGGTGTTTCGATGCCCTGCATGTGCTGCTGCTGGCCAAAACACGGTGTTTCGATGCCCTGCACGTGCTGCTGCTGGCCAAAACACGGTATTTCGATTCCCTGCACGTGCTGCTGCTGGCCAAAACGCGGCAGCTTGAGAGGTCCTCGCAGATGGGGCGCACCGATGTGGGGTGTCCGGCTACCCCCACCAGAGACGGCACTTCCGGGCGGGTGGCGGGTACGCCTGCTCGCGGGAGGGAAGAATGCAAAAGAATCATCTGCGGCCCACTGCCCAGGGTTGGTTGGGCAGATATTCGGCGGTTTTATCAAGAATCCGAAAATCTGTCACGATTTTTTCCAAAAATCTGCTCCACGTCATTCACCATCGCAGGCACGGCGCAGGAAACCAGCACGCCGCCGCGATCAGGATTATTGCGCACGGTCAGCGTGCCTTGGATGATGCGGGCGCGATATTGCAGGATGCGCTGGCCCATGCCTTTGGTCGGCTGGGCGTTGGCGGGCAGTCCGATGCCGTCATCTTTCACTGTGAGCAACCATGCGCCATTCTCTTGGTGCAGGCTGATGACGATGTGGCTCGCCTTGGAATGCTTGGCGGCATTTTGCACGGCCTCTTGGGCGATGCGGAACAACTGCACCGCGCTCGCCCCGCTCAACTTCGTTGTGGAATGTTCATCCGTCTCCAACGTGCAGCGGATGCCATGTTGCGCCTGCGCGCGCTGCGCGAGGCCTTTCAGCGCGACGTGCAGCCCGTATTGCTCGAGTTCCACGGGATAAAAATTCTTCGCCAAATCCCGGGCGTTCTCCTGCGCCTTTTCGATCATCATGCCGAGTCTCCCTGCCTCCGTGGCGAACTCCGGCGCGGGCTTCTTCATCTGCCGCTCCAGCACGTGTAACAGCATCCCCACACCGACCATCTCCTGCACCAGCCCGTCGTGCAGTTCCTGCCCGAGCCGTGCGCGCTCGTACTCCACGGCATAGGCGATCTCGGCTTCCAGGCGTTTGCGTTCTTCGGCCGCCACCAGCAACTGTGCATTGGCCGAGCTGAGCTTGACGGTCCGCTCCGCGACGAGCGCTTCGAGCTGGACGGCGCGGTCGGCCAGTTGCTGCTCGGCTTCGATGAGTTCCTCCTGCGCCTGCATCATGTCGTCGATGTCGGTGTTGGTGCTGATCCACATCGTGATTTTTCCCTCCCCATCGCGCAGCGGCTGGGAGCGGGTCAGGTGCCAGCGATACTTGCCTTCATGGTCCCGGACGCGGTGCTCCAACTCCAGGTTTTGACCGTTATCGAGACATGCCCGCCAGCGCTTGAGGGTTTCCTCCACATCGTCAGGATGAATGACGGCTTGCCATCCCAGCTTCTGGAGCTTCTCCATCGCCGGGCCGAGGTATTCGTGCCAGCGCGCGTTGAGGTATTCCAGCGCGCCATCGGGTTTGGTGGTGCAGATTTTCTGCGGCATGGCCTCGGCCATGAACCGGAAGCGCTCTCCGGCGGCACGCACCGCCTCGTCGGCGCGCTTGAGTTCATCGACGTCCGTGTTGGTCCCGAACCATTGCGTCACCTGTCCGGCTTCGTTCTTCAGTGGGATCGCCCGTGTGAGGAAGGGCCGGAAAACACCGTCGGCACCGCGCAGTGGGAAGGTCATCTCGAATACATCACCCGTCGCGATGGAAGCCTTCCAGCTCTCAAGAACCTCCGGCAGCACGGCCGCATCCAGGACGTTCTGCCAGCCCCAGCCCTCCATTTCTTCGGGTGTCGCGCCGGTGTAGTCGTACCAGCGCTGGTTGTACCAGAAGATGTGGCCGTCGGGCCGGGCGGTCCATGCCAGTTGCGATATGGAGTTGGCCATGGTGCGGAAGCGCTCCTCGCTCTCGCGCACTGCCGCCTCAGCTTTCTTGAGCTGGCTGATGTCCAGATTGATGCCAGCCCAGCAGATGATCTGCCCGCTCTCATCCTCCACGGCCATGCCGCGTGCCAGGACCGGGTGCCATTGGCCGTCCACTCCGCGGAAGCGGTGCTCCTTGTCCCACATTGCGCCGGTGCGCACGCATTCCTGCCAGGCTGCGATGGCGCCCGCAGCGTCGTCCGGGTGCAGCACTTCGCCCCAGCCGAGGTCGGCGCACTGTTCCTGGGTCATGCCGATGAGTTTGAGGAAGCTCTTGCTGGCGTAGGTGTTGCGGCCGTCTGCATCGCAGATCCAGATGCCGTACTTGATGCTCTCCCCGATGGCACGGTACAGGGCCTCACTGCGGAGCAGCTCATCCTCCGCCCGTTTGCGTTCGGTGATGTCGCGGACGATTTTTGATGCGCCCACCACCCGGCCCTGTGCATCCATGATCGGGGAAACGGTCAGCGAAACGTCAAACAACGTTCCGTCTTTGCGGCGGCGGACGGTTTCAAATTGTGCGGTGCGCTCTCCGTCACGGATGCGCGCCAGAATGCGTCGCTCTTCATCGGCATGGTCGAGTGGAATCAGCAAGGTGACGGGTTGGCGGACCGCTTCCTGGGCCGTGTAGCCAAACATCCGCTCAGCGCTGGCATTCCAACTGGTGATGATGCCGTTAAGATCCATGCTGACGATGGCGTCATTCGAGGATTCGACAATGGCCGCGAGCCTGGAGAGCGCTTCTTCCTGAAGCTTGCGCCCCGTGATGTCGGTGAGGGTTTGGAGAACTGCGTCCGGGTTTCCCCGGCTGTCCCGGTCGAGGACCTTGCGGGCGAGAACGGTGATGCGCCGACCATCACGCGTGGTATGCACGAACTCGCCCATCCAATGATTGGTCCGGTAAAGCTCCTCGGTGATTTCCTCGAAGGGTTTTGGACACTCCGTCTTCAGCAAATCGTGGCTGCGTTTTCCGAGGGCTTCCTCACGCGACCAGCCGTAGAGTTTCTCCGCGCCGTCATTCCAATACACGATGCGGCCCTCCACATCGCGGACAAGGATGGCGTCAGTGGTGAGATCTAGCAGCCTCGTCTTCTCCGTCACTTCTTGCTCGGCCTCGCGCACCTTGGTCTGGTCGCGGAACACCATCACCACGCCCGTGATCAGCCCGGCATGGTCGCGAATCGGAGCCACGCTGTCGGCGATGGGAATCTCGCGCCCGTCCCTGGCCAGCAGGAGCGTGTGATTGGCCAGGCCGACGATAGTTCCCGCGCGCAGGGCTTTGGTGACGGGGCTTTCCACCGTCTCACGGGTGGTTTCATTGATGATGTTGAAGACCGTCTCGACGGGTTTGCTGCACGCCTCCTCCGCAGACCAGCCGGTGAGCGCCACGGCCACCGGATTGAGGTAGGTGACGGTGCCCGCCGTGTCCGCGGAGATGACCGCATCACCAATGCTGGAGAGGGTGACGTCCAGCCTCTCGCGCTCGCGGTCGGTCTCATCCCAGGCGGCGCGGTAGCCGGCGTCCAGATGCGCCAGCGTGCGCCGGATGGAGATGATCAGCAGCGGCGCGAATATCAGTCCTGCGAGAAGAACGGCCGGCATGATGAACATCCGCACCCGCGCGAGATCGCGGGAACGCTCGCTTAGCAAGGCATGCTCATCCGCCTCCATCACGTCTAGGCGCGCGCGCACCGCATCCATGAGCGTCTTTCCGCTAAGTTGGAGTGGCACGTCGATCGGCAGTTTTGTGGTGGTGCGCTCACGCATGTTCGCGGCGGACTCGTTCCAGGCGCGGAGTGCATCGCGCAGGTTTTGCAGTTCCGTGAGCTGGGAAGGATCATCCCGCACGAGCGATCCCAAAGCATCAAGCTCCGCAGGCAAAGCAGCGCTGGCGCGCTCGAATGGTTCGAGAAAAACGGCGTCGCCGGTGATGCGGTAGCCGCGCACGCCGCTTTCCAGGTCAACGGCCAGCTTTCCCACGCGCGAGATTTTGGCGAGCACCTCGTTGGTGTGGTCCACCCGTTGTGCGGAGTGGAACAGGTAGGCGATTAACCCGATGAGCACGAGGCACAGCACACCGATCACCGTCAGCGGCCACAGCGTGAGGCGGCGCAACTGCCGGTGCAGCCGACGGCTTAACCTGCGGCGGCAGGTGCTTTCATGGTTGAGTGATGCCGGCATCGGTGGTGGAGTTTCCTCACACTGTAACCTGATGTCCCAACAATCTGCAAGATCTCATCCACCGGGGCTATGTGGATCGTCAGACAATCGTCACCTGCACGCTGCTCTCGATGATGCCGGTGGCGATGGCGTGGCGGGTGAGACCGGCGGTGTCGTGGATGTTGAGCTTGTCCATGAGGCTCTGGCGGTGTTTTTCGATGGTCTTGACGCTGATGTGCAGTTCATCCGCGGATTCTTTGTTCGCTTTGCCTTCGGCGATGAGTTGGAGCACCTCCATCTCGCGTGAACTCAGCGCAACCGCATCTTTCTTCAGAATCAGGTCGCCACGCTCATGTGATTTCTGCTTATGATGATTGCGGCGCTTGGAAATGGTGGGGCTGAAGCATGTTTTTCCCTGGTCCACCATACGGATCGCCTCTGGTAGCACATGAGAGGCGGTTTGCTTAATGAGATAGCCTGCGGCACCGATGGCCATGACCAGCGCGACGTAGGCGTCATCACTGTGCGCAGACAGGATGAGGATCTTGGTGTCTGGAAATGAGTGCAGGATCTGCCTCGTGGCTTCCATGCCATTGAGCAACGGCATGGCGATGTCCATGACCACGACCCGAGGGCGCAGCTTGGCCACGAGTTCGACGGCTTGACGGCCATTCTCTGCCTCGCCGATGACTTCAATGTCAGTCTCCAGTTTCAGCAGTGCCCGCAGACCTTCGCGGACGATCATGTG
>JANOBP010000060.1:0-3097 GCA_031411715.1 Verrucomicrobiaceae bacterium | reverse complement strand
CTGCGCTCCTTGGTCGCGGGCGCATCCATGGTGAAAACCAGAAACTGAAGTTGGAGCTGAAGGAGCGCGGCACGGCCAGGCACATCTATATTGTGCTCTGAGACTGCCTTCATGCGATCTTGTTGGTCACGGACATCTTGCTTAGTCACACCATCAAGGTCGGGCACGCGGCCTTGTACCATTTGCAGACAGGTCAGGTAAAGTGATGCAGCATTCGCTTCACTCTGCGCACCTGTGGTGTAGCGGGCGTAAGCAGTACCGGCGACCTCCTTTTTCTTTGCGTCAAAGGAGGTCTTTGCAGAAGCTAGCTTCTGGAGAATCTGAACCATCTCAGGTGATGGCGCAGATTCAGACGCAGGAATAGGACTTGGGGTTTGGGCCAGAAGTGACGGCTCAAGGCCAAGTATACCGATGGTGGCGAGAAAAAATGGGCGCATTAAGTGTCAGGGTTGTTAAAGCCTAACGAATGTGCACGGAGCAATCTTGGGCATTATCATCTGTCAAAGATGTTCAAGGAGGATTAGCTCCCTGAGAGATCTGCATCGATACGGGCAGTTATGGCATCAAGGGATGCATTTTTGAGCAAGATGATGCCTTTCGGGGAGAATAGATAGAGTGTGGGAAAGCTGCGTGGCGCATAGAGACTGGTGTTGGGGCCACTGCTGGTGTTGTCGAGCCAGTTACGGAAGGACACTTGATAGGTGGCGAGTGCTTTTTGTGCTTCTGGTTCGACGTCGGTGTTCACGCCGAGGACGACGACAGGCTTCTCTTTGAAGCGCAGGGCCGTTTGATTCATGAGAGGCAACATGCCATGACAGGCATGGCACCAACCGCCCCAAAACATCACGATGATGTGCTTCCCACGGTAATCGCTCAGCTTGAATGCCTCTCCAGCAGCGTCCTTGCCCTCGAGCTCTGGCGCTTCGCAGCCTGGCTGTAGATTGGAAATCTCGAAGAGCATTTTTCCGGCGGCGTCGGCCAGTTTGAAGCCCTGGACGATGACGTCGGAGTAACTGGCGCTTAGCCGTTGAAAAAAGTCGAGCGCTTTGGTTTTGGAGGCCGCAGCGGCAACGGGGTCAGTCGTCGTGTCGAAGAATTTGAAATGAATGGCACCAAGAGCATACAGCGCGGCGGCCTTTTCCTCGCGATGGTTATTTTTTTCCAGCACGGCCGTGAGCATGGGTTCGGCCAGCATGCCACGATACTCGAGTTGCTTCACGGTCTCCGCGATGCCTGCGTGACCTGCATACTTCTTACCAAGAAGGCTAAGTGCCTCCTCACCCTCGGGAAAGCTGGCTGCATTGATGGCCAACCAAGTCACGCCTTTCACAACCTCTGGGTTTTCCGCGTTCGTCTTGACCAGCGCCATGAGCTTTGCGGCACAAGGTGCACCACTGGGAATCGTGGCGCGGTATTGATCCTTCTCGGCCTCGCTCTTGGCCTGGATGATCTTCATCGTGTTCGCACGGACGGAGTTCTCGTATTCATCGATGATCGTGCGGATTTGCAGGCTGAGACCCTGCGCGGCAGCATGTGTGGCAAAGAGGAGTATTAGCGTGATGAGTCGGAGCATGGCGGAAGTCACCGTTTTTTTCGCTGCCTGATCACGAGGCAAAATGTGGCGGCAATCAGGCAAAGAAAAGCACTCCCAGGCTCCGGCACGGCCTGGAATGAGGCATACACATTATCATACACATTTACATCCGCGCCGTAGTTCACGATTCTCATATTAAGCGTGAAGATCTGCGCAGCCACTCCAGTAGCGGCGGCCTCAGCGCGATAGACGACACCTTCGCTTAAGCCGGTGAGCGTGATATGATAGCCGCCCGCACTATTGGACACCCCTGAGGCGACAAGAGCGTTTGTGGCGTCGTTGTAAACTTGGATGGCAACACCCCCAAGTCCTTCACCAGGTGTATAAAATGCGTCCGCTGAGATGGTGTCCTGATATATTGAGCCTGTGAGGATGGCATCCGAATAATAGGAACCTCCGTCGGTTCTGTAATGGCTACCTAGATGCTCCGTCGTCACGATGGGCCCTGTTGCGTTGGTGTTTGTGCCCGGAATGAGCGTGCTTTGGAAACCGATGCCCATTTCTTTGAACTCGCGATCCAGCAGGGCTAGGCGATGCCCTGCAGGGTTTTGAATCCCGTTACCGAAGCCTGCCAAGGCACCATTACCGTCTCCCCAGTCAATCACGAAGGCCGCTTGTCCGTGTATGACGTTTTGCGTAGCGGCAAAAAGATTTTCCCCGACCTTGAGCCAATTGTTGCCGTAGCCGCTGCTGATGCGTTGCTGGATGGTCAAACCATCAAGCGTGTGCGACTGCTGATCCATCGTCACCATCAGGTCAGAGTAGGTCACGGAAGATGCAGCGAGACTATTGTTCCAAGCCAGCGCAGGTACCGCTGTCAACGTGGTCCATTGCGCAGCAAGGTCCTCCGCGCTCGTGCCGAAAGAATTGAGCGCGTAGGCCACATGAGGGTCATTCGACTTCACTGGTGCCCACACACCTGGATCAGAAAAGTTCACCAACTTGGCCAATTCGGCCTGCGGATCGAGTCGGAAGCGATTGGTGATCTCAAGCCAATATTGCTGCTCCGCAGTCGGGTCTGCGGCTTGCGCGTGAGTCATGGCCATCCACAGCAATCCCACGCGGCAAAGGCCGCGTGTCGTAAATTGGGCTGCGAATGGGAAAAAACTCATCAACACCAATTTATAGTCATTATAACGAAAAAACCAGCAAAGATACGCTTCACTTTGCCCCACAAAGTTTTGCTTGCACCACTAGCTTTGTCGCGCAAAGTAAACCACATGAGCCAATCGCAAGCCGCCCTGGAGCATCTCCGCATCATTCGTTCCCTCATGGAGCGAGCGCACATTTACCGCAGCATCTCAGCTCCAGCCGCACTCATTGGAGGCGCACTGGCACTCACCGTGACCGCATGGCCTGTGTGGCATGCCGTGCAGACAAATGGTGAGGCCGCCTTTTCAAATCGCGCCTTCCTGCTCATCTGGCACGGCATTCTTCTCATCACCACAGTGCTCAATATGACTTTGCTTGCGCGTGACGCTGCACGGCGTGATCAGCCTTTCG
>JANOBP010000059.1:0-4207 GCA_031411715.1 Verrucomicrobiaceae bacterium | reverse complement strand
GCATGGTCTGGTAGTGAGAAAGCACAGACGCAGCGGTTGCGTCGCTTTTACCTGCTGGGGCAGACGCTGGATGGAATGCGCGTTTGGGATATCCGTCGTGGTGTGCAGACGCTTCGGGCGATTCCTGGTCTGGAGGAGGTCCCCCTTTGGATCTCGGCGCACCGCGACATGGCGGTGGATGCGCTCTATGCTTCGCTCTATGAAGATGGCATCAAGCGGCTTGATCTGCATGACATGCCGCTCACACACAATGGCACGGTTAAGGGAGACCCGATGCTCGTAGGCCCTGCTTTGCTCAATGTGCTGCAGACTCTCGACATCCCACAAGCGACAGCCATGGCCGCAGCTCGCGGCAAGGTGGTGATCTTTGCCAAAGATAAAGCCGCGTGGGAATGGCCAGCGACAATGATGAAGAACCTGGGCCAGGAGAAACAACTCCAGCTCCGAGAAGCCGCTGGAAACTAAGCCCAGACATCCTGATGTCTGAGGAAAACGAGTGCACCCAATTCTCCTGTCTAAATTCTCCTGTCTAAATTCCGATGCAGTGAAGACAGGAGAATGGAGACAAGAGAATTAGAAGAATGGGGATCACGGGGTTTCCAGATCAGTGAAATGGTGCTGGAGAGCGTGTCAGGATGTCTGAAGCCGCGCAGGACTCAGGAGGCCAGCTCCCGGCCTCAACCAGTAGAGCACGCTCATGCGCACAGCGATGCCGTTTTCGACTTGCTGATTGATCAGGCTCTTCTCGTAGTTCATGCCGGTGTCGGTGATCTCGACACCGCGATTCACCGGCCCCGGATGCATGAGGTGAAGGCCGCGCTCCCGCAGGATTTCCACGCGCTCATTGGTGAGGCCGTAGTTTTTGTGATACTCAGCGGCTGTGGGAAAAAAAGGCTCGTCCAGGCGCTCGCTCTGCACACGCAGCAGGTAGATGACATCAGGTCGCCATTCGAAGGCGTCACGCCAATTGCCAAACTGCGGGATCTCCGCTGGCACGTCACGCGGCATCATGGAGCCAGGCGCAAGGTAGGCCACCTGCATGCCGAGACGACGAAAGATGAGACTGGTGCTGCGAGCGACACGCGAGTGCTGGATGTCGCCCACAATGAGTGCGCGGCAGCCGCGCAGGTCTTTATGGATCTCCTTGAGCGTGAAGGCATCCAGCAAGGCTTGAGTCGGATGGGCATGCCAGCCATCGCCCGCATTGATGACACTGGCACGGGTGTTTTTGGCGATCAGATTGGGAATGCCCGCCTGCTTATGCCGCACGACGATGTAATCGACCTTCATGGCCTCCAGGGTCTCCACGGTATCGAGCACGGACTCTCCTTTGACGACGCTGGAAGACTCAATGTCGAAGTGCGTCACGTCAGCAGACAGGCGGCTTGCTGCCACTTCAAAACTGGAGCGCGTGCGCGTGGAGGGCTCATAAAACAGTGTCAGCACCGTTTGACCGCGCAGGGGTGGCACCTTTTTGACGCTGCGTTTGACGAGGTCTTTGAAGGGCACCGCATTCTCCAGCACGAACTTGATTTCCGCATCGGTGAGAGAGGCGATGTCGAGGAGGTCTTTGCGCGGTGTGAGGGTCATCGGTTGGCAGGTTTGGTTTCCACGATGCAGGAGTCGCCCGCTTCGTCCACTTCTTCAAATCGCACGGCCACACGCTCGCCAGGCTTCAGGGTGACTTTGAGAGCTGAGAAATCCGGCTGCACCGGAAACTCACGACCGCAGCGATCCACCAGCACCGCCAGTTGCACCCGCTTCGGCCGCCCGAAGTTTAAAAGCTCATCCAGCGCAGCACGCACACTGCGGCCCGTGTAAATGACCTCGTCACACAAGACGACGTCGAGGCCATCCAGATCAAAAGAGATGTCGGAGCCTTCCAGCTTGGGCACCATTTGAAAGGTATTCAGGTCATCCCGATACTGCGTGATGTCGATGGTGCCGATCAGTGGCTTGGCACAGCCGAGTTTGGTGATCTCTGCGGCCAGCCTCAACGCCAACGGCACACCGCGCGTGTAAATGCCAACGAGCGCGATGTTTTCAGCCCCCTGATGCGCCTCACAGATGCTCTTGGCCAAAGCAGCAATCCCTTCGGCCATTTCGGCTTTCGTGAGCAGGGTGCGTGTGGTTTCCGGCATGGTTGAAGAAGTCTGCGGATAGTCCCGTGAATCGAGAGCTTGTCAAACAAGCTCTCCTCTGACTCCGGCGGCTACTTCTTGCCGAAGAGACGGCTGAAGAAGCTGCGCTTGGGCTCTGGAGGCGCGACGGGTGCTTCCACGGGAGGCTCGGGTTTCTTTTTGGCGGCGATGACGGGCCGTGGATCTGCTTTGGGGCCTTCGATGATGACGGGCATGCCTTTGGTGATCAACTTGGCGAGCCGGACGACATCCCAGTTGGCGGTGCGCATGCAGCCGTGGCTGGCGCTGCGACCGATGGTCTGCGGTGAGTTGGTGCCATGGATGCCGATGCCGGGTCGGTTCAGACCGATCCACATGACACCGACGGGATTGTTCGGGCCAATGGGGAGCTCATAAAACGTGTCGCTGCGCTTGCCATACTCGAGAACGCTTTTGTCCCAACGAAAGGTGGGCATCTGCACGATGCCGACGATGCGCCAGTTGCCGGGCGGTGTGGCCAGATGGCCGCTGCCAGGTGTGATGGGCAGGCTAGCGAGGAGTTTCTCTCCATCAAAGAGGCCGAGGATCTTTTCTCGGGTGTCGATCTTGATGACTCGCGTGAGAAACTCAGGGACTTCCGGCAGTGTCGTCATCTCAGTGAGTTCTTCGATGATGAAGGGCTGCACGCTGGGGACTTTCACGACGTCGCCAGCTTTGAGGCCACTCATTTTAAGCGGACGATTGATGAACTCAATAAGCTCGGGGGCGCAATGGAAGCGCTCGGTCAAAAACTCGAGCACGGAGTCATAAGGAAGGAATTTCTTTTTACTCTGTGCGGCGGGCTGAGTGGGCACCTCGCCGATGTATTTGAGGTCCTCGGCGCGGATGGTGTAGAGCGAATAATTTTCGGGTACACTTGAGAGATCGAGCGTGTGCGAAGCAAGCTCGGTCTCAGGAAGGCCCTGCATCCGCTGGTAGCGCTTGAGAGCTTTGGTGGTGAACTCACCAGGGCGCCCATCGAGCTTGCCGGGACCGAAAAGCTGTGTGTCGAGAAAAATTTGAAGCCGCAGGATGTCCTCAATGGGCTCGGGTGCCTTTGGCAATGGATCAGGGATCACCGCAGCGGATGAGTTCACCACCATGAGTGAGGTAAGAGCGATGCAGAAGAGGTGATTCATGAGTGCGAATGCAAGAGACACCCTGCGGAGCTAAAACCGTGCCGCGAAGTCATTCTTGTGAGGGCAACAAAGCGGTGTCGCGTGACCTCGCAAGGGCGAGATCCAGACAATGCAGAGTCGCGAATGCGGCTGCGGCTCCAATGGAGCGACCTCTACTGGGGAGTTAACGGAGCAAGCTTGGATGGGATCGTGGACTCAAGGACTGAACGCCCACTCAGGAGCATTCAGCATGGCCCAGAGGATGTCTTCGAGGCGCTGACGCCAGTCGGCGTTGAGGCGGTCGGTGGGCTTGTCGCCGGTGCGGGCGGCGGCTTCCTGGGCCATGCGGACGTTGGTGGCTTCGGCGTCGAGGTGGTTGGACCAGCTCACGTAAGGGACACGCGCGCGTGTGGTTGCCTGACCTCTGACCTCTGACTTCTGACCTCTGGCTTCATAGCCTTCGGCGAGATACTTGGTGTAAAGCTCGCGTTCTTCAGCGCTAGGGTGGCGGGTGAGGAGTTTGAGGAAGAGCTGGTCGATGAATTGATCCATGGGCTGCTTCTTTAAAGCGAGTTGGGTGACGCCGTGGTCGTCGCTCAAACGGGTGAGCCAGATGCCGACGGTACCGTTGCTGAGGATGGCGGGCTGGAGGACGTTCGGATCGGCGTCGCGTTTGCTGATGGGATCCTGACGTGATCCGCGCCAGCCGAAGGCTCCGAGCACGTCGGTGACGGCTTGGATGCGCGGCAAAGCGAGGCTGGGGCGATCGCGTTCGTTGCTGGTGCTGGTGAGCATCCAACTGCGATGCGGTTTGCCCATGTGGATGGCGTTTTTGAGGTCGCGGGTGTTGTCGATGTCGAGGCAGACTTCTTCGGTGCGGAAGGGCTTGCCGGTGGCAGCGAAGAGGCTGTCCACGATCTGCTCGGCCTG
>JANOBP010000058.1:0-7748 GCA_031411715.1 Verrucomicrobiaceae bacterium | reverse complement strand
GTGTAGCAGGAAACCACGTGGCAGGAGTGGCATGTCCCGCAGTGTTTCCTCCAGCAGGCCCCAGGCACGCAGGCAGTGAATGGTAGCAGAACGCTCGAATTCACGCGCAAGAGAGAGTTGCTGGCGAAAACAGTCGAGCTGCGCCTCGATATCTGGGTTCTCAATCCACCGATCCAGCCCGATCTCACCCACCACGGCTCGCGGATGTGTCATGATATGCTCACGCAGAGTGTGCAGCCAGTTAGGCGAGCGTTCTTTCACATACCATGGGTGCAGCCCAAATGCCGGGCGCAGCCAAGTATATTGCTTGGTCAAGTTGGCGACTTGCGGCCAGTCTTCTTCGCATGAGCCGTTTACCACTGCTTCGGTGAGACCCGTTTGCGGCAGCGTAGCGAGGATTTCCGCTCGAAAAGGATCGAGTCGTTCGTCTTGCAGATGATTATGGGCGTCAAAGAGCATGTCTTATCATGCTGGAGGTCAGTGCAACTGACAAGATGGTTGCGGGGTTGCGGTGTTCGGCTAAAGCATGGGCGCTTATGTTTGATACTTTTTTCGTCCGATTCACCACGCCGCTCATCGCTGTCGCGGCCATGTTGGCAGCACCACTCGCACAGGCTCAGTCCTGCGTCCTCGTTGTGGATGCCTTCAACCGCAAAGTCCACGTTGCAGGCAATGCCAATGCGAAACGTGCCGTTGGTGGCCTAGCCAAGATAGCCACGGGCATGGTGGCTCTCGATTGGGCAGAGGCCTCCAAAGTCGGAGTCAATGTGCTGGCCACCGTGCCTGACTATGCAGCGCAGATTTCCGGCTCGCCTTCGACGCTCGGTCTGCAAGCTGGCGATGCCATGACGCTGCGTGACCTCATTTACGCCACCATGATGGGTAGCGACAATATGGCAGCCATCACACTCGGCGATTTCATTGGTCGGGATCACCTGGCCCGGTTGCAGCGTAGTGGCCATCCGATTGATGAATTTGTACGGCAGATGAATCAGCTCTCACAGCGTGAGGGCTGCAAGAACACACGCTTCATGAATCCGCATGGAGTCGAAAACTCACGCCCCATGCCCTACTCCACCGCCGCAGACATCGCCCGACTCACGGTGTATGCCGTATCGAGGCCTGCGATGCGTTTTTACACCAATCAATCCACTCGTGCCGTCACCATCTATCGCGCGGGGCAGCAGCTCAGTGTGACCGTGCAAAACACCAACCAACTGCTCGGTGTGGATCGCATTGATGGAGTCAAAACCGGTAACACAACTCACTCGGGAGGCTGCTGCGCCATCTCGGCTGAAAAACCTGCCAGCGTGACTGTCCAGGCGGATAACACCAGCGTCATCTACAAGCACCGCATGATCGTCGTCGTGCTTGGCTCCGCTGATCCCTTCAATGAAGCACGAGGCCTGTTGCATCAGGGCTGGGCTACGTATGACCGTTGGCTCGCGGCTGGCCGACCCATCACTGACAAGAAGCAAATGCTCTCTGATTTCTGAGTTGGCATGGTCACTGCATCTTCCCCCAAAACTAAACACACTTTACAAACACTCTCATGCGCATCGGAATCTTAAACAGCGGTGGGGATTGCCCCGGTCTCAATGCAGTCATTCATGGCGTCGTCGGCGCTGCACACACACTCGGTTGGGAAGTTGTTGGTTTTCGTGATGGCTTTGAAGGCCTGCTGCCACCGGGAGATTACCGCATGCTCAGTCCTGAGCGCACCGTTGGCATCATGAAACTCGGTGGCACCATTCTAGGCACCACGAACAAAGGACACTTCGTCGCCAAAGTCGGTGAGGGAAACGTTGCTACATTGCCGCAGGAACTCGTCGATAAAGCCAAAATCACGCTCGATCATCTCCAGGTGCGTGCGCTCATCGTCGTCGGCGGTGACGGCAGCCTCACCACGGGGCTGCAACTCTATAAAATGGGCATTCCGGTCATTGGCGTGCCAAAATCCATCGATAACGATCTTCAAGCCACCGCCATGACCTTCGGCTTTGATAGCGCCGTGGCCACTGTTGTCGATGCACTTGACCGCCTCCATACCACTGCGGAAAGCCACAAGCGCGCCATCGTTCTAGAGGTCATGGGCCGTCACGCTGGCTGGATCGCACTCCATGGCGGCATGTCCGGTGGTGCCGATATTATCTTGCTACCCGAAGTCCCCTTTCGCATGGAGCATGTGGCCCAGGCCATCCGTAAACGTGACGCCGCAGGCCATCACAGCACGCTCGTCGTCGTTGCAGAAGGTGCGCGTTCGGAATCCGGCAAGCTCCTCACCAAAGGTGACGGTAAAGATGCTGGCGAGGTGCGTCTAGGCGGTATTGGCGATTACGTCGCCAAGCAGATCGAAGAGCTCACCGGCAAGGAAACACGCTCCTGTACTCTTGGCCATCTTCAGCGCGGTGGCGCGCCTACCGCACTCGACCGCATCCTCGGCATCCGATTTGGTGTGAAAGCGGTGCAACTCATCAAAGAGGGTAAATTTGGCCGCATGGTCAGCTATCAGCAATACCACGTTGGTGATGTGGACATTGAGGAAGCCGTCCACCAACTCCGCCTTGTCGAAAAAGACGGCGAGATCGTCACCGCTGCCAAATCCGTCGGCATCTCCTTTGGAGACTGCTAATCACACGCAGATTCATTTGCGCGGCCCGTTTGACATTCCGCCTTCACGACTCACTCTTCACCACACCACTGCGGGTGTAGCTCAATGGTAGAGCAGGTGCTTCCCAAGCATCATACGTCAGTTCGATTCTGATCACCCGCTCCACTTCATCAATCTGGAGGTTGAGATCAGTGATGCTCCACATGCTGCAAAGCGGCCATGAGATCGAGGCGGCGGAAGGTTTGGCCGGTTGCGGCATCTTTGACGGGCTTGCCAGATGTTTGCATGATTTTCATCATCGCTTCAGCCATGTTCTTGCCGTCGGCATGCCAGTTGTAGCCATTCTTCTCAATGGCCTCGCGTAGGATCATAGTGGCACCGCAGGCGATGGCGTTGGATGAGCTGGTGGCTCTTGCGGGAACCAGTAGCTCCACCTTTGAGTGACGATCCAATGTCGCCACCTCCTTGCCAGGAGCCACGGCACCGATGGCGAAGCAGTTGGGTTGCGACGCTGGCCAGGAGATGCCCTTGGTGAAGTTGTGATTGCCCGCAGGTGCACTGACCCAGATGCCGAGTGTGCGAAGTTGGCTGAGTTTTTCGTCGATCTCAGTTGGCACAGGGGCTGCGTGCTCCAGATCATCGACTGGGGCAAGGTTCACGGTGGTGATGTGATGCTCGGCGTGATGATCAATGACCCATTGCAGAGCACGAGCGAGCGAGGCGCTGTCGCTAAGCTTGCAGTGGCAGCATTCGAGGCTGCGCACGATGGCGAGTTGGTTGTTGAACGCGACGCCGCGTTTGCCCGCGTCGTTCACTGAGGATGGGATGCCGATCGTGGAGCCGTGATAGCCTTTACCTTCATGCTTGGGGTCGTTGTCTCCATCCACAGCATCAAAGGTCACGCGCACTTTGGGCACGCCGTCGATGACGGCTTTCCATTCCGGTTTCGACATGGTGCAGCCATCATCCAGCAAAGCCAGGGTCTGCCCTTTGCCGAAGGTCAGAACGTTGGCGTAGATCTTCCAAGCCTGGATGATGCCTGCGTGCTCGAACTCGGCGGGTTGGGCTGCTTCATATGCTGGCTCAGCACATGACACGGAGGCATGGAGTTGCAGCCACAGGCAAACCATTGTCGGGAAAAGGAAGCGCTTCATTGGAAAGACTTTTGTTTTAGCCAAGGAGACCCTGAATGTCGATGAGATGAAGCTGGCGGCCGTTCTTGCCATCCGGCGCATCGACACACACCCAGCGCTCGTCACGACTGCTGCGCGGATGGCAGTCCACGCGCCACTCGCCTTTGTATTCCGGTGGTTGCACGAAGTTGCCGAGGTCGATGCGCTTGTCGGTAGCGATGTGATAAAGATGCGGTGTCTGGATGCGGCGAATGCCTTGCGGATAGGTGTCGTTGAGAATCCATTCGTTGTTCTTCAAGTAAGTCAGGTGGCCGCCTTTATCGAGCACGCCGTGACCGATCTCGGAGACGATGCCGCTGTCCTTGTCCTCAAAGAGGAAATCACCCCAATCCTTGTTGCCAAGCCAGTCTTTCGCCTGCGAGAGGATGTGCGTGGCATCACGCCAGATGAAGTGTGAGGCGTAGCCGTTGGGAATGACAATGCGCAAGTCGCTGCCGTCCATGTTCGCCGTGATGAGTCGCGTGAGGTGTCCGCCCTTGGGCTGCGTCCAGCGGTGCAGCATGATGAATCGCTTTCCATCCGGGCTGCAAAGCAGATGATAGGCGTGATGCTTCGAGTCAGGATGGTTTTCGATGACCTCGCCCGTCTTCGCGAGTGTCTCGTGACTCACGATGAGTTTCTCCGCACCGGTTTCGAGATTCACATGCGTCACGCCACTGCCTGCGGGTGCCATTTGATCAAAAAAGCGGTCGCGGATGCCTGCATAGCCATAACCGGGGCGGCAGTCGGCCACTCGTGCGAAATCGCAGCTCACAGCCTCTTTACCATTCGGGCTCAAAGCATAGATCGGAGCCGGTAGCGTGTGCTTCTCCATCGTCTTCACATCGAGGATGTGGCTGACGAACTTGTCCTTCTCGCGATCATTCCAGATCACCTTCGACTCGGTGCCGGGGATCCATTGCAACATGCAGCCCTGCTGCCAGCACCACGCATTCGACTTGCCGAGCGGGATCCACTTGTCCTTCTCCTGCAAATCGACCATGCCCACTTCGATGACATCGTCCGCTGTCGGCGAGCGATGCTCAAAGCTGGCCTTGTTGCTCAGCACGAAGCGATTGTCTGGAGAGAATTGCAGCTTGTCGTAATACGCGAACCAGTGAAAGCCAGGCCCCTTCGTGATGATGCGCGTCGGCGGGAATGGCATAGGCGAGGTGCCTTGAACTCGGCTGCTGAGGGCGCCGAGAGCGAGCGTGGAGAGGAATTGGCGACGGTTGTTCATGAGCTGAGATACTACGTTGTTCACGCTTCAGCGTGTCATCGGACAGTCAAAAAACACGCTAAAGCGTGAACAACGTACCCGCTTACTGCGAGTTCAGGCCACCATCTTCGTATTCCATAGTCATGAATCGCATTTTCTCTCTTCTTTGGCTCGCCGTCGCTATTCCTACTCACGCCGAGGACTGGCCGCAGTTCATGTTCAACTCCGCGCACTCGGGCAATGCGTCTCAAATCGACCTCGATGTCGAAAAACTCGGCCTGCAAGGTGCAGTGGCCATGACGGATGGCATCTACACGTCTCCGGTCGTCGCGGGTGGCAAAGTCTATGTCGTCGATGGCTCAGGCTGCGCCGCTTGCTTTGAAGCAGCGACCTTGAAGGAGGTCTGGCGCTTTCAAAGCAAGGGCGGCAAGCAGAACGTCAACAACGTCAGTTCACCGGCCATCGTGGGAAATTTTCTGCACTTCGGCACCACGGCGGGCATTTACTATGTGCTGGATCGCACCACGGGAGCGGTGGTGAAGGAGATCGACTGCAAAGAGCCGATCTTCAGCACGCCGGTCATCGGCAAGGATCGCGTGTATTTCGCCACGCTCGGCGCGCAGGTCTATGCGATCACAAATGACGGTGAGGTGAAATGGAAGTGGGATTTCGTGAAGGAAGTCGTCGGTTTTCAAGGAGATCGCTGGAGCGGTGAAGCCTGGGCCGCCTTTTGCATGGACCGACTCAAGGCAACGATGAAGCCAGGCACCAAACTCACGTCCAGCGACGGTCGCGTGAACTGGAAAGACCATTTCGTCTGCTCACGCGACATCTGCCTCATCAAAGGCAACACCATCGTCATTCCAGCCGGTGGACGCACGCTCTTCATCGAAGACACCGGCGACGCGCCGAAACTAAAAGCCACCGGCGAGATCCCCGAGTGGTCTGGCAAAGAATTCCCCGCCACCTTTGGCCAAAGCGCCGATGACGACGGTAACGTCTATGTACAATGGCATCGCCGCGACAACGCCGGCCGCGTGGACATCATGCGCCTCGAAGGCGACACGCTCAAAACCGGCGACTTCGTTCCAGGCACCGACACCAACATCCGCATGGACGGCCTGCTGAGTTTCTCGCCCGTGGCGATTCGTGGGCAGGATGTATTTCGGGTTAAGCCTGAGACAGCACGAGGTCTAATTCGGCACAACATGGGTACGAAGGAGATAAAGACGCTTAATGGAGCTGGGGCCATCGCGCCACCGGTGCTGACGAAGCGGCATGCGATCGTTGGCGGGTTGGATGGTGTTCTTCGAATCATTCCGCTCGAAGGCGGTAAAACGGTCGAACTCAAAGGCCTCAAGACTGGCGCGATCAGTGCACCTGTCGCTGTGGCAGATGGCTACATCTTCGTGGTGGATGAAGAAGGCGAACTGTCGCGTTTTTCTCCTCGGGGTAACTTTAATTATAGTGTCGTGAGTCCATACACACACACCATCCGCTCTCCCCTCACCGGCAAACTCGCCGACTCCAAATACGACTGGTTCACCAACTACGGCAACTTTGCCGGACAGAACGCTAACGATCAAGGTCTCGCACCGCCATTGCGCATGCGCTGGGCACGGCGTCTTGAAGGCACGGTGAAGCATCTGCCCGTGTGCGGCGGCGGACGGCTTTACACGCATACGGCGGAGGGTCAGATCATCGCTTGCGAGCAGGACACCGGACGCTTGCTGTGGCGGCGCTGGTGGCCGGATGTGTATTTGAGCTTCACGTCACCGCTTTACATCGACGGCAAGCTTTTGATCCCACAAGCAGGCATGAAGAAGTCCTTCGTGCGCTGTCTGGATGCCGCGACGGGCAAGATGCTTTGGGAAGCGCCTTTCACCGGTAGCCCAAGCTGGAGTCGTCAGTTCCCGCCAGTCGTCGCGGGCAATGTGGCCATCTACGCGAGCGGTAGCGGCGATTACGCACCGCAGGGCAGCGAGAAGCCTTACACCTTCGGCGGGCCGCCTGTGGTGCCTGCCGATGGCAGCGAGGTGATGAGCTTCATCTACTCGAACGACAACCCGTATTATCCAAAGAACCATCACCCGCGCGTGTGGGCTTGGGATCTCGATACCGGCAAGGTCGTGTGGGAGAAAGATTTCTCCGATCAAGGCCGCGGCGGCAATGATTGCGGCATCTGCATTCTCGATGGCAAGCTCTACTACAGCGTCTTCTTCGGCTATGACGCCGATCAGCGTGCGCGCCGTGGCCTGCCCGTGAAAAACAACGGCCTTACCGTCTGCGCAGATCCGAAGACCGGCAAAATCCTCTGGCAGACCAACGACTACTATGTCACCGCCAAATGCACGCTCAGCGCCCGCGATGGCAAGCTCTACATCGGCGGCAACAACAAGGCACAACTCGGCACCGAAGACCGTTTCGTCTGGTGTCTCGATGCCAACACCGGCAAACTCATCTGGAAATCCGACGCAGTAACCTCAGCGCTCAATGTGGTCAGCGTTGGCGAGAAATACATCTTCTCCAACGCCCTGCGCGGCAAAGGTAATGTGTTTGATCGCGACACCGGCAAGGTCACCTACAGCATCCTCACCAACTACGCCTGCTGCCGCTTCACCATGAGCGAGCCGTATGTCCTCGGCGCGAACATGGACATGATCGACCTCTCCCAAGAAGGCAACCTCGTCTCCACCGGCCCCGCCATCGACTCCCGCGAGTGCCTCGGTGCCGTCGTGAGCAACGG
>JANOBP010000057.1:0-13376 GCA_031411715.1 Verrucomicrobiaceae bacterium | reverse complement strand
CGTGGAGTCGAGCGCCTCCATGCCAGGAATGTTCTGCGGCTCACCCGCAGCGATGTTGCCCTCCGGGTCGATGTCAAAAAGCACCGTGCATTTAAAGCCGTGATGCTTCGCCAAAATACGTGCGATAGCAGGCAGCGTTTCGACGGAGCGATACTCATGATCCCCGGCCAAAAAGACGATGTGTTTGCCTTTGCCGGGCCCTTCGGTGCCTTCATAAACGAGTGGTGCAGCACTCGCAAAGGTAGCGAGGGAGATCAGTGTGAGTAGGATGTGTTTCATTGCGTTGGATGTTGGAAATGGGTGATCGGTGTTCTGAAAATGGATGAGGAGCACTTCAGGCGAGGACGGCTTTCACGACCTTGGCGGGATCGACGCCAGTAAGCTTAAAGTCGAGACCTTGCGCTCGGAAAGTGAAGCGCTCGTGATCGATGCCAAGCAGGTGCATGATGGTGGCGTGGAAGTCGCGCACGTGAACGGGGTCTTTGACGATGTTGTAGCTGAAGTCGTCCGTCTCGCCGTAGATGGTGCCGCCTTTGACGCCGCCACCGGCCATCCACATGGTGAAGCAGCGCGGGTGGTGATCGCGGCCGTAGTTCTCTTTCGAGAGTCCGCCTTGAGAGTAGATCGTGCGGCCAAACTCACCGCCCCAGATGATGAGTGTGTCTTCAAAGAGGCCGCGCTGCTTGAGGTCCTCGATCAAGCCGTGGGTGGCTTGATCGATGTCGAGACATTGCGTCGGTAGCTTGCCGCCGACATTGCCGTGCTGATCCCAGCCGTTGAGATAAATCTGCACGAAGCGCACACCGCGCTCGGTGAGTCGGCGGGCCATGAGCGCGCTGTTGGCAAAACTGCCGGGCTTGCGTGCGGTCTCGCCGTAGAGCTTGAAGGTGTGATCGGGTTCCTTGCTGATATCGGTCAAATCGGGCACGCTGGCCTGCATGCGGAAGGCCATCTCGTATTGTTGGATGCGCACGTTGGTGTCTGGATCGCCCAGACTTTGATACGCCATCTGATTGAGCTGATTGATGCCATCGAGCTGCTTGCGGCGCATCTGCGGCGTGACGCCGTCGGGATTGTTGATGTAGAGAATGGGATCACCTGCGCTGCGGAAGCTCACGCCGGCATGCTCGCCCGGAAGAAAGCCGCTGGACCACAGCTTTCCTGAGATGGCCTGAATGGCACCGCCTTGGGAAGGCTCGGCAATGAGCACAACGAAGGCTGGGAGATTCTGATTCACGGATCCGAGTCCATAGCTGAGCCATGAGCCAATGCAGGCACGTCCGGCGACCTGCGAGCCAGTCTGCATGGCGGTGATGGCGGGTTCGTGATTGATCGCCTCCGTGTTCATTGAGCGGATGAAGGCCATGTCATCGACGGACTTCGCGGTGTAAGGCAGCAACTCCTGATTCATCCACAGGCCGCACTTGCCCGCCTGACTGAACTTCCATTTAGATGGAGCGACAGGGAAGCGCGCCTGTCCGCTGGTCATGCCAGTAAGACGCTGGCCATTGCGGATGCTGTCTGGCAGATCCTTGTCATACATCTCGACCATCTTTGGTTTATGATCGTAGAGATCGATCTGCGAAGGGCCGCCAACCATGTGCAGGTAGATGATGTTCTTCGCCTTCGCCGGCCAATGCGGCAGCGCAGGCTTGCTCGAACTCGCGAAACTCTCGCCCATGAGCGAACTGAGTGCTGCGGCACCGACGACACTGCCGCCACGGCCAAAGAGCTGGCGGCGCGTGAGTTCCAGACGTGTCTCGTGCGGTAGATGATCAAAGAGATGGGAGTTGCAGGTCATGGCGTGTTATTTGTTCAGCGCTTCGTCCAGGTTGAGCAGTTGGCTGGCGATCATGCCGAAGGCGGCGAGTTTGGGCGCAGGAAGGCTGGCGTCGGCCTTGGTCTCGCCGATGTTGAGGAATGCGGTGGCACGCTCGGGATGCGCGGTGAATTCGGTCTCGAGATCCGCGAGCGTAGCATTCACGACTTTCGTTTCGGCATCACTCAGCGGACGCAAGAGCACACGTGAGGCGAGTTCGGTGATGATGGCGGGCGCGTCCTTCTTTTGCTTCATCACGGCCTCCGCCAGACGACGAGCCGCTTCGACAAATTGGGGGTCATTCAGCGTCACCAAAGCCTGAAGCGGTGTGTTGGTGCGCTCACGGCGCACGGTGCAAACTTCACGCGTTGGGGCATTGAAGACTTCCATGTTAGGTGATGGAGCCTGACGCTTCCAGAAGTTGTAAATCGTGCGGCGATAGAGGTTATCGCCTTTGTCCTGAGTGTAGCGTGAGCCGTGAAGGCCGACGACTTCCCAGATGTTGCTCGGTTGATACGGCTTGGTGCCTGGGCCGCCCATTTTAGGCAACAGCGTGCCACCCACTGCCAGCGCATAATCGCGGATCATCTCCGCATCCATGCGGAAGCGTGGTCCGCGTGAAAGCAGTCGGTTTTGTGGATCACGCGCGATTTTTTCGGGAGTGATCTTGCTGGACTGACGATACGTCGAGGAGGTGACCATCAGCGTGAAGAGTTTCTTCACATCCCAGCCGGACTCACGAAACTCCACCGCCAGCCAATCGAGCAGTTCAGGGTTTGACGGAAGCTCGCCCTGCGAACCAAAGTCCTCCGCCGTACGCACGAGTCCTGTGCCAAAAAGCTCCTGCCAGAAGCGATTCACCGTCACACGCGCGGATAGTGGGTTCTGCGGCGACACAAGCCACTGCGCGAGGCCGAGGCGATTCTTCGGCGCATCCTTTGGCATCTCGTGCAGCGCACTGAAGCCAGCCGGGGTGACTTTTTCGCCCACTTTGTCATAAGCGCCGCGCATCAGGATGTTGGCCATCGCCTCGCTCTGTTTTTCTTCCTGAATGTGCGTCAGCGTTGATCTCGATCGGATCGCCGCGTCTTCCGCAGTCAGTGAATCGATCTGCATTGCGAGTTCCATGGATGGCTCATCCACGCTGCGGAAGTAGAAGTCGGTCAGTTCGGTCTTTTGCTTTGGATTTCGCTTATCGAGTGCGATGGCGACCGTTTTGCGCAAGCGAGCCTCATCATTCAGCGAGAGCGCGTCGGCCTTGCTGAGTGTGCGAGCATACATCTTTAAATCGGTTGCGCCTTCGAGTTGCTCTTTGGCCGTCATCTTGCCTTTGCGGTCGGATTCCGTCTCTTTGCCGTCGAGGTAGAGCACGATGCCATTTTTTCCGTCAAAGCTAGCCATGAGGTGCTGCTCTTTGCCGGGCGTGATGACATCGCGCTTCGAGATGGCGATCAGCTTGCCTGCTTGCAGTCCAAACTTTTTGCCCTGCACGAACAATTGGCCAGCGATGACTCCGTCTTTGCTCGTCTTCACGCGTGCGGCCACCGAGAAAGGCTTCGCGGCATCGACCTTGTCCACCAGCGCTTCTGCGCTGATGCCGAACTTCTCTGGAGTGACGATGCCAGCCCACGCTTCAGCATCCTTGGCGGCATCACGGCGGCGTTGGGTCATTGCGGTGTTGGCATTGGCGATGAGCTTTGGCAATTCAGCGAAGCGCTTCTCGTCCTTTGACTCCGGCAGGTAAATAATCGGCTTTGTGTCCTTCACATTACCATCCATGGCACCCTGCGTGGTGTTTCGGAAGTAAGCGGCCATCGAATAAAAATCCTTTTGCGTGATCGGGTCGAACTTATGGTCGTGACAGGCGGCGCAGTTCGCCGTGAGGCCCAGCCAGACCCAGGATGTCGTCGTCACGCGGTCATTGGCATACATTGCCAGATTTTCGTCAGCGATGGTGCCACCCTCGGCGGTGGTGATGTTGCAGCGATGAAAGCCCGTGGCGATCAATTGTTCACGCGTCGGGTTTGGAAGCAGATCGCCTGCGATTTGCTCCACGGTGAAGGCATCAAAGCGCATGTTCTTATTGAAGGCACTGATCACCCAATCGCGATACGGCCACATCTCGCGATACGCGTCATGATGAATCCCGTGCGTGTCGCCATAGCGTGCCGCATCCAGCCAGTAGCGTCCACGGTGCTCCCCCCACTGCTGCGAGTCCATCAGCCGCTTCACCAGTTTTTCATAAGCATCCGGAGACTTGTCATTCACAAAGGCCTCCATTTCTTCGGGCTTCGGTGGCAACCCGGTCATATCCAGCGACAAGCGCCGTGCCAAAGTCCGACGATCAGCTTCAGCCGCTGGCTGTAGGCCGACTTCTTCCAATCCGGCGAGAACAAACGCATCAATCGGATTCCGCACCCAGCCCGCCGTCTTCACCGCTGGCAAAGGCGCGCGCTGTGGCGGATCAAACGCCCAATGTTTCTCATACACCGCACCCTCAGCCACCCAGTGCCTCAAGATGTCCTTCTGCGCCTCACTGATCTTCTTGTGCGACTTCGTCGGCGGCATGAGTTCGTCTTCATCATTGCTCAAAATGCGGGCCACGAGCGCGCTCTCGTCAGCTTTGCCCGGCACGATGGCCGTGTCGCCCGATTTGGCTGGTTTGATCGCCGCCTCACGCAAATCGAGTCGCAATTCGGCTTTGCGATTGCCTTTGTCAGGCCCATGGCACGCAAAACAGTTATCCGACAGGATCGGTCGGACGTCGCGATTGTAGCGCAGCGAGTCAGCCGCAGATGCCGCACGCAGCGACATCAATAAGCAGACGATGTAAATGAACTTCATGATTGAAAGAGGTGAGCCTCAGGTTTGAGGGGCAAATAGAACGCACATCGGACGCTCAATCATGCTGCGGAACACCTGCGGCGATGTCAAAGAGCTTACCCTTGCTAGGCCCTTCCGTGTCTTCAAAGACAAGCGGCGCAACCGAGGTAAATGAGACAAAGGTGAATAGCGAGTGGAGGATGCGTTTCATGAGCTTGGGAGGCTTCTAAGTCGCCCGTTTGCCGCGAGTTTTTGCGATTAAAGAGACGATTCAGGATCTACATCTCGCACGAGCGGCTGAAACCAGACCAAAATCTTCAAAGATCCACCACGTCTCGGTGACGGTTTCCGTAGGAAGTCATCTTCACAGGTAGGTTGGTCACACCAGCAAGCTTTTCCATGAAAGCAGTCGCGTTGAAGATCGGCTCGCGATCAAACACTGACTTAGCTTTGAGCAAAAGATCCGTGAGACCATTCTGGTGTGCCAAATCAGGCTTCGCCGCGCTGGGAAGCTGGTTTAGGAGACCGTGTTCGGTTTGATAGGCGCGGCACCACTTCAAGCTCACGCCTCTCTCAAAGATATCGAGATGGCTCACCAGTAGGCCTGAGAGATTGCCGACGCATGACAAGGCATAACGTAAAAGCACGGCATCTGGGTGACCTCGTCGAAAGGGGCCTTGCCAGCCCTGAGCGGTGTTGTGCGGCTCGGGTAGCACGTCATCCAAAGCGGTGTCCTCCGTCGGCAACGGGCCTGCGCCGTGGCGGGTGAGGTAGCTGCGCAGGACGCCGTAATGCTCGACCGGCGTGTGGATGCCGAAGCGCGTGAGCGTCTGCTCCACGGCGGCGGTGCTGATCGTGCTCCAGGTCGTGTGCGGATTAAAACCGCGCCATTCGTCCAGCAGCACGCCTTGTGCTCCTTCAAAGAGAACGGCACCCGTTTTCGTGAGCTGCGAGTAGATCGCTTCAGCAGAAGCAGGCGGACATTGGCGAGCGACGGCACGGGCGGTGTTCAGCCATTCGGCTGCGATGTTTTCGCTCTGGAGCACTTTCAACTCATCCGCGTGTGCTGTCGTGCAAAGCGGTTCCAATTCGGCCAACAACGTTTGGCGGATGGCTTGCAGCTTATCGAGAGCCACGCTGGCATGAAGCAAGTCTGCATAGCGCAAAACCTGCTGCGGATACTCCAATGCATGGCGCACAGTCTCGCCGACACCGACGCCGCAGGTGCCATGCGCAGCGGAGCCGCGCAGAAGCTCGCGCAAGCGGCCTGCGGCCTGATGAAAGGGCGTGGTGACGCGGCACTGGCCGTCGATTTGCAGACGAGACAACGCATCACCGACTCCAGCGGCAGCGAGCACCTGAGCCTCGACGATCAGCGCGGTGGGATGAACGATCACAGGATCGAGCAGCAAGGTCTGCACCCCTGGCACAAAGGACGCCGCGCCAAACTGCGAAAAGGTGTGATGCGCCTCCGCCGTGACCACATTGTGACCGGCCTGAGCGCCTCCATTGAAGCGCACGATGGTGTGAGCTTGCCAGCGCCGAGCCATGGCATCGACGAAGAGGCCCTTGCCGCAGTCGCCAAAGCCGAGGCCCAGCACCGATGCGTAGCGCGTGGCATTCACAGGGCGGCGCAGGCTCAGTCAAAGAGGCGTTTCCACCAGGACTTGCCCGTCGGGGCCGATGAGGCCGTGGCAACAGTGACGCCGGGCAGCTTTTGCAGCGCGGCATAGTCGCGAATGGCGCGGATGGTGGAGCCGACATGCTCGCGGCTGATGCCATTGGCAGTCAAGGTGGCCGCGAGGGCATCGAGATCCGTGATGACGCCCTCCGTGATGCCAACGAGCGCCGCAGCGACGATGCAGGTATCTTTTGGGGACTCCATTTGGATGGTGTGGTCACCCAGCAGCTCACGCCAGCGCGGAGCGACCTTCTTTCCACGCCCAGGATCAGGAATGAGGAAGAAGAGGTGGTAGCTCTCCGCCGCTGCGGCGATGACTTCCTCGATAGGGATGTCCTCATCGAGTTTGTCACCGATCAGCGCCTCGATGTGATGACGCGACACAGCGGGATAGGGCAGTTCATCGCCAGTGAGGAAGAGGTAGCCCTTCTTTTTCCGCTTCACCATGTTGTCCATGTCCGTGTGCTGCGCGGCGACGTAAAAGGCCAGCTCGTAGCTCTCGTGCCCGCTGCCGCCACCACCGCCTTCGATGTAGCTCCACGTCAGCCATTGATCCATCAGCTCCGCCGTGCTCTCAAACTGCCCCACCTGGAGCGGCGCGGCATCGGAATTCGCATCGCCGATGGCCATGAACATGAGCTGCGGATGCGCGATGCCGCAGGCGGTGATGAGCTTCATGAAATTGGGCAGCTCCTCCTTTGCGAGCATCTGCGGGATGTTTCCCATCGACCCCGTGACATCCAGCGCAAAGGCGATGCCGAGCGAGTCAGGATGATCCTGGCTGTCGCGGCTTTCGCGCACTTTGAGCCCCTTTGGATTCATCAGCGCATGGCATTGACGCTGGGTGAAGACTTCCGAGCCAGCCTGATGCGCACGACCTGCCGCCAGTGCGGTGTGTGCAGTGAAAGAGTAGTTTCCGTAGCCCATGAGATGAGGATTGAGGTGAGGTGTTGAGGTGAGAAATCAGAGATCGAGAGGAACAAACGCGGGCGGACCAAACGCAGCCCGTCCCGCACTGCGAAGCGTCGCATCGAGACCCAAGGCACCGTGCTGCTGGCAAAAAGCGGGCTCTTGAGCGGCCTGCTTCACCAGCGCCGAAAGCTCTACCGGCACTTGGTTCATGCCGCTGCCTGTTTCAGAGTTTCCGCCGAGCAATATCCGGATCACGCGAGCACTGCGCATCAGATCCTTAGCTTGCGCCGCACCACTGGCATCCCTTTGAGCCGAGGCCCAACCGATGAGCCTCGCTCCATGGTCGCCAGAATGCACCAACACATGCTCAGGCCTCACATCGCCATGCACCCAGCCGCGCGAATGCACAAAGGCCAACATGCCGAGCACGCGACGCCAGATCCACACTGCATGACGTGGATCGAGCCCCTGCGGGAAACGTGCATTCAGGTCCGCAACACTGCCCCAGTAGCCATTCGGAGCCTTTAAAATCAACGCATGCCGCGGCACATCACCCGCCACTGCACCCACCGCCACCACTTCAGGCAGCATTTGCCCAAAATAAGCATCCGCCCCTTCGCCAGCGAGACCTTGCAGTTCACTCAGCACAGCGGCTTCGCGAGTATGAGCTTTTGCTGCATGAATCGCGGATGACAGCTTTGTCACCGCCAGAAACGGCATTGGCCCGATGCGTTGCGCGAGATAAACTTCAGACACCTCCCCCTGGCCGAGCCGCTCCATCAAAGTGAAAGCCTGCCCGCCACACTGAATGGCCTGTCCTGCGCTTGAGGATGAGCGAGCACGGAGGAGAGCCTGCCGAAACGTATCACGCTGAACCAGTGATTCCGTTTTCGTAATGAGCGCACCGCAAGACCCGCACTTCACCGAACGCCAAAGCGCCACACGCGGCAGCGGTGCCGAGCATTGCGGACATGAAACAGCCACCCAGGCCATTAGCGTTGGCCTCCTTGCTGGCGCGCGGGCTGCTCTCGATTCGTAGATGACTTCGCCATAGGGTTCATGGAGCGCCACTTTCAAAATGATGACTCATTAGGCAAGCGCAGAATTGAACCCGTGACTACTTCTTGCGCTTCTTCTCGCCTTTGGCCTTTGCGGGCGGAGTCCAGTCGGCGGGGGATGGAGTGGCGACTTTCAGCGTGGCGGTGTCGCCGCTTTGCTGCATTTCTTTTTCGAGGGCGGTGGTGAGTTCGGCGACTTTGGCGGCGTGCTCTGGCTTGTCGGAGAGGTTGGTGACTTCAAAGGGGTCGGCTTGCAGATCGAAGAGCTGGGTGCGGTCCACCTGCGGGTAACGGATGAGCTTCCAGCGGCCATCGGTGAAGGCGCGTTGCACGTTCCGATACGCGAACATCAAATGGCTGCGGGCGGGCTTAGTGGCGTCGGTGAGCGACGCGCTGAAGTCGATGCCGTCGCTGGTTTTTGGCGCGGTGACGCCGCATAGTTTGCCGAGGGTGGGCAGCAGGTCGAAAAGATAGCACATGGCTTCGCTGCTCTGGTTTTCCGCGATGCCGGGACCAGCGATGATGAGTGGGACGCGCATGGAGTGCTCATAGACGTTTTGTTTGCCGATCAAGCCATGGCTGCCGCGGGCGACACCGCTGTCGGCGGAGAAAACGATGATCGTGTTCTTTGCATGAGGCGAGGCTTCCAGCGCGGCGAGCACGCGGCCGATCTGCACGTCGAGAAAGGAGATGTAGCGGTAGTACTCGGCGAGGAAGCTGCGCACGCCTTCCTCCGTGCGTGGCCAGGGTAGGAGTTGCTCGTCGCGGATAGACATCTCGCCATTGTTGAAGGGATGCTGCGGCAGGAAATTCGGCGGCAGAGGTATCTGATCGGCCGTGTAGCGGATGGGGAAGTCGTCGGGCACGATGTGCGGATCGTGTGGGCCATCAAAAGGCACGTAGGCGAAGAAAGGGCCACCAGCTTGCTCTTGGATGAATCGAATGGCTTCATCGGCGAAGACTTCACAGGCGTGTTTGGCGCTGGGTTTCAACGGACCGACCTTTCCGTCCACCACGTCGCTCAATTTGGCCTGCATGGGGTTTGTCATGCCACCGGTGAACATGGAGCGTGCGATCTGAAACACACGCGGCAGCGAGGTGTTGCCGTTGTGCCATTTGCCGCTCGCAAACGTGGTGTAGCCAGCTTTCGCGAAAGATTCCGGCCACGTTTCATTGCGCATCAGCTTCTCGTCGATGTGAAACAAGTTCTGTCCCGAAAGCAGCATGGCCCGTGATGGCACGCAGGTGGCACCATTCATGCCACCCTGCATGTAGGCTCGGTTGAAAGCGACGCCTCGCTGTACCAGGCGGTCGAGGTTTGGCGTCTTGATTACCGGATTGCCCAGCGCGGCGATGGTGTCCGCGCGTTGATCATCGGCGAAGAAGAACAGGATGTTGGGCTTGGTGGCTGCATTCGCAAGCGACGCGACTGAGAAGAGTGTGAGAAGAAGGCGCTTCATGAGTGATGGAATTATTGTCGATTGCCAGTGCCCATCCAGCGCACGGCGTTTTCGATGACTTTGAGAGGCTCGGCTTGTTTGAAGACGGGGAAGGTCTCGTGACCGGGGCGGAAGTAGAAGACGCGGCCTTTACCCACGGTCCAAACGCAGCCACTGCGGAAGTGCTCGCCTTTGTCCCAGCGCTCCTCAAAGACCACTTCATCTGGCGTTGGCACGTGGAAGGGCTCTCCATACATCTCGGTCTGCGGGATGTCCCACTTCGCAGGCAGGCCAGCGGCGATGGGATGATCGGTAAGGAGTGTGGTGACGTGCGAAGGCGCTCCATCGGCACGGTAAGCGGGAAAGACGCACTGCGGCAGCGTGAGCTTCCACACGCCGCCTTCGCCTTTCTCGATGTAGGGCGTGATGCGTGCCACGTTGGGGCGGATGATGCCGTAGGGCTTGTCGTTGGTGTATTCCCACTGCACGCCTGGCATTTCCTTCATCGCATCGGCTTTCGAGCGCTCCTGCATGAGTCGCACAAAGGGCTTGGACCAATGCGCGGAGTGCAAGGCGATGAGGCTGAGCTTGCCATCCATCACGCGCTTCACCACAGCTTCGACTCGTGCATCATCCTGGTCCTTCTGCCGCGCATGGCTCCAAAAGACGAGCACATCGGTCGTATCAAGTGTGGCATCATCAAGGCCCTGCTCTGGCGCATGGATATTCGTCGATTTCACGGACAAACCCGACAGCGTGGTGAGATGCGCGGCGATGGTGTCGCCAAGAAACTTGTCCCCGTAGCCCTGTGATTGCTTGGGCTGTTGTTCATCCCAAACAAGCACACGAACGGGGTCAGCAGCGTGAAGTGCGGCTGTGAGAATGAGAGAAATGAAGAGGTGGCGTTTCATGTGGAGGGGTTATTTGGCATTTGAGGTCTTTTTGCCGATGCAGATGACTTCCTTCAAGCTGCGATGGTAGATGCGGCCCGCGTCATAGCTGATGGAATTCAGGCTCCATGTCTCGCCGGATGGGCCGAGGTCATTCACGGAGAGCAGTGCGCTGGCATCAAGCACCGGGGCCTTGGAATCGATGACGTAAGTGATGCCGATCATCGTGGTGACATAGATCTTGTCATTGATGGCGACTGGACTGCCCCAGAATGCCGGGATTTCCCAACCGTCGGTGCGTGAACGGTCTTCGGCGGCAACGTCCAGGCCTGCGTAGTTCAGTGTGGTGGTGCGTTGAGCGATGCCATAGACCAGTTCATCGGGTGTGCCCGGCTTGCGGATGACGGTAACGGGCACTTCGAAATACTCGACCTTACCAGTGGCAATGTTCACGCGTGCGATGCAGTGCGACGGGCCACCACGGCCTTTGGGCGGGTGCGAATTGCGGCGATGCGCGGTGCTGGTGAGGAAGTAGTGATAACCGTTGAGTACCATGTTGGCGTGCCAGGCTGGAAGCACGCGGATGACTTCTTGGGGCTTGAGGAGATTGCGCGGTGCGAGTTCGCGCATGTCACGAAGATTGACGTTGGTGTGAACGATGTGCTGCTTCGTCGCCGGGTCCCACTGCCGGTAATCCACGCCACGAATGAGCGATTGCTCGCTCAAGAGTTTGCCCGTGCTGCTGTCGAAGACGAGGTGCGACTCTTCGGGGTTGAGCTTGAACCAATAGGCGTGCTTCGCATCCCAATGCAGCGTCCACAGGGCCTGCCACGTCGGTGCGGCAAGCGAACCGGGTTCTGCGAGCGGTTGGCCGTTGTTATCGGTGTCTGCAACGAAACGCCAAAGCGTTTTGCCCTCGCTGCCCGGCGCGAGCGAGATGAGCGAGAGTCCCACGGGGCGCTCCGGCACGTCGTGATGTCCACCGCGTCCTGTCAGTACCGCAGGCTCGCCCTTGGCCGTGTGTCCAAAGACGGAGGTGCAATAGGTCGTGGTGCCGTCATCAGCCATCCAGCGAGTCTTGCCGGTATTCTTCTCGATACCACGTAGGTAGTTCCAGCCTGACTTTTCCGGTGGTGTTTCATCTGCCGGTTCGACATTGATGATCGTGTCCCCGACCAGCATCGGCTCGTGCTGCTTGTTAAAAGGATAAGGCTTGCCCCAGGGCGTGAAACTGCGCCGCCAGACTTCTTTGCCAGCGAAATCCCAGCAACCCATCTCGCCACTGTTGTTGGTGAACCACACATGTTTGCCATCGGTCACTGGCGTCGGTGAAGTCGAGTCACTGTAAGCATAGAGCATGGGACTCTCCGTCGGTCCATGGAGCTTCACGGACCACAGGAGCTTGCCCGTGCGTGCATCCAGGCAGTGGCCGAGGATGGTGCTGGAGAAAAGGGAATCACCGGCCTTGAAGACATCAAACGTTGTTAGAAAAAGCCGATCACCCCAAACGGCGATGCCGCTTTGACCACCATTGGGTAGCGCTGTGCGCCAGAGGATGTTTTGATCACGAGTGACACTCCATTGCACCGCCGCATCGGGTCCGTGCATTTGCCAATTGCCATCGGGGCCCGCTGCTTGTGGCCATTCAGCAAAGATGGGCGCGAGACATAGACTGAGAGTCGCGGCGAGGACGAGGAAGGCTTTCATGCTAAAGCGCTAGGCGAGCGTGGCTGCATCACGCGAGGATCTCGTTGATCACACGACCACCGAGGTCGGTGAGGCGATAATCACGGCCGTTGTGGCGGTACGTGAGCTTTTCGTGATCGAGACCGAGGAGATGGAGCAGCGTGGCGTGGAGGTCGTTGACGTGGACTTTGTCTTCCACGGCTTTGTAGCCGAATTCGTCGGTCGCTCCATGATGGATGCCGCCTTTGATGCCGCCACCGGCCATCCAGATGGTGAATCCCTTGGGATTGTGGTCACGACCGACGCTGCCTTGCGAGTCGGAGGTGCGGCCAAATTCACCGCCCCAAATGACGAGCGTTTCATCCAGCAAGCCACGGCCTGCGAGATCGGCCAGTAGCGCGGCGGCGGGTTGATCCGTGGCTGCACCGCAGGAGCGATGGTTAGTTTCAATGTTGTTGTGTCCATCCCATGGCACGTCATCCACGGCACCATCTCCACCCGCGTTTTTGCCAGCGAAGATCTGCACAAAACGCACCCCACGCTCCACAAGTCGCCGCGCCGTGAGACACTGGCGGGCAAAGACTTCGCAGGTCTTGTTGTCGAGGCCGTAGAGCTTTTTGGTGGCCTCACTTTCTTGATTGATGTCCAGAGCCTCAGGCGCAGCCGTCTGCATGCGATAGGCGAGTTCAAAGGAGTTGATGCGTGCCGCCAGATCGGTCTGCGGTGAGCGCAATTGCGCGTGCTTCTGGTTCATCTCTTTGATCAAATCGAGCGAGGAACGCTGCTGTGCCGCGCTTTCCATGGTGTGACGTGAGAGATTGTCGATGACGCCGTTGCGCCGCGCATCCAGCGTGAGCGCTTGAAACGATTTTGGCAGGAAACCGGCAGACCAGATCTGGTCGTCACCGCGTGGGCGTCTCTCGTGCATGACGACAAAGGATGGGAGGTTTTGGTTCTCCGTGCCGAGGCCGTAGGTGAGCCAGGCTCCAGCGCTGGGGCGGCCAGGCTGGCTGTCGCCGCACATCAGCTCCATCGACGCCGGGGCATGATTGTTGGCCTTGAGATACA
>JANOBP010000056.1:0-4640 GCA_031411715.1 Verrucomicrobiaceae bacterium | reverse complement strand
TGGCTGCGCTCGATGAAGAAGGCCTCGGAGGCATCCAGAGCGCAAGCGAAGCGCTTTGCCCAAGCCGTGCGCGACTTCGGCTTCGACTGCCCCGTGTTTCAATCCAAGCGCAAAAACTGGGAGCAACATCAAAGCGATCTCGTCGCCTGGCTGCGTGATTTGCCCAAGCCCGTTGGCATCTTCGCCGTGAACGATCAACTCGGCTTCTGGCTGCTCGATGCGGCACGCCGCGCTGGCATCGCCGTGCCGGAAGAAGTCGCCGTCGTCGGTGCCGAGAACGACAACATGCTCTGCGAGACCGCCACGCCACCGCTCTCCAGCGTTCGCCTGCGCGGCCAAGCCGTCGGCTATGATGCCGCACGCGTGCTCGATGAGTGGATGACAAAAAAACGCATCCCCAAACCGAGCGAGAAGCACCTCCACCTGCCTGGCGACATCGTCGTGCGTCAATCCAGCGACATCGTCGCCGTCGAAGACCCTCGCATCGCCGCCGCGCTTCGCTTCATCCGCCAACACGCCACCGAAAACCTCGATGTCACTCGTGTGGCCCGCGAAGTCGCCCTCTCTCGCAGCGTTCTCGAGCGCCGCATGAAATCCCTCATCGGTCGCAGCCCTGGCGAGGAGATCAATCGCCTGCGCTTTGCCGCCGTGGAGAAACTCCTCACTCAAACCGATCTCACCCTCAATGCCATCGCCTCCCGCTGCGGCTTCACCCATCCGCAATACATGGCCGAGGCCTTTCGGAAACGGGCAGGCGTGACACCGGGGGAGTTTCGGAAGAGCCGCAAAACCTGAAGACGAGAAATCAAAGTCTGAATGAAGTCTTGTCATAGCTGGCGTTTAATCCGACACCATGAACCGCCGTCGTTTTCTCCAATCCATCGCCGCAGCCACGGCTGCGCCTGCTTTTGCCGCCGAAGTGCCGTGGAAGCTGAATTACATGCTCGCCTCGGCCATGTATGGCAGCCTGCCACTGGCGGAGATTCTGCCGGAGGTGAAGAAGACGGGGGCGACGGGCATTGAGCTTTGGCCGAAGAAGCATGGCACGCAGCGTGAGGAGATGGATGCCATCGGGCATGACAAATTCGCCGCGATGCTCAAGGAGCATGGCATCGGCTTTGGTGGCTCGACACGTTATGATCTGGGGCCGTTCGGGCTGACGGAGGAAATCGCGGTGGTGAAAAAGCTGGGTGGCACTTTCATCGTCACGGGTGGGGCGGGGGACTACAAAGTCACGCCGGAGCAGCTCAAGGCCAACGTGAAAGCCTTTGTGGAGAAGATGAAGCCGCATGCGGCACTCGCAGCCGAGAGCGGTGTCGAAATCGGCATTGAGAACCACATCAACAACCTCATCGATACGCCAGACTCATTGCTGTGGCTCGCGGATGACATCCGTAACATCCCCGGCATCGGCATCGCGCTGGCGCCTTACCATCTGCCGCAGGATACCAAGCTGCTGAGCGATCTTATCACGCACATCGATAAGAAGATGACGCTCTTTTACACCTGGGAGCACGGCATGGGTTGCATGAAGCCGATGCCGAAGAAGGAAGAGCTGCAGCAACTGCCTGGCCGAGGCAAACTCGACTGGAAACCACTCCTCGCCGCACTGAAAGCCACGAAGTTCACCGGCCCAACGGAGATCTTCATGCATCCGACACCACGCGGCATTCCGATCATGCCAACACTCGCCGAGTCCACCGCGGAGATCATCCGTGCGAAGCAGCATCTCGACGCCATTGTCGCCACTCTTTAATCATCACCACTCCATCCAAACCCATGCCCGAAGCCAAAGTCCTCCTCATCGTCGGTGACGCCACCGAGACCGTCGATACCCTCTACCCCTTCTATCGCCTCATCGAGGGCGGTTACACGCCCATCGTCGCTGCGCCTGAAAAACGGAAGTACCAAATGGTGCTGCATGAAGTGAAGCCAGGCTGGACCATCACCAAGGAGTGGGAGGGCTACAGCATCGACGCCGACATCGCCTTCAAAGACATCAAGCCGGAGGAATACGTCGGTATCTTCTTCAGCGGCGGCCGCGCGCCGGAATACATCCGCGAGGATGCCGATCTTCTGCGCATCACGAAGTGGTTCTGGGAGCAGAAGAAGCCCTGCGCCAGCGTTTGTCACGGCGTCGAGATCCCCGCCCGTGCGGACATCGTCAAAGGTCTGCGCATGGCCACCGTGGCGAAGTGCAAATTCGACCTCGAAATCTGCGGCGGCATTTACGTCAACGAACCCTGCGTGATCGATCAGCACATGTATTCGGGCCGCACCTATCATGACAGCGGTCACTTCATCGGTCCGTGGATC
Organism: Verrucomicrobiaceae bacterium; assembly: GCA_031411715.1. Classification (GTDB taxonomy): domain Bacteria; phylum Verrucomicrobiota; class Verrucomicrobiia; order Verrucomicrobiales; family Verrucomicrobiaceae; genus Prosthecobacter. The sequence continues at coordinate 2,324 of JANOBP010000056.1, read as the reverse complement.
AAGGCGCTGGATGCGGAGAGAGCGAAGATGGGGATTTGAATCGCCGCAAAAAGACGCAAATGGCGCAAAAAATACACTCAATGAAATCCTGGACCCTTTTTGCGGCTTCTGCGTTTTTTTGCGGCCAACTCAAGGCACATCCGCTTCAAGCGGAGCCGATCAATCATGCCTTTGTTTACACCTTTGATCAGTTCAACATCCCTGAGGACCCGGATGAGGCCTTGGTGAATGGTGGGCTGCTGCTGATGGCCGAATTGAACTGCACGGCGTGCCATGCCGTGCCGAAGTCATGGCAGGAACGACTTAAGGCGAAGCCTGGGCCTGATTTGAGTGCGGTGGGGTCGAGGCTCGATCCTGATACGCTATGGCTCATGATTCGCAGCCCCCAGAGCCGAAAGAAGGGCACGCAGATGCCGGGATTGTTCGCTGGCGAGGATGGCGATGAAGAAAAAGTCGAAGCGCTGGTGGAATACTTGAGCGCGATGAAATGGGATGCGCCGAAGGTGCCCGCTGGCGATGTGGAGCGTGGCAAAGAGCTGTATCACAAGGTTGGCTGTGTTGCCTGCCATGAGCCAGCGAAGGATGTGCGACCGCCGAAGGCACCTGCGGATGTTGAGGTCGAGAAGCCGGGCAATGCGTCGGTGCCCATCGCGCTGGCGGACGCCTACAGCTTTACGGCGCTTTCGTATTTCCTGAAGCACCCGCTTTCCATGCGCCCTTCTGGCCGCATGCCGGACATGCGCCTGAGCGAGCAAGAGGCTTCGGACATAGCTGCGTATCTGCATGTGGGCCGTGTCGCCGAAAAAGCGACGGCGCGTGCGGCGCTAAAGATTCCAAAGCAGGGCATTGAGAAGGGCAAACAGATGTTTGAGAAGATGAACTGCGTGGCGTGCCATTCGAACGGGAGTGCGGATGCCCCCATCCGCAAAACAGCCGCGAAGCCAACGACCGAACTCAATGCCAGCAAAGGATGCCTCGCCGAAAAACAGCCCAGCGGCACCCCGCGCTTTGATTTGAATGATTTGGAGAAGCGCGCCCTGAAAATCGCTCTGGCGATGATTCAGAAAGACGACGCTCCCAAACTGACGTCGCAGGAGAAAGTGGATTGGCAGATGTCGCGCCTCAATTGCTATGCCTGTCATGACCGCGATGGCAAAGGCGGGCCGGAAGATCCGCGTGCGCAGTATTTTGGCGTGAATGACTCGACGGCGGAGTCGCTGGGCCAACTCGCGCATTTGCCGCCGAGTCTCGACAAAATCGGCCGCAAGCTGACGCATGGCTGGTTTGAGAAAATCCTGTGGGGTCAAGATGGCAGCATGCGTCCCTACATGGACACGCGGATGCCGAATTTTGGCCGCGAGCAGACGGAGATGATGATTCCCTGGCTGAATGAGGCTGATGTGGCCGAGAAGCCCGTGACGATCGATGTCAGCGGATTGGCGAAGCATCATCGCGCGGAATTGGGTCGGCAGTTGTTGGGAGCGAAAGGCTTGGCCTGTGTTTCGTGTCATGGATTGAAGGATCGCAAATCGCTCGGTCCACCCGTGCTGCGACTCACGCATGTTGCGGAGCGATTGCAGCCAGAGTATTTCAAAGAGCTGCTGCTCAACCCTCAGGCCACGCAGCTTGGCACCGTGATGCCGCCTATGTTTGTGGGCCGCAAAAAGGCCGATCAGGAAATCGAGAGTATCTGGACATATCTACGCGAGGTCGAAGGCCAACCACTTCCGGAAGGTCTGATGTCCTCGGAGGATTTCGAACTGAAGCCGGGCAAGAAGCCCATCGTCTTCCGCAGCTTCATTGAAGGCGTGGGCACGCATGCTATTGGCGTGGGTTTCACTGGTGGGCTGAATGCGGCGTTTGATGCGAAGACTAGCCGCTGGGCGCTGATCTGGAAAGGCCGCTTCCTTGACGCGATGAGCAACTGGCAAGACCGCGCCATGCCACCGATCAAACCGCTCGGCACCGATGTGAAGGAACTGCCAGCAGCGAGTGGCGTGCGTGTTTTTGGCGGCTACAAACTCGGCAAGGACGGCGTGCCGACCTTCCTGTATCAACAAGATGGTAAACAAGTCGAAGACACACTTCGGCCGACAAAGAATGGCTTCGAGCACATCATCAACATCAACGGACAGCAAACGAAGGAGGTTTTGTCATGGTAATCGCGAAGCGTTTTGGAGTGCTCCAGTCCTCTGGAGCTTTGCGTGGGCCTGGAGACATTCGAAAGCGCCGGAGGACCGGCGCACTCCAGAACGCTCTCGCGCTCTTGTTCATCGCAACTGCAGCGCTTGCTCAGCAACAGTCCGACTACTACCGCATCGACA
>JANOBP010000055.1:0-6657 GCA_031411715.1 Verrucomicrobiaceae bacterium | reverse complement strand
TCGATCTTTTCGCGCAGCGTGGCCTTGGGGCTTTGCTGCGTTGGAGGCTCGATGGCGGGCACGTTCGCGGGCGGTGGCGGGGGCGTTTTGCCGAGGATCACTTCGCTCAGCCAGACACCTCGATGCACCGGACGATGACGCGTGCCATCCGAGGTCAGGCCGAGCACTGCGCCCATCGTGAGCATCCCGCCGCGACGATCTTCGGGCTTCAGCGACACGCGCTGGAAGCCGCTGGCCTTCGGCTCTGGCAATCCGTAGAAATCACAGAGTCGCGCATTGGCCATGGTCCAGTCGGAATCGATGAAACCATCTAAGGACAGATTCTTCGCGAACAGTTCGCGGAAATACTCAATAACCTCGAAGCGCATGCTCTCCTCCAGCCAGGCGTCGTAAGTCGGGTAGAGCTTTTTGTCCGGCGGGAACATGCCCACGCGGTGCAGTTGCAGCCACTGCCGGGCAAAATCATCAATGAATCGGCTGGTTTTGTTGTCGGTCAGCATCCGGTCCACTTCTTTCTTGAGGCCATCACCATTCAGCGTGCCGCTTTTAGCCGCAGTGGAGAGCGCGTCATCCGGCATCGAACTCCAGAGAAAATACGACAGTCGCGAGGCGATTTCCGAATCGGTGAGCCGTTCGCGAGCCACCGGATCGCCCTCGACGAGGTAGATGAAGTGCCGCGAGGTCATCACGCCCTGCAAAGCGACACGGTAAGCATCAGCCATCTTCTCGCCCGCCTCGCGCTCGGTGCGGTAGGATTGCAAATACTGCTCCAGCTCTTCTTTTTTCACCGACCGGCGCCAGGCGCGTTCGGCGAAGCGTTGCAAATGCTCCGCCACCACCTCGGGCGTGGCATCATCCGGCGGCACCAAGCCCACGCGCCGCGATTTTTCCGCCTCGGACACTAGCGGCCCTTCCCATTCGATCCAATCAAGTAGCACCGTGGAAAAAAGGCCGTTTCCCTTGTCATCGAACATCTGCGGCGCGTTCGGATTCAGCAGCAGAGTCTCGCTGCTATGCGTGAAAAGATAAGCGCCCCCGCCGAGCGCACCGCGGAAGGCCGCGCCTTGTCTGCGGTCCACCACATCGGTCGCCACCACGCAAAAATCCAGCGCCGCCGGCATTTCGAGAAATACCTCGAACTCATAGACCTGCGGCTTGTCCTCCGGTGCCGTGAGATCAAACTCGATGAGCCCATCCACTGTCTCCTCACCGGTCCGCTTGCCGATGCTCAGGTGCGCCGCCTGACCGCCGATCGGCCGGATGCCGCTGGCCTGAATGCGGACTTTGTAAAGCCCGCTGTGCTCCGGCCCCGTCTTGCCGAACCATCCGGACGAAAGCGCGGTCTGGAGATGACCAGGAAAAAGGAGTTGGCGCAGCGGTCGCTTGATACCGAATCGTTCCAGCACCTCCTGCTGGGTCTTCCCGCCGCCGTAACGCATTTCGGCAGCCGTCTTGCGCACCTTTCGTGCCTCACCCGCTGTCGTGGGGAAAGCGCGGTCCAGCACCAGCTCCGCCGCGCGGTAATAGCGATCCACATGCGAGGGCGAGAGCGACAGCTCCGACCCGATGCGCTCAAAGCCATGCCAAAGCGTGTCCTCGTTTAGTTCACCCGGTTTCGCCGGATCATAGCGCACCCCAAGCAGGTCATAGACCGTGTTTTGATACTCCTTCCGGCTCAGTCGATAATGCGACACCGCAGGCCGCGCCGCCATCCGCGCCGCCCGGCCTTCTTTGATGCGCGAATCGAGACTCGTCACAAACGCCGACATCTCCGCCTGCGACGGCTGTTTCTCCTTCTTCGGCGGCATCTCGCCTGAGTTGACCTGCTCCATCATTTCCGCCCAATGATGCGTGTCCGCTCCCACTTTGAAATCGCGAGAGAGCTGATCAATGCGCAGATCGCCTTTCTCCTTCTCCGGGCCGTGACAGCGGACGCAGTGCTTCTCAAGGAAAGCATCAAAAGGTTCCGCAGCACCGGCGGAGCTGAGGCTGGCGATGAAGAGCAGGCAGGAGCGGAAAAAATCTCTGAGATCGGGCATAGTTGGATTTGGGAATGAATAGCTTCGGTTGGCTGGTGTTTTGTAAATCACTCGAACGTGAAGTCAGGCGATCCACGGTGGGTCGTGCTGTCGGGTTTCTAGACCCGGCTCAGCGTCCCCGTCTCCCCGCCGAACGAATCGCTCTCGACGCCGAGCCTCTGCAGGATGGTGACGAAGAGCTTCGCCAACGGCAGCTCTTCCACCTCCATTTTGCCGGTCCATCCAGCGTCACTGACAATGCCGGCACCGGCTTGATTGTCTTCGTTGCCTTTGCCGAACTTGAGGTAGCGGCCGTTGGTGAAGCCGAGGTTCTTCCCACCAGCGGTGATGAGCGGATAGTTGCGTGAGAGGTGGAAACTGCTGGAGGCAGAGCCGTGCATGGCCAGTGTGTTGTCCAGCATGTTGCCTTTTCCGTTCGGCTCAGGAGTGTTCTTCAGCTTCTGGGCGAAGCGTCCGAACTCCTCGGCCTGATAGCGATTGTAGGTGCCTAGGTTCTGCCAACCGCCGGGGCTCTTGACCGCATGCGTCAGGCCATGGGCACCGCCGAGACCGACGGCTAGGGACAGCAGGTCGTGCGGACCTTCGCCGTTCTCTCTGCCCAACTGAAAGGTCGCGACGCGAGTCGAGTCACTCAGGAAAGCGAGGTAGATCAGTTCATACATGGTCTGGAAATAGAGCCGGGCTTCCTTGGGCTCGGCATCCAGATGCAGGTTGCTGGTGTTCACCTGGGGGATGGGCGTGTTGATCCATTTCTGCGCCTTTTCCAGCTTCAGCTCGGTATCACGCACGGCGTCGAGATACTGGCTGAGCGTCTGTTGATCGTGCTTGGAAAGTTGGCGACCCAGCGAGCGAGTATTGTCAATCAAGAGGTCAAGGGCGCTTTTGCTTCTCGCCAGTCGATCGGCTGCGTCTTTGCCGCTGGTCACAAAGAGAAGGTCGAAGATCTCCTTGGGTTTGTTCATCGCGGGAATGGGACGCCCTTCACGGTTGAACGACTGTGTTTGGGCTCCACGCGGACCACCGACGCCGCCATTGGTGGACATGACGAGCGAGGAGTGTCGGGTGAAGTCACCTGCGTGCTCGGCATACACTTGATCCAGCGAGATCGTGTTCTTGTAGGGACCCTGGCCTCCAATGGGCGCACCTGTCAAATACTGGTCGGCATTGGAGTGGCCGTGCACGCTTCTGGCCGCAGGATGCGACAGGCCGGAGTAGATCGTGATGTCACTGCGCAACGGTTGGAGCACATCGAGCACCTTGGTCAGCTCGAAGTCCTTCTCGCCACCGCGTGGGAACCAGCTCCAGTCTTTCCACGCAGGATCGGACTTCAGCGGTAAGCCGACACCGTCAGGGTGATACACGCTGAGGAACCGCTTCGGGGTCGCGTCCTTGGCACGACCGCCCACAGCGAAGGTTTCCAGCCATGGCAACGCCAACGCCACGCCGGAGCCTCGAAGGAACGTTCGGCGATTCAAGGTGTTGGATTTGTGATTCATGGAGTGTCCTATCTATACTTACTTGGAGCTAAAGATGTTGCTCCTGACGATCAGGTTGATCAGGTCGCCCAGGCCATCGTTGCCGCGTCGGAGTTCTGCGGTGAGGCTGTCAAGGTCGGCGCTGTCGGCGAACGTCAGCGGGCGGCCAAGCGCATAGGTGGTGAGCTTATGCACCATCGCTCTCGCGAATTGATCTTGTCGGTCGGTGAGCAGGTAGCGCTTGAGTCCTTCGATACCAGCCAGTGTCTGCCGATTGAACAACTCCGAGGTCGCATCGATCGGTTGATTCTTGATCTGCGTCCGGTAGGCACCGAGCGCATCGTAGTTCTCGAACGCGATGCCCCAGGGATCGATCTTGGCGTGACAGGAGATGCAGGCCGCCTTGCTCCGATGATCAGCGATGCGTTCCTTCACCGTCATTTTCAGGATGTCGGGGTTCGTCAGATCCACTTGCGGGACATTCGGCGGCGGTGGTGGTGGCGGATCATTCAGGATGTGTTTCAGCATCCAAACGCCGCGCTTGAGAGGATGCGAGTCCTTGCCATCGGAGTTCATGGTCATGATCACCGCGTTGGTTAAGAGGCCGCCTCGATTGGTCTGCGGAGTGACAGGCACTTTGCGGAAGTCCGGGCCAAAGACCTTGGGGATCCGATAGTGAGAGGCGAGGCGTTCGTTGACCACCGCGTAGTCGGAATGAATGAAATCCATGATGCTATGGTTCTGCCTCAGGACTTCGTCAAAGAAGGCCCTGGGTTCCTCCTCCATCGCTTCTCGCAAGGCCTTGTCCGTCACGTGAGTGACACTGTTCATCCTGTCCAACCCCAGCCATTGTTCGACGAAGTTTTGGGAGAACCTCCGTGATCGCGGGTCCGCCAGCATGCGCTTCACCTGAGCCGCCAAGACCGTCGGCTCTCGGAGCTTTCCCTCCTGAGCGATTTTCAGCAACGCGTCATCGGGGATGCTGGACCACAGGAATACCGAGAGACGGCTGGCCAACTCCAGCTCGCTGATCTTCGCCAGGGACTCCGTCTCGTTGCTCGGCACGCGCTGAGTTAGGTAAAGGAACTCCGGCGTCGCCAGCGCCGTCGCCAGCACTTCCACCATCGCATCTTCGAAGGTTGCGAACCCCGGACGATTCTTCGCAAACAGCACCATGAACGGATCGACCTCCGCTGTGGTGATCGGGCGACGCCAAACACGAGTCAGGATTCGATTCAGCACCTCGCGGCCATAGACTTGCTCGTCGCTCTTGTGCTCGCTGGCAAAGAAGATGTCCGTATGTGTCTTCGGCGGCCAGTGCTCGTAAAACGGAGCGCTGATCTCGATGTAGTCGATCAGCACGCGCAATGGCTGCTCACCGCCGGCTGCATTCGAGACATTCTGAATGTGTAGGAACTCATCGCGTCGTGGAAACGTGGTGCTGAGCTTCCTGAACGGGTTGCGCTGGATGTCGGCCAGAGGGATGTCGAATTCAATGAGCTCTGGCTTGTCGGCGGATGCCGTCACCGGGATGTCGCGCTCGCTGGCGACCTGCGAGAAGTTGGCGTTGTTGCTGGTGTGGGCGCTGAACATCAGACGCAGCGATGCATGCTCGTCCGGGTTCATGGACGAGCGCCCGGCACGGATGCGCACACGCATGGTGCCTTCGTCGGGAAGGAAGCGATCCAGGTCCAGCTTCACCTCGCTGGATCGAGGCAGCACCAGCACGACCGGAGAAACGGCAGGCGTTTGCCCGCCGATAGCGTTAGCCTGCGGCATCGACTTTCCAGCGGTATAATCAACACTCTCGCCGGTCTCGCGATGCAGCAGCTGCTGTTGATTCTTGGGACGCCTGGCGGGCTTCTTCTTGTCGGGTTTCTTTGCATCCTCAGCTGCCTTTGCTGCCACCACCTTCTTCATCTCGTCCTGCATCGAGATGATGTAGGTCACCGGTTGCGGACGCTCACCGCTCGCCGTGGCCCGCTTGAGCGCCTTCAACCCGAACTCGCGATACGTGTCGAACTGCATGGCGGACATCTGCAGCAACTCCGAGCTGTTTTTGAACCCATCCTCAGACGTGGACTCCGGCGGCAGCTTGTTCGGCAGAGCCGAGGGCAAACCCAGCAGGTCCTGCAAGGCGTAGTTGTATTCGTAATTCGTCAGTCGGCGGAAGGACGAATGCTCCTGGCTGTTGCGACGGACGACAGACGCAGCATTGAGTTCTTTGCTGAGCCAATCCGTCAAGCGTCCGCGATCCGCATCCGCGAGCGCATGGTCCGGCTCATCCTCGGGAGGCATCTCGGATTTACTCAGCGCATTAAACACCTCGCGCCATCGCTCAACGTCGGGGCCGGTCAGCAGGTCGGGATTCAGCTGGTCGATGCGCAGCCGGCCCTTCGCCTTTTCAGGGCCATGACAGGCCACGCAGCTCTTTTTCAGCATCGGTGCCAGCGACTCCTTAAACACAGCCACATTCACCTTTGGAACGACACCGGGAGTGCTCGCGACTTCCTTCGCGTCCTTCAAGAATCTGGACTTAGCGCGGCCCTGTTCTTTGGCCGTGTCCAAAGCGATTGGAGCCTCCTGCACATCGGCTGCCAGGATCGCGCACATACTGGCAAGCACGAGAATCACCGTGTTCTTTGAAGTCTTCATAGGCAGCGCGTTCGACGAACGCAAAGGACCAGCCGTCCTCGCCCAAGCGTGGGGAAGGCGCAGTCGAGCACCAGCCCAGAGCCGATGCGCTCAAAGCCATGCCAAAGCGTGTCCTCATTCAGGTCCCCCGACTTCGCTGGCTCATAGCGCGCGCCGAGCAGATCATAGACCGTGTTTTGATACACCGCTGGCCTCGCCGCACGATACTCTTTGATGCGCGAATCAAGACTCAAATCTCCCTTCTCTGGCCCGTGGCAGCGGATGCAACCCTTCTCAAGAAAGGCTTCATTCGACTCCGTAGCATGGACCGCATTGACCAAGCCAAAACAAGCAGTGAGTAGCGAAGAGGCACCTATTAATCCGGCAAATAGATAGCACATAATCACAGGGTGTGGTAAGGATGTGCCCGCATGAAGGAAGACGGACGCAAATGCAGCAAACAACAACAGGTGGAGGCACGCCGTCGGGCGATGCTTCTGCTCAAGAAA
>JANOBP010000054.1:0-2319 GCA_031411715.1 Verrucomicrobiaceae bacterium | reverse complement strand
AGCAGCGGGCCATTGATGTGCGTGGCTGCTTCTCGCTGCTGTGGATTGAGTGTACCAGTGAAGGCGCTCATGATGGGCTGCTACTCCTCACTGGCAGGCCAAGCTCACGCCATTGGTTCAAAATATGTGGAAGCAGTCGGTGTTCGGTTTTCTTGATGCGCTGATGCAATACCGCGGCGGTATCACCTTGTAGAATGGGCACGGCTTTCTGGGCGAGGATACGGCCTGCGTCGATCTCGGCAGTGACGAGATGCACGGTGCAGCCTGCTTCGACATCACCAGCATCAAGTGCATCCCGCACAGCATGTGCGCCTTTGTGTTTCGGTAGCAATGATGGATGCACATTGACGATGCGGTCACGATACGCGCTGATCGTTGGGTCCTTCAAGATCCGCATGAAACCGACGAGTACGATGACATCGACGCGCGCACGCTCCAGATGCTCGAAGATCTCCGTCTGCGCGGCGTCGCTGAGGCGGCGCGGATTGTCTCCGCCATCGACAAAATGAGCGGGGAGGTTTGCTCGACGAGCAATGGCGAGAAATTCGGCATCCTGCTGGTCTGAAATGGCTGCGACGACCTGCGCATCGAGTTTTCCATCACGAATCGTATCCAGGATGGCCTGGAAATTGGTGCCTTTGCCGCTGCCGAGCACACCAAGGCGCAGTTGGCTGCTTGGAGTGTTCATCTTGTTGATGGTGGCGGTCGTGGAGCGACCGGGCACCAGTGGGAGAATTTGGATCTCGGTTCCAGCACGCTCAAGCGCAGCGCGCTCCTCAGAATTGAGCGAATCAACGGTGTAGTCGCCGCCTTTGGCATAAACATGAGGTTTGATGGCATCAATGAGTGCCGTGGCGCGCGGCTCACTAAAAACGACAACGGCATCCACAGCGCGAAGAGCGGCGAGAACTTCGGCGCGATCGTTTTCGTTGTTCAGCGGACGTGCGGGGCCTTTTAAGGCGCGCACGGAGGCATCAGAGTTCAGCGCGATGATCATCGCATCGCCAAGCGCACGTGCTTGCTCGAGGTAGCGGACATGGCCGGCATGAAGAAGATCGAAGCAGCCATTGGTGAAGACAAGCCGCTTCCCCTGCGCTGCTAAAGCGTCACGCAGCTGCCTCGCTTCAGCGACGGTGGTGGGAGTAAAATCGGCGGCAGTCATGCGTGTTAATGACGCGGCACTGCGATGATGCAAGAATCAATGCTGTACTGTCCCCAGATGCTTTTTGAAGAAGGCATCGGCGATTTCGACGGTCTCAGCGCACCATGGGTCACTCATCCAGAATGGGTGCGGTGCGTCTTTTAGCGTGTGGACGCTGGTTTCGATGCCGAGAGCTTTCAGTTTATCCATCATCTCAGCACGGCCGATTTTGAGCGTGTCTTTTTCACCCTCAATGAAGATCGTCGGAGGCACGCCAGCGCGCACGTGGGTGATGGGAGAAGCCGCGACAAAGATTTCCGGCTTTTCAGCGTAACTGCCGCCAAAGAAGAGCACCGCGCCTTCATTGGTCTTGTCCTTATTGGCTGCGACAAGATCCTGAGTAGCCGCCATGACGATGCAGGCCTTCACGGCACTCGATTGATCTTTGCAGGTGCCATCTCCTTCAAACTCCGCCTTACCACTGGTCATGGCGAGCAATCCAGATAGATGGCCGCCTGCGGAGCCGCCCATGCAGCCAATGCGTGCGGGATCGATATTCAACTCGGCGGCATGTGTGCGCATGAAGCGCACGGCCTCTTTGCAGTCATGAAGCGCAGCAGGATACTTTGCCTCTGTGGAGAGACGATAACTCACCAATGCCGTGACGAAGCCGCGTTCTGCAAGTCGCTCCATCATCGGGCGGTCGGCCTCGACCTGGCGGGCTTTCCAGCCACCGCCGTGGATGTCGAGGATGGCCGGATATTTACCGGGCTTCTGCGGCACATAGACAACGAGCTCCACGTCGTGCTCAGGATGCTTGGCAATGACATGTGTCTCACAACGAATGCCAGACGGCAGTGCTGGAATGAGTTTCTTCCACTTGGGAGCAGGATCCGCGGCGAGGACGCTCGTCAGAAGAAGTGCATTAAGTAACAGATGAGTAATGCGCATAATTCACAACGCATCAACGCACACCAGAACACAATCAATCAGGGAGATGTTCCCTGCTGCGATTACTGAGTTTGAACAGCCACTTGCTCGCCGGTCGCTGTTGGCTCAGTAGAAATGGGCCAGTAGCCTTCCATATTGAGTTTCTCAGGTGGTGTCATTGAAAGGGCATTACCTTCTTTACCATTCAGACCACCATAGGTCAGGGGCATCAAAGTGACACACACGCG
>JANOBP010000053.1:0-15022 GCA_031411715.1 Verrucomicrobiaceae bacterium | reverse complement strand
CAATGCGCGTGGGGATGTTAGCCTTGATGACGCCAGTGATCACGTCGGCGCGCGGTGTCTGTGTGGCGACAATGAGATGGATGCCAGCAGCGCGTGCCATCTGGGTGATGCGGGCAATGCAGACCTCGATGTCAGCGGGTGCTGTCTGCATCAAATCGGCCAACTCATCGACGATGACGACGATATAGGGCATGGTGTCTGGTGTGGCAGGGCGGTGGTCGCGCTCAGTGGTGGTGGGCGGCGGCTGTGAGTCGCCAAGCCATGTGCCGCTGTCATCACGGAGGTCGCTGAGGTCTTCAGGTATGCTTTCATCGGCCTCGATGGTGTTGATGCTCACCGCATGCACGAAAGACATGCCAACGGTGGGATCAGCGGCCATCGGGTCTGCTTTCGAAGCCGCCTTACTGGCTGCTTTGGCGGTCGGTTTGGATGCCTCTACGGTGGTTGCCAAGACTGCGCGTGCGGCATCTGCGTCGGCTTTGCGTTTACGATTGCGATTGTTGAAGGCCTCAAAGTTCCGGCAGCCTTCTTGCGCGAAGATTTGATAGCGATTCTCCATCTCCTTGACCACCCAGCGCAGAGCGAGCAGGGCCTTTTTTGGATCGGTGACGACAGGTAGAGCAAGATGCGGCAATTCTTCGTAATTTTGCATTTCCACGACCTTCGGGTCGATCATGATGAAGCGCAGTTCATCCGGCGCGAAGCGGCACAGCAGGCTGGTGACGATCGCATTGATGCAAACGCTCTTTCCTGAACCCGTGGCACCCGCAACGAGCAAGTGGGGCATAGCGGCGAGGTCGCCGATGATGGTTTTGCCATAAACGTCCTTGCCGAGTGCGACGGGCAACTTGGCTTTGCCGTTGATGAAGATGTCGTCCTCTAGCAACTCACGCAGAGGCACGATGGTCTTCTCTTTATTGGCCAGCTCGATGCCGACGGTGTCCTTGCCAGGAATGGGTGCAAGGATGTTGATGCGCTCCGCGCGGGTGGCACGGGCGATGTCGGCGTCTAGATTGGCGATTCGGCTTACGCGCAGACCATCGACTGGGCGCACTTCATAGCGCGTGATGGCAGGGCCACGTGTGATGTCGCCTGGCTCGACAGTGATGCCAAAACTGGCCAAAGCTTTGACGATGGTGGACTGCACGGCGAGAAGCTCGCCTTTATCCGTCGGAGCGCGGTTCTCATCCTCCGGCCACTTCAGAAGGTCCATCGGTGGGAGTTTGTAGTCCTTGAAGCGTACGGTGAGATTGCCCAGTGAGCCGTGCGGTGCCTGCTCAATCTTCTGTGCGCGTTTTTTCTCCCAAACTTCCGTGAGTTTCGGTTTGTCCGAGTTGTCATCATGCACACGCGGTCCCGATGAGTCGATGATCTTCGGCGGTGGCGAGTCAAACTTCAGCCCTAGCTCCGGCGTGATGGACATGGGCATGGCAGACTCGCCTACGGCACCTTTTTTCTTCTTTCGCAACTCCACCGGCACCGGCGTGAGTGTGCCGGGCACGATGCTGGCCTCCTCCTCGGCAAGGCGCTCTTCGATGAGCCTTCGCTGCTCGGATTCTTCCTTCCATTTGGAGAACTCGCGCCGGATGCTTTGCACTACAGTTACCGGATGCATGCCAGTGACCATGAACAGGCCAATAAAGTAAATTACCCCGAGTACCAACACTGAGCCGACTTTACCGATCAGTGACATGAATATAAAATCACCGATAAACCGGCCGATCACACCACCACCGCTCGATGGAGTGATTTCCTTGTTTTGCTCGACAAAATCCAAAACTTGCAGCAATGCCGCTGCGCTGATCACCAGCACAAATACACCCAGCCAACCGATGCGCGTGAGTTTCACCTTCGAGTGCAGCTTGCACACGCCGAACCAGGTGATGCAGATCGGGATCACGTAGGCCGCGATTCCCATAAAAAAGAGCGAGTAGCCAGCCAAGAAGGCCCCGACGTTGCCCATGAAATTCTGCGTCACCAGACCCGGCTCATCCGATAAACTCAGGTGTGACCAACCCGGCATGTCCCTAGGGTCATAGGAGAGCAGGGCCAGCAGATACATGCAGGCGAGCATCAAAAGCAAAATGCCAATCACGTCATTCCACGGACTCTCGAGGTCGTTCGTGGCTCGGGCGCGAGGGGGGCGGGCAGCAGCAGCGCGATTCATAAGGGCCGAGTTTGCCAGACAAAATTATTTAAGGCTACCGAAATATTCATCTTGCCTGAATTTATTAGATCGGCTCCATTCGTGCCGTTCAACGTCGAATTCAGTCTGGGCTTGCTCCTTGACGCTGAATTTAGCGCGAACATCTTCTGCCCTCTTCCGTCCATCACATCCCATGAAAAAAACCATCGCACTCACCCTTGCTGCCGCGTTCATCGCAGCAGCCATTAACACCACCAGCCGCGCGCAAGACGCTGGCAAAGTGGACTTCGAAAAACAAATCCTCCCGATCCTCAAGGAGAGTTGCTTCAAGTGTCACCAGAAGGAACACGAAGAAGAAGGCAAGATGAAGAAACCCAAAGGTGGCCTGCGTCTCGACAGTGCCGCGGCCATCACCAAAGGCGGCAAAGAATACCCCAATGAGTCGGTCGTCGCTGGCAAGCCTGATGCGAGTTGGTTAGTCAAATCCGTCCTGCTTCCTGAGTCTGACGACCTTGCCATGCCTCCAGAAGGCAAAGGAGATCGCGTAACAGCCGCCAACATCGAACTTCTCAAGAAGTGGATCACCGAAGGTGCCAGCTTTGGTGCTTGGAAGGGCGTGGAATAACACCACCGCATTAAATCATCATCCAAATCGCGAAAGGCGGGGCGCAGGCTCCGCCTTTCTGCTATAGCCCTGCATGTCCTTTGTTTTCGCCTCCTGCCGCGCCGGTTCTGAGACCGCCATGAAAAAAGACGTCGCCTCTTGGCACGGCGGTTTGCTCACCCCTGCCTTCATGCGGCCCCAACTCATCACCTGGAAGACCGCCGAGTCCGTCGATGCCAGTTTCATCGTCGAATCCCCCTTCGCACGTGTCTCCGGCCTCTCCATCGGCATTAGCAAATCTCTTCCAGACCTCGTTGAGAAAGTCCGCGCGCAAAACCTGCGCAGCCTCTGCCTCCACACCTTTCCGCGTGTCACTGATGAAGACGGCATCACTCCCGCCATCTGGCAGCGCATCGACACACGTCACGCCGAAATCGCCAGCGCCCTCACCGACGCTGGCATCAGCGTCAAATCCACCGCACCCATCCGTGGCGATGTCGTGCTCGATGCGATCCTCGACGAAGAACCCGACGCATCCATCTTCCTCGGCCTCCACCGTCATCAGGACGCCTCCCACTCGCAGCCCGGCGGACTCCCGCGCATCGTTTTGCCATCCCACGCCCCTTCGCGCGCTTGGCTAAAGGTTGAGCAGGCCCTCATCTGGCGCGGGTGGGATCAAATCGACTTCACCGGCCAAACCGCGCTCGATCTCGGCTGCGCACCCGGTGGTGCTTCACTCGCTTTGCTTGACCGTGGCATGCGCGTCTCAGGCGTGGACACGGGTGACATGGATGAAAGCGTGCTGCGTCACGATAGCGGCAGCTTCCGCCACATCCGCTGCCCGCTCGCCCATCTCGACCCCAGCAAGGTGCCTCAAGCACCCGCGCTCCTTCTTTGCGACATCAACCTCGCCCCGCCGCATGTCCTTCCGCATCTTGAGCGCCTTCAGCAGGCCATTCACGCCAAAAAACTCATCCTCACCCTCAAGCTCAACAGCGCCGACCTCGAAGCCTGCCTCGACGATTACGTCCAGCATATCCGCAGCTTTGCTCCCGGCACCGTCCACGTCACCCAACTCGCCGCCAATCGCCGCGAGGTCTGCGTTACCGCCGGTTAGTGAAGCATCTCACTTCATCATCACGATTTTGACCTTGCCGGCCACTTTGCCAGCAGCGCTCAGCGCATCCACCAGCGTGCCGGCCTGACTCGGTGCCTGCATCGGTTTGGCAGCCTCTTTTACTTCGGACTCCAAAGCCGCACGCAGAGCACCCTCCACCATCTGACCGCAATGGATCTTCATCGGCGGCAGCGCACCCAGCGGTGCACTCAGATCCTCCGCCGACATCGCCAGCGCCTCCTCCTTGGTCTTCCCGCGGATCAGTGCTGTTGCCATACTCGCCACAGCGATCGCCGTCTGGCAGCCAAAGCTCTGAAAACTCGCCTTGTCGATCACCTTGCGCCCGTCCTTCTCGCCATACTTGATCCACATCCGAACCATATCCCCGCAGTCCGGGCTACCCACAGTCCCCACCGCGTCTGCATCCAGCATCTCGCCGAGGTTATCCGTCTGTGTCAGAGCTTCTTGCAGGGCTGCTTCATTCATAAAAATTCAGTCTTCAATCTCGATCCGGTAACGTGGCAGACTCGGATCAATCTCCGTGCTATAAGCATCAATGCCGCCCGCCAAGCACTTCGTCTCCGCAAAGCCATGCCCGATGAAATACGCCGCCGCATCCATTGACCGACTACCCGTGTGATCATACAGCACGATCCGCCGCGCCTTGTCCGTGCCATTAAAAATCTCCTGTGCCACCTCCTGCGTCATCAGTCGCGCACCGGGCAGTTTCACGGCTTCATGCTCTTCACGGGTCCGCACATCCAGCACCAGTAGGTCCGTTTGCGAGCGTCGCAGTTGCTCAAACTCCGCCACCGAGATCTGCAACGAGGCGTCTCCCTCGTGGCTAGCCTGAATATGCGCTACAGCCTCATCCACCGGCACATTTTCATTCCGTTCGCAAACTGCCGCCAGAGTTTCTCCCGGCTGGAAGCCACAGCTCTGACACCCACCGATGTGATACCGCGCAAACAACGCTCTCTGCGCTCCAGGATAAGCCTGGAGCACTTGGCTCATCGTCATGTCACCATGCAAGGGCGGTAGTTCAATACTCATACGACCAGTTTCATGCCACACGGGTCCGGCAATGCAACTGCGGTGTCGTCTTGGAATATTTTGCGCAGATGGCATCCATAGAACCTAGATTTCTTTCGCCAGAGTGAGCGTGCTGCTAAAGCCTAGGTCGCCGAGTGGTCATGCTAGGAATCACCAGGCGCGAGAGAGGAAGCGGCGTTCTTCTGGCAGTAGAAGGACAGAGGGGACTTTTTCGGCGAATTTATAAGCTCCGGCGGTGTCACCAGTGATGGCGAGGAGGCCTGCATAGACGGCGCGGGGCCCAGGAGGGAAGGTATCGACTTGTTTGACCCCTGCGAGGTTCTTGGCGATGAGATTAAGTTGCCCGGAGCGGAAGGCGGCCAAGGCACGAAGGAGTGAAATGGCGATCTGGCGGTCTGGGGTGATGTGGTGCTGTGGCTGTGCTGCAATTCGCTCGAGATCTTGATTGGCGATTTCGAGGTCGGTGCCGAGCAGGAGTCGGAGATAATTGACGCGGTCGAGGAAGATGACGTCGGTGTCTTTGAGATCGCGGAGGCGAATGCCTGCCTTGAGCATGGCTGGGCCGTCTAGTTGGCGAGAGGCCATTTCATAGACTTTGAGATTCATAGTGATGGCTTGGGCTGGATGTTTGGCTGCAACTCCAGCGTAGCAACGGCCAGCGATGTCCCAGAAGCCCAGTTGCTCGGCCATTTCGGCGGCACTTAGAGCGATGGGGGCTTTCTCTCCACGGCCGGATTCTTCCAAAACTGTATTGAGGATCTGGCGTGGTTGTGTCTGGTCAGTCGTTAGATGGCTTTCCGCCTCGGCGAGCCAAATGCGTATTTGGGTACTGGAAAACGCACCATCGATTTTACCGGACAGGAGCACTTTAAGATTGCCCCATTGCTTGGTTCCACGAAGCGCAGCGACATAATGGGGAAGCAGGCTGGAGTAGGTAGAGGCGGTTTTGGCTGAGACGAGTCGAAAGATGCGTTCGTTTTCACGTTCAGTGACGAGCCAATTGAGCAGGGGGGGCAGAGTTGAGGCGGGCTTGCCGTTCCAACGAAGGATTTCTTGATTGAGGAGTTCCTGGCGGCGGTGGGGATTGAGTCGAAGATTGGTGGAGAGTACTTGAAAGCGTATGGCTTCAATTTTGGGATTGTTATGAATGCTTTCGACTAGAGTCAGGAGTTCCGCACCTTCAGCCGCGGTGATTTGGCGGTGTTGTGAAAGATACTCAATGGCAGGTAGCGAATGAGTGCCTCCACTGCGGGCGATGGGCCAAAGGCGCTCACGGGCAGGGCCGCTGAGGGATGCGTCGCCACTGTGTGCATCGAGCAGGGCGAGTTGAAGGACGCTGTCAGGGTCCTCCGGGTCGGCAAGAAGGGCCTGACGCTGGGTGAGGAAGGAGCGTGCATGGAGCCCTTCGGCTTTTTGGATGGCTGCGAGGAGTTCAAGAGTGGGGCGTGAGCGAAGGGTGTCTTCAGGTAGTTCGTCGTAGATTCGATGGGCGGTTTTAAGATCGGGCACTTGGACGTACATCCGGCCAAGGAGCGCGCGCTCGGCGGAGGTGATTTGACCCATTTCATCCAGTGGTGTGAGGAAGCGGATCATGCTGCGAGGCTCGGATCCTGTGCGCTTTACGAAATCAATCGCGGCGCGGAGTATCTCCAGGTCTTTAGGTGCCCAACGAAGTGCTTGATTGAGGCTGGCAGAGGCATTGCTCCAGTCTTCCTTTTCGATGCTGGCCTGAAGTTGAGGGATGTAGCGACGAGCCCACCAAGATTTCATTTGAAGAGTGGCACTGTCAAAATACATCAACCACAAAAAGCCAAAGCCGACCAAACCAAATAGGACGAGAAGCAACCATCGTCCGGATGTTTCTTTGACGGTTGCTTCCATGGTGGAGTCCGGTGACGGGTTGCTGCCAGCGTCGGGTGTCTTCATAAGGTTGCGTAAGCTTTATTTGCTATTGAGATCAAGGACACAACGAAAGCCAAGATCAGAGCGCGTGCTGCTTTCGGCACCGTGATCTCGTGCCGAGGAAAGGAGCTTGTCTCGATCAAAAAGGAGCCAACTACCGCCGCGTATGACACGGTGACCTGCTTCGGCGGGCCAGGCGTCTTCACACCATTCAGCGACATTGCCGCCAATTTCATAGAGGCCGAGTGCATTGGGAGTGTTTTTGTCCACGGCAGATGTGTAGGAGTAACCGTCGGAATAGCCTTTTATTTGGGTGGCGTCGAGATTGACGCTCATGAGTGGCGGCTTCCATTCAGTGCCGGTCGTGGTCCAAGGGAAGTGGTTTTTGTTACCGAGGTGGCGTGCGGCAGGGTCGGTACCCGTTTCGCCCGTGAGTCCGACGGCGGCGCTCCACTCAAGATCGGCTGGGAGGCGGTAGGTTGCGTTGGGGGACAGGAGGTTGGTTTTACGCTCACTCTCGGTGAGCCATTGACAGAATGCTTTGGCCTGAGTCCAAGAGACCCCGGCTGCAGGATGGGTGTCACCGAGGAGAAAGTTTGGTTTCTTGGCCCATGTTCCGCCAGAAGTTTTTAGCCAAGCTTCAAAGTCACGCACGCGGGTCTCGGTTGTACAGATGAGGGTTTGGCTGTCTTTCTCGAGTGGGACGAATCGCATGCCGAGTGTGTTTTGGTACGTTTCTCCGGGATGGGCTGGCTTAAGGGATGCGGGATCAGGCAATGCACTAGTCGCAGCCGGATCCATTCCGGCTAATTTTTCACGCAATTTGGCGAGGGCTTCTTTGTCAGTGCTATCATTGGATTTGCGCATGTCCTGAAGGCGCTGTTCGACAGACTGAGCGTTGGCTTTATCTTTATCCGCCAAGAGTCTGGCGGTGCGCTGCTTGTCATCGAAGACGCAGCGAAAACCAACCGTTGGCATGCGCATATCCGCCGGAACAACATAGCGGTAGGAACTGACGAGGCACTCCCTGCGGAAGTAAGCCCAGGAACCGCCGCGCAGAGTTCCGGTTGGGATGGTTTTGACTTCGGGTTTGTCGGTCCATTCCCAAACATTTCCCGCTAGGTCGAAGATGCCCTCTGGTGTCGGTGTGAACTGACCAACTGGAGCAGTGAAAGTGTAACCATCGGTATAGCCATCGATCTCATTTTCAGCGTAGTTGGCGGCCTTTGCTGGTGGCGGCCAAGTCAAGCCCCATGGAAAACTTAGCGCGTCCTGCATGCGGTCCTCAGTCGTCGTGCCGATGTTCTTTCGTGCTGCAGAAAGTCCCACCGCAGCATCCCACTCATCGGGGGTTGGTAGGCGGTAAGATTGGGCGTTATTGAGCAGATTTTCTTCACGTTCGCGTGTCGTGAGCCAGTTGCAGTAAGCGACCGCGTCTTGGAGATTGACGCCCACCACGGGATGATTTTCTTCCTGTTTAAAATGAGGTTGGAAGCTCCATGTATATTTCTTCTCACGAAGAAAGGTGTTCCATTCGCTAAGTCTAGTCTCCCAAACGGCGAAAAGGACCGTCGTGCCAGGAACGGCTACAAACCGAGTTCCCAGTGAGTTATTTCTCGCCGACTTGAGTGGGTCTATGGCTGCTGGGGCTTGGGCATGAGCGCCTAAGTGGTTTAGTAAAAATAGCAGAAGTAGAGTGGTCTGAAAGCGAGTGGAAAACATGGCGGCAATTTTGAAGATATCTAAATAGAGTCGTTTGCAGACTGGTTCAGCATAAAAAAGTGATCTGACGATTCTGCCAACTCATTTGAGATACAATTTTGTCTTTAAGATTACGCTTGGCGTTCTGGATCAACATGGTACTCTCGCGCTCCTTTTCTGGAAATTAGCCACTTACTCCTTGGCGAAGCCTATTTTGGTCGCTCAAAAACAACCAGCGACCAAGGGCGGCAGCGTACTCGGATTTTAACTCGATGATCGTTCTCGGACTCAATGCCTATCATGGCGACTCAGCGGCAGCACTTGTTAAAGATGGAAAACTCGTTGCTGCGGCTGAAGAAGAACGGTTCCGCCGGATCAAGCACTGGTCCGGATTGCCTACCCAAGCCATGCAATGGTGCCTTGATGATGTGGGTATCAAGCTCAGTGACGTCGATCACATCGCCATCAATCGCAATCCCAAGGTCAATAACCTGCGCCGTGCTCTTTATGTTCTGCGCAAGCGTCCTAGCCTCAGCCTTATCCTAAAGCGGCTTGGCAATATCAAGCGCGCAGGTTCCTTCGAGGACGCCGTGCAGGCTGCATTCCCCGGCGAAAAGCTCCGTGCTCAGGTTCATCGCGTGGAGCATCACCTCGCCCATCTGGCCTCTGCATTCTTGGTATCCGATTTCGACGAGGCGGTCTGCCTCTCGGTTGATGGGTTTGGTGACTTTGCCAGCTCGGCCTGGGGCATGGGGAAGGGGAGTGACATTCAAATCGACGGCCGCGTTTATTTTCCGCACTCACTTGGCATCTTTTATAGTGTCATCACACAGTTCATCGGCTTTCCGCACTTTGGCGACGAGTACAAGGTCATGGGCTTGGCTCCGTATGGTGAACCGAAGTATCTCAAAGAGATGCGGGAACTCGTACAAGTGCAGACCGACGGCACTTTTAAACTCAACTTGAAGTACTACCGTCATCACAACGAAGACGTCCATTACACATGGGATAACTGCATTCCAGAAGTCGGTACGCTCTACAAGAAAGAGCCTATGGAGGCCCTGCTTGGTCCACAGCGTGAAAAAGGAGCTGCTTTGGAGCAAAAACACCGCGATCTCGCCCGCAGTGCCCAGGCCATGTATGAAGAGGCCTTTTATGCCATGCTCACATCGCTGCATGCAAAGTACAAGTGTGACAACCTCGCTCTGTCTGGTGGCTGTGCGATGAATTCAGTCGCCAATGGCAAAGTCTATCTCAATTCGCCTTTCAAGCGCATGTACCTCCCCGCATCCGCTGGTGATGCGGGTGGAGCCATCGGCTCAGCCTTTGTAGTTTCACGGCAGTTGAATCGAGAAAAATTCGTCATGGATCACGCCTATGTCGGTCCGCAGACCAACGACGCGGAGATCAAAGCCCTGCTCGACTCTCGCGCTGCCGATATCACGGCGGAAAACTGTGCCGTGCGCCGCATGGATGATGAAGGTGAGCTTTGCAAGGCCACCGCCACCGCCATTACCGAGGGGAAAGTCATCGGCTGGTTCCAGGGCCGCATGGAGTGGGGGCCGCGCGCTCTGGGTAATCGCAGCATCCTCGGCGACCCGCGTCGTGCCGACATGAAGGACATCCTCAACCTCAAGATCAAGCGCCGTGAGTCCTTCCGCCCCTTCGCTCCGTCCATTATGCGCGAGTATGTGAGCGAGTGGTTCGAGCAAGACGACGATGTGCCCTTCATGATGGAGGTCTTCCAAGTTAAAGCCGATAAACGTCCGCAAATCCCTGCCACCACCCACGTCGATGGCTCTGGGCGTCTGCAAACGGTCCACAAAGAGACCAATCCACGTTACCACCGACTCATCGATACCTATCGCGGTATCACCGGCGTGCCGATGCTCCTGAATACCAGTTTCAACGAAAACGAACCCGTTGTCTGCAAACCCCAAGAGGCGCTCGACTGCTTCCTTCGCACCAAGATGGATGTGCTGGTTCTCAACGATTGGATGATCACACGCTGAAAATGAAAGGCATCATTCTCGCAGGCGGAGCAGGTTCCCGCCTTTATCCTCTGACCCAGGTTGCTTCAAAGCAACTTCAGCCGGTCTATGATAAGCCAATGGTGTATTACCCCCTCACCGTGCTCATCGCATCTGGCGTACGGGAGTTTTGTCTCATCTCCACACCGCATGACCTGCCGCGTTTTCGCCAACTCCTCGGCGATGGCAGCGCTTGGGGACTGCACATCGAGTATCGCGAGCAGCCAAAGCCTGATGGCATTGCACAGGCTTTCCTCATCGCTGCGGACTTCATTGGCAAAGATCCCGTCACGCTCATCCTCGGTGACAATATCTTTTTTGGCGGCGATGCCTTCCCGCGTGCCTTTGGCGAGTTCAAATCTGGTGCCACCATTTTCGCCTATCACGTCACCGATCCCGAGCGCTACGGCGTGGTTGAATTCGATGCCGCTGGCAAAGCCATCTCACTCGAAGAGAAGCCAAAGCAGCCGCGCAGCAACTACGCCGTCCCTGGTGTCTATCTATACGATAACGACGTCATCGACATCGCCCGTGATTTGAAGCCATCTGCGCGCGGTGAGTTGGAAATCACCGATGTGAACAAGGAATACCTCCGTCGCGGCACCTTGCGCGTGCAGCGCCTCAGTCGCGGCACTGCCTGGCTCGACTCTGGCACCAGCAGCAGCCTGCATGATGCCTCCGCGTATGTGCACGCCATCGAGAAGCGTCAGGGAATCAAACTTGGCTGCCCTGAGGAAGCGGCACTCCATCGCGGTTTCCTTTCAATGGATCAATTTGAACAACTCGTTTCCAGAATGCCTAACTGCGAGTATCGAGACTATCTCAAAGGACTTGCTGTTGATATCCAGCGTGTAGGCATCAAAGGCGCATAATCATCATGACCCCACATCCCGTCATACCCAATCGTTACTCGGACGCTGAAAAGCGCCCAGGCTATGTGAAGCAACTTTTCGACGAAGCTGCGGAGCACTATGACCCCATCGTCGGCCTTGGATTCTGGGGCACTGGCAACATGTACCGCAAAGACGCCCAGCGTCGCAATGGCCTGAAGCCCGGCATGCAACTCCTCGACGTCGCCTGTGGCACGGGCCTTATGGCAGTCGCAGCCAAGGAAGTGCTCGGCGGAGATGAAACCATCACCTGTGTCGAGCCCAGTGACGGCATGATGGCCGTCGCCAAGAAAAAACTCAATGCACGCTTCATCAAGAGCGGTGCCGAGAATATGCCAGTCGATTCAGACGCCTACGACTTCCTCACCGTCGGCTATGCTCTGCGCCATTTTGCTGACTTGGAAGCTACTTTTCGTGAGTTCCATCGCGTGCTCAAACCCGGTGGTAAAGTGCTCATCCTCGAAGCCACCCGCCCCGCTGGTAA
Organism: Verrucomicrobiaceae bacterium; assembly: GCA_031411715.1. Lineage (GTDB taxonomy): Bacteria > Verrucomicrobiota > Verrucomicrobiia > Verrucomicrobiales > Verrucomicrobiaceae > Prosthecobacter. Next base: position 3,095 of record JANOBP010000053.1, on the reverse strand, counting down.
ATTCGGCTCATGGCTCTTCAAACTCTACTTTGGCCGCATTTATCCCTTCTTCACCCGTCTGCTCACTCGCAGCAGCAAAGCAGAGGAAATGATGGCTTACTTCTGGGAAACCATGGACACCTGTGTGCGGCCAGAAAGCGTGCAGGAAGCCTTGAACAAGGCCGGATTCACTGAGGTGAAACGCCTTCCAGTCCTCGGTTGGTTCAGCGAGTACACCGCCGTCAAAGCTTGAACCTTCTCGTCACAGGCGGTGCCGGTTTCATCGGCTCCAATCTCATTCGACACGTTATCGATCGCCCCGAGGTCGAAAAGTTGGTCAATCTCGACTGCCTCACCTATGCCGGCCATCTCGAGAACCTTGATGGCATCCACCGGAATCATCCACACTACCTCTTCGAGAAAGTAGACCTCCGCGACAAAGACGAAGTCCTCCGCGTCATTCGCCAGCACGACATCACCCACGTCATGCACCTTGCCGCCGAGTCACACGTGGATCGAAGCATCACCGGCCCCAGCGACTTCATCACCACCAACATCAACGGCACGTTCCACCTCCTCGAAGCCTGCCGCGCCCATTGGCAAACTGCGAACTGTGAACAGAGAACCGTGAACCGCTTCCTCCACGTCAGCACCGACGAAGTCTTCGGTTTCTTGGGTCCGTCAGGATTCTTCACTGAAACCACCCCTTACGCACCCAATTCACCGTACTCGGCCTCCAAAGCAGCCAGCGACATGCTCGTCCGCGCCTACCATCACACTTACGGTTTGCCGACAGTCATCACCAATTGTTCGAACAACTACGGTCCCTATCAGTTCCCCGAGAAGCTTATTCCAGTTGTCATCCAGAGCCTTCTGTCCCGCAAAGCCATCCCGGTCTATGGCGATGGCATGAACGTCCGAGACTGGCTCTATGTCGGCGACCATTGCGACGCACTTTGGACGGTTCTCTCCCGCGGAACCCCCGGCGAAACCTACAACATTGGCGGCCATAACGAAAAGGCCAACCTTCAGCTCGTTCGCCTCATCTGTGACCTACTTGACGAGTTCAAGCCCGAGTTGGGTGGCCATTCCCGCGATCTCATCTCCTTCGTCACCGATCGCCCCGGCCACGACCGCCGCTACGCCATCGACGCCAGTAAAATCGACCACGACCTCGGCTGGACACCCGCTCACACTTTTGAAACCGGCATTCGCGAGACAGTAAAATGGTATCTGAATAATCAAGGTTGGGTTGGCTGCGTTACCCGTTGAGACAATTCTGGCAATGGCTCTCGAATCCGAAAACATACCCGCATTCCCGTCTGCGGACGATGATTTCGAGGCCGAACTGGCCTCACATCCCCACGATGCATGGTTCAAGAAAGTATTCTCCCAGGTTCCTCATGCCCGCTCCCTCTTCCGCCACCACCTGCCTGCGGAGATCGTCGCTGCGGTGGACTGGGAGCAAATGCAGATTCTTCCCGCCTCCTTCGTGCGCACGACCCTTCAGCAGTCTCACTCAGACCTGTTGTTCAGCGTGCCATCCCGCGCGGGTTCTCTGCTGCTTTATCTGCTTTTTGAGCATCAGACCACCGTGGACGCGTCCATGCCGTTGCGGTTGCTTGGCTACATGACGGAGATATGGACGCGGCACGAGAAGAGCAACGGCCTGCCTCTGCCACCGATTCTGCCCTTTGTCCTTCATCAAGGGCCGGAACCGTGGACGGTCTCCACCTCGTTTGCAGAGCTTCTGGGCCGGGATGAGACTCTATCCGCGCACCTACTTCCATTCCAGCCGACATTCCACCACCTGCTGCTGGACCTCACCCGGCACCAGCCTTCCACTGACGAGTCGGACGACACCTTGCGCATCGTCCTGCAACTCATGAAGCTGGCGCGGGACAAGCAGCGGTTACTGGAGTTCTTCCAGTGGCTGGATCAGACCACGCTTCACATCTCCCAGGAATTGTTCCGCGCCTGTCTCCTCTATGCTCTCCACAGCGATCATGACATTGACTTCATCGACATCTACAACACCTTTCACCAGCGTCACGAGCTTCAACACACCACCATGACCATTGCCCAAAAACTCAAAAACGAAGGCCGCCAGGAGGGCCGTCAGGAAGGCCGCCAGGAGGGCCGCCAGCAAGGTGTCTGGGTGGGCAGGCTACAGACCCTCCAGCAGATCATGGGATTGCCTATGGACAGTGATGCCGCTCTGGCTGGCTTATCGATTGAGGAGATTCAGGGGCGCTTTGAAACCCTCCAGGCCGATTACAATCGCCGTCACAAGGGCTGACCCTGCAGTTCTCTGTTGTTGAGTCGCCTGTTCTTTCCTGGCAAAGGGAAAAGGTATCGAACTGGAAAGCGCCAACCGAATCCATGCGCCTGCGCAATCTTTTCCGCCCATTCTACCTCGCTGGCCGCATTCAAAACTGGCTGTATGAAAAACGCCATCCTGACCATCCCTGGCTCGCACCGGATGCCATTGCATGGTTGGAGCAGAATCTCCGTCCTGACATGCGCGGATTTGAGTGGGGCAGTGGCCGCAGCACCCTCTGGTTTGCCAAACGCCTACAGCATCTCACCAGCATCGAGAATGTGCTGGCCGCTCTTCCACCGGAACCCTAATGTGACGACGGAGATCTCGATCTGGCACAAGTCCTCTTGAACCACTTTTGTTCCTTTGTTGACTCGATGGTTAAGCAATCGACGCTGGAGACGTTGGGCAGGCATGTTTGCCAGCGTGGCTGGAACCCAGGCACTGTGTCAGTTACTTACCGGACTGGTGGCATTCCTACTAGTGCGTGCGCTTCCAAAAGACCAGTATGCGTTGTTCACTATTACGACCGCGATGGCGGCGGTGCTCAACGCCTTGTCAGAGGGGGGCGTCGGCACGGCGGTGCTTTCCGAGGGAGGAAAGGTGTGGCAGGACCGGCTCCGGCTTTCTGCGTTGATCCATGCGAGCTTGCAGATGCTCAGCCGTCTAACTGTCGCTGGCACTTTGCTCGTGATGCCGGCGATGGTATGGCTGCTGCATCAGCAAGGCGCGTCATGGCCTGTTATGGCGCTGCTGTGCGCACTGAGCCTCTGTCCGCAGTGGATGATGACGCGCA
>JANOBP010000052.1:0-7746 GCA_031411715.1 Verrucomicrobiaceae bacterium | reverse complement strand
CTCCGCTTTACGCCCCGCCGCGCTCTCCCCGAGCTCGAGCAGTCGTTGCGTTTCTAGCAGCGAGTAAGTGTTTCCTTCGAGACGGCTGGAGTTCCAGGAAAGATCGATGAGCAAGCGGTCCAGCACCTTGCGCAGATGAGTCCCAGCCGGGAGCGGATCATCGGACGTGCGGCCCATTTTCAGCAATCTTTGACGCATCTCTGCGGGTAGGTAAGCCGACAAGTTTGGCCGATAATCCTCCAAAAACGCCATGCGGTAGCCCACTGGCTTCCGAGCAGAAATCGGCCGCGTGATGAGGCCACGAATCTCACGCGCGGAAGTCGAGAGTGCGATTTCGTTGGCTTGCTCAGGAGCTTTGACCTTGGCGGCTTTTTGGTAGCGCCGACCTTTGTTGGTGCTTTGAGCCACAAGACGACCCTCTCCCACCAACATCGCTAGCCGACGCTGCAACGTGCGCTTAGGCATTTGAGGTAAACTGCCAGAAATTTCTTCCAGTGAAGCCGCAGCCGACAGGCTAGCCACCGCATCGAGAACGGCGGTTAAATCGTCTTTGGGCAGAGGTCTCGACATAGTGGATAGTGGCGCATATCCAACATATGCGCCACTAAAAGCTCTTTAGTGGCGCATATCGACTTATGCGCCACTACAGGCATCACAACCTCCGCTCCTTCACCTCCGCAGTGATCTCAGCGATGAAATCTGCGATGGGTTTCACGCCGAGGTCGCCCTTCTTGCTGTGGCGCACGGCCACGCTTTGGACAGCGGCTTCTTTTTCACCGATGACGAGCATGTAGGGGATCTTGTCGAGCTGGGCGTCGCGGATCTTGGCACCGATTTTGTCGGCGTCGTTGTTCAGCGTGACACGCAGGCCGGCGTTTTTGAGCTGGGCGTAGATTTCATCGGCAAAGGCATCCACCTTCTCGCTGATGGTGAGGATGCGCACTTGCTCGGCGGCGAGCCAGGCGGGGAAATGACCGGCGAAGTGCTCGATGAGCACGCCGCAGAAGCGCTCCATGCTGCCAAACGGCGCGCGGTGGATCATGACAGGGCGATGCCGCTTGTTGTCGGCTCCGGTGTAACTCAAATCGAAGCGCACAGGCAAGACGTAGTCCACTTGCACGGTTCCGAGCTGCCACTCGCGACCAATCACGTCCTTGATGACGAAATCGATCTTCGGTCCGTAGAAGGCGGCCTCGCCGGGCTCCTCGGTGAACGGAACGCCGAGCGTGGAGGCGGCTTTGCGGCAGGCATCTTCAGCGGCGTCCCATTTGGCGGGATCGCCCGTGAACTTGCTGCTGTCAGGATCACGCAGGCCGACGCGGACGCGGTAATCGGTCATGCCGAGCGTGCTAAGGACGATTTTGACGAGCGAGAGGCAGCCGAGCACTTCAGCGGCCACTTGGTCTTCCGTGCAGAAAAGATGCGCGTCATCCTGCGTGAAGCCGCGCACACGGGTCATGCCGTTGAGTTCACCGCTTTGCTCCCAGCGATACACCGTGCCAAACTCAGCAAGACGCACCGGCAGGTCACGATAGCTGCGCGGTTGGCTGTCAAAGATCTTGATGTGATGCGGGCAATTCATCGGCTTGAGCAGGAAGCCGTCGAGCAGCTTGTCATCCGCCATCACGCGATCCTCGGTCACCACTTCGGTGCCTGCGCGCTCATTGAGAGACTGCCGCATCTTCGCGGACACAGCGCCCAGGCGCTCCATCACCTCACAGCAGCCGCAGCCTTCTTTGATGACTTTGGCGAGGTCGTCGTTCTCGATGACCGGCGCGAACTGACTGTCTTTATAATAGGGAAAGTGGCCGCTGGTCTTGTACAGACCCACTTTGCCGATGTGCGGCGTGAAGACCTGACTGTAGCCCTGCTTGCGCAATTCCTCACTGATGAAGTTTTGCAGTTCCTGACGCAGGATCGCCCCATTTGGCGTCCATAGGATCAAACCTTGGCCCACTTCCTCGTCGATGTGGAAGAGCTTCAATTCGCGGCCCAGCTTGCGATGATCACGCTTCTTGGCCTCTTCGAGTTGCACCAGATGCTGGTCGAGTTCTTCCTTGGATGGGAAAGCGGTGCCGTAGAGGCGCTGAAGCTGCGGTTTGGTCTCGTCGCCCATGTAAAACGACGAACTGACGGACATGAGCTTCACATGCTTGCACTTGCCGCTGTAGCCGACGTGCGGCCCGGCGCAGAGGTCGATGAAGTCGCCATTTTGGAAGGTGCTGATCTGCTCGCCCTCAGGGATTTTCTCGAGCAGGTCGAGTTTGAAGACGCTGGGATTGCCCGGGCGCTCGGTGAGACCGCCGAGGCGGCCTGATTTGGCCAGCGCGATGGCATCCTCACGGCTGACGCCTTTCCAATCGAACTTTTGGTTCTCCTTTGAGATCTTTTTCATCTCCGCCTCAATCTTCTCGAAGTCATCCGGCGTGATGCGGTGGTCTGGGAGATCGAAATCATAGTAGAAGCCGTTTTCGACCGGCGGACCGTAGGCAAATTGGGCGTTCGGCCACAGGCGCAGGATGGCGGTAGCCATCACGTGGGCACAGGAGTGGCGCAGGCGATCGATGTCAGACATCTGAGCGCGTTCATCGAGAGTTTTTCGTTCGGCGGACATGGTTTGGAAGGGGGGGGCGCGGCACATGCCGCAGGACGGCGGGGCTTTCAAGCGGAGAGCGTGGGGCGGAGGCAACAGAGGGTTGCGCTTGGCGATTTCCGTCGCACTGCTGTGCCCCTGTCATGAACAAGCCACTCGCCTTCCTTGCCCTGTCTCTTTGCAGCCTCCTCTGCCAGTGTGTCAACCCGCGCAGCCACCCGAATCACGCCATGCTCTTCACCGAACGCGGCGGCGGCTCCTCAAACGACATCACCCCCTTGATCCAAGAGTTGGACGGTCAAGAAGTGACACCCGCCGAGACCCGGTCCGGCATCCTTCTGCAACCCGGGCCCCACACCGTCCTCGCCAGCGCTCGAAAGAACGTCGGCCGCGAATCGGTCGGCAGGTGGCTTGGCGGCTTCGGCCGCAAGATCGGCGAAAAGTTCGACGACCTGCGCTCTTGGCGCTCCGAACGCGAAATCGACTTCACCGCCTATGCCGGGCGGGATTATGTGCTCAAAGCGCGTGAGGGCGATTCGGTACGGCTCTGGATCGAGGAGCGCTGAGGGCCGCTCAAGCCGCCTTCCGCTCCACGCGCTTGCGCAGAAGCGCGGCGCGCTCGCCTTTGACGACGCCTTCGTTGATGGTCACGGAGCGCACGTCCATGCGGCTGGGCACATCGTACATTACGTCGAGCATGATGCGCTCAAAGATGCTGCGCAGGCCGCGTGCGCCGGTGCCGCGGGTGACGGCTTCCTTGGCCATGGCCAGCATGGCATCCCGCGTGATGGATAGCTCCACGCCATCCATGCCGAGGAGCTTGCTGAATTGTTTGGTGAGCGCGTTGCGCGGCTCGGTGAGCACGCGCAGGAGCTCGGCCTCGCTCAAGGCCTCCAATTGACACACGACGGGCAAGCGACCGATGAATTCAGGAATCAAGCCGTAGCCGAGCAGATCTTCCGGCTCGACGACATCTGCGCGCGGTTTTTCCGTGACGGCTTTGGTTTGGATGGAGGTGAATCCCATGGAGGATTTGCCACGGCGGCGCTCCATCATTTTATCCAGGCCCACAAAGGCACCACCGCAGATGAAGAGGATGTTCTGTGTGTTCACCTGGATGTACTCCTGCTGCGGATGCTTGCGCCCGCCTTGTGGTGGCACGTTGCACACCGTGCCTTCGATGATCTTGAGCAAAGCCTGCTGCACGCCCTCACCGGACACGTCACGGGTGATGCTGACGTTTTCGGTCTTGCGGCCGATTTTGTCGATCTCGTCGATGTAAACGATGCCGATCTCCGCGCGTGCCACGTCATGATCAGCGGCTTGAAGCAGGCGCAGGATGATGTTTTCGACGTCTTCACCGACATAGCCCGCCTCGGTCAATGTGGTGGCATCCGCAATGCTGAAAGGCACGTTGAGGATTTTGGCCAGTGTTTTGGCCAGCAGGGTCTTGCCGCAGCCTGTGGGGCCGAGCAGCAGCACGTTGCTCTTTTCGATCTCGACATCATTCGGGTCGGGCAGCGTGCCAGCGATCTTCGGCTTGGCGCTGCTGGCGCGTGCGGCCTGCTGCTGGCTGTGGAGGATGCGCTTGTAGTGATTGTGCACGGCGACGCTGAGCACTTTTTTCGCCTGCGTCTGGCCGATGACATGCAGATCCAGCAACGCGGCGATGTCCGCCGGGCGCGGCACCAGCAGGCCGGAGCTGTTCTGCGGTTCCTTGCTTGTTTCGCGGTCGAGGATGTTTTTGCAGACGTTGATGCAGTTGTCGCAAATGTACACGCCGGGGCCGGCGATGAGTTTACGAACCTCCGCATGGCTTTTGCCGCAGAAGGAACAGAGAGTGACGTTGGAGCCGCGTGCCATGATTTGTTTGGGGTGATACACTGTCGCATGCCAGCAGGCATGCCGTCAACCTGCCGCTGCATGATCTCGCAAGACGATACGACCACTTTCATCGCGCACATAACGAGCCATGACTGAGTTACCGGGCAGCATTTTGCTCAACAACAGACCATCTTGGATCTCAAAACGCTCCGACTCGCGCACGGCATCCCAACTCGTCACATTCAGGCCTGCGATCACCGTCCCCGGTGGCACCACGGCTGAGTCCATCATCCAAACCGAAGGAACCAGCGCCCTGAGAGCCACAAAATGCTCCCGCCTCAGCTCCTGGCTCCAAAAAGCACGCAGCGCCGGCAAATGCAGCAGCGCACGCTCCAGCGGCACCTCCGCCAGCCCGCCACTCAGGATTTGCCAACCGTGAGCCGTCTCCATCAAAGTCACCGTCAACGGTGCCTCGGGTGTCAGCTCAGGAAAATGGCGCACCGTCTCAGCAGACAGCCAGCGCTCCAAAAAAAGCTGAAGTACCTCAGGCAGTCGTCTTTTTGCCACGCGCGCCGCCAGCACCTCGCGCGCATTTTGCCAGCGCACGAGTTGGTAGCCTGCAGACGCGAGCACACTGGGCAGATCATTCTTCACAAGGCGCGCATCATTCGCCGCGTCACGCCTAGTGTCAAAAAGGCCGTTTGCGAGAAACCACATTTGGCGGACATTTTGACGACATGCTTTTCACCAAAACCTTTTCAGCTCAGTCACACCGTGCTTTTTCGCTCGTCGAAGTGCTCGTGTGTCTGGCTTTGATCGGCATCCTGGCCGCCGTGGCCATCAACTGGTTCTCCAGTGCACGTCGGGAGATCCTCGAGCGCATCACCAATCAGCGCAACGCGCAAGAGATCGTCTCCCTCGGTGTCAGTGCCACCATGGCTGGCGCAGATTTTGTCGAGCCGGATGACAAATTCGCCACCGTGCAAAACTTGGTCCTCGGCACCACCGGCACGACTGGCACCTTCAAAGGCCAAGTCTTCCGCCTCTCAAGCCTAGCGCCCGAGCAGATCCCGGACGCACTGCCCTATGTGCAGTTTGAAAAAGGCCTGTTGCTTTACGATCCCGCTGGCGGGCATGAGTAGCGCCGCTCTGACGAAGGAGTGCAAAATGTCGGCGTGAGCCTCTTTGAATGACGATTGATGAACATTCGATTTTTGATTTTCGAAGGAAGAGGCGCGTTCTACGAAAGGGATCACCTCAGCAATCAACAATCCTTGTTCATCAATCGTCAATCCATTCGGCCCTAGCAGACTTTTTGCGCCAGCGTCATCTCAAGGCAGCGCCTGCTCCACCACCGGCAGCCCTGTCATCTTCGCAGCGGCTTCAGTTGGATTTTTCACCGCAGGCTCATCTGGAAAAATCACCACGATGTCTTTGATAAGTCCTGCATCGAGACCCTGCTCACGCAGCAGCCACGCACGCACAAACTGCGCCACCGACTTGCGGCAGTTTTCACGGACGTCAGGTATCCGGATGTGCCCACCAGCACGCTTCTCCAGGGTCGGCGTGAGGTTCTTTTCCAGCTGAGCCAGGCTCTCGCTCGCATTGAAGCGCAGCCAGCCAGCCTCCGTTCTTTTTTCCATGCCCTCCGTGCGGATGGCCGGTGGCAGTGAAGGCCTCACCGGCGGCGCGATCACCACACAGTGCCCATCCTGCACGCTGAGCTGCCATGGGTCAGAGAGCTTGATGTTGAAACGATACACCACCGGCACGCGGATCTCCGACTCCGTGGTGCCCAAATAGATCGTCTCATTGAGCAGCGACTTCGTGTCCGACTTCGTCACCGTCTCCACCGTCTCCATCGTGGCGATCTCCAGCACATCGCCATTGGTCGAAGTGATCTTCGTCACCTCCTGATGGAAGGTTTCCGTGATCTTATGAGTCTGCAGCCGCTCTGGCAACCCGCTGAGCCACTCCATGCAGTAGCGCGCGAAATCAGAGCTCTTATCAATCATCCGCCACACCAGCAGCCCGCCCACCGTCGCCAGAATCAGCAGCGACAGGCACGACATCATGAAGCACCCCGGCCTGCGACGCGGCGTGGTGGCAGTAGGCTTGGCGGGAGATGTCTCAGGAGTTTCGATCATAAAAGAATCGCAAAAAGTTCCGCCAACCATGCCGCAACGCCGCCCTCAAGAAAACAGGAAACATCCAAAACCTGCCTTGACGTCAGGAATGACCAGCGACCACACTCCGCGCCTTCCCATGAAGACTCCATTCATCCTCCGCGCCGTCCTGCTGGCATCCCTGGCAGTCTCCACCCTCAGTCATGCGCAGCAGCCTGCGCCAGCTTCACCCGCACCAGCGGCTGAAAAGCAACTCACGCCGGAGGAAATGAAAAAGCAGATCGAGGAGCGCGTCGCCGAGATCGAAAAGCTCGGCTGGACCCGTCAGGGCATCGGCGCACTCGGCGACAAGGCCCAAATCCAGATCCCCAAAGACTGGCGCTTCACGGGCTCCGAGAGCACTCGCAAGCTCATGGTCATGTACGGCAATCCCGCCACCAATCGTGAGCTCGGCATGCTCGCCGTTGAAGGCATCGGTGATCCACCGTGGATCATCTTTGAGTTCGACCCATCCGGTTATGTCAAAGATGACGAGAAAGACTCACTCGATGCCGACGCACTGCTGCAGAGCCTCAAAGACGGCCAGATCGCCGGCAATGAATACCGCATCAAGCAGGGCATGGACGGCCTCGAAGTCCTCGGCTGGGCCATCCCGCCGCGCTACAATCCCACCACCAACAACCTCGAGTGGGCCACCAAGATCAAATCCATCGGCGCACCTGCCGATGCCATCTCCATCAACTTCAACACACGCCTCCTCGGCCGCAAAGGCGTCATGGAAGTCACCCTCGTCTGTGAACCGGAAGAACTGAACGACATGATCGCCGCGCAGGAAAAAATCCTCACCGGCTACAGCTACATCGAAGGCGAGCGCTACGCCGAATTCAAAAGCGGCGACAAGATCGCCGAATACGGCCTCACCGCCCTCATCGCTGGCGGCGGAGCCTTCGCCTTGGCCAAAACCGGCATGTTTGGCAAGTTAGCCCTGCTCTTCGCCAAACTCGGCAAGGGTGCCTATATAATCGTCATCGGGGTACTCGTCGGCATCAAAAAACTCTTCGGCAAGCTCTTCGGAGCCCGCACGCAAGAGTAAGCACCCATGACCGACGGCCAGACGCTCTTCGCGGTCTTCACCGCCTTTTATCTCATCGAGTGCCTGTGGCTCAACCATGCCCGTGCATGGCTTGCCGCAGGCACCGGTGG
>JANOBP010000051.1:0-12130 GCA_031411715.1 Verrucomicrobiaceae bacterium | reverse complement strand
GTGAAAATGGCCGCCGGTGAAGCCAAAGCCGCGTCCGCCGTCTGCGCGCTCGATGGCCCACATCATGGTTTCAGGCTGGCCTTTTTCCGCCTGGATGTGTGGGTAAGGACCTTTGGGATACACATAGGGCCCGTCACGTGTCGCGTCCGTTGGCGTAGCAGTTAGGAGTGGCGCAAATTTCGCCGTCGCATCCTCGGCCAACGCGATGCCATCCTTGAAGGCTGGACGGAAGCGCATCTGGAAATACCACTCGTCCTTCGTCGTGAAGGGAAGCACGCCACGCGTGATCGCGTGCTTGGGCAGTTCCTTGTAGTTCGCGTCCCAGATCGGATTGCAGGAAAAACTGTTCTCGTAATGACCGCCCAACCATTCCTGAAATTCCTTGCCAGCTTCCGTGGGCACCACCTCGACGCCGTAGTGCATGCAGCCAAAGCCCACGCCCCTGGCCATGAGCTTGCGCAATGTTTCAAGATGGCCATCCACCACCGCTGGGTGCTTGCCACCACCATCCGCGTAGATCACCACTGCGTCGGCATCGGCAAAGGTCTTCTCATCGCTCACCCATCCATTGTCATGGCGATCCACCACCAGGTTTGGCACGCTTTGGAGGCATTTCTCGAGCAGCAATGATCCTGCGTGGAATTCGTGCATCCCCGGCGGATGCGAGGGTTTCCCGGCGATGAAGACGAGCTTCTGTTTGCCATCGGGCGTGACGGCGTGACTCGAGATAGCAGCGCTGATGAGAAGAGTGAAGAGAAGAATCAGTTTCATGAGGTTGGGAAGATGGACTCATCTTTCGCTGCTCTCCACATCACGCAACTGGAGATCGAGCGCTTGTCCGGACATTTGAATCTCCCACAGTGACAGCGCCAAAGAAGCCGTCATCAGCACCAGACTGAAAGCAAAAGCCACCTGGCCACCCATTTGATTGCCAAAGAACAGTAGAGCCATGCTGATCGTGCATGTCATCATGCTCAGCACTCCCAGCGCCTGCATGCGTTTGATGATGCCGATGCGTTTTCGCAAATTGTCGATCTGCGCCACCAAAAAGGGATCACCCGAGGTCCGCCACGTCGCATGCAGTGCACGGACCACATTGGCCAATCCAAGAAAGCGGTTCGTGTAAGCCAGCATCAGGAGCGAGATGGCTGGAAATAGAAGTGACGGCGTCGAAAGAGGCAGATCAGGGAGTGTCATCACTCGAGAATGGCACAAAGCATCTGGTTATGCGATCACGCCCTTCATCAGAGGGCTGTTTATTGACTCAAGGAGAGCAGGGGGCGGTGAAGGCGGTGTGATGAGCTACTCTTTCGACGCAGCTTCAAAACTGTCCCTCGCGATCTTGCGTGCGGCGGAGACGATGATGGGGCAGGCTTCGATGCAGAGCAGGGGTAAGGGAAGGGGGATGGTGTTAGCTTGATCCGGGGCAGGGGACTTGGTGCCCTGAACGATTGGCCACAGCACGCGGCGCAGGCATTTGTCATCGGCGCAGCATTTGTGGACCATGGCGACTGCTTGGTCGTCGGTGATGTTGTTGGCGAAGCGATACATGCCTGTCTGTCGGCCTAAAAGCTCACGCAGCGGTGTGGCGCTGAGTTTGTTTTGTTCCAATGCGCGTATCATGCCCACTGCGGCCGGATAGAAGTAATCGAGAGCCAGTCGTAGTTCCGATAAATCGACGAGGTGCAGTTTCCAGCCGCGCTTGAGCGTCGGGGCGGAATGTAGTGGCCTGAATTTGCCGTCGTCATCATAGCGCGCGAGTTCGCGTGCCTCATCGGCTCCATGAAACGGCGTGAGGTCACTGCGATCACCGTCCGCTACATGTCGAAGCGTGTAATCGGATTCATTTGTCTCAATGGTGATCTCTCCGATCACTTCACGGCCTGATTTGAGCCAGGTGGCAAGCGTGGAGTTCAATTCGGCATTCGGCATTCCGCATTCGGCATTGATCCTGTGTTTAGCGTCGAAGTCCTTGACCTGGTCCAGGATGACATCGGCCATGAGGGCCTCTGTGCCGATGGCCCCGCTGTAGTAAAGCAGTCGGCCTTGCAGTTCATGCGGGTTCTGATGAAACACGCCGAGCTCGCTGAGGGTCGCACCGGTTTCCTCACGCATGCCGAGCAGCACGGGAATGTCTTGAAAGCTGTGCAGGCCGTCTGCGATGAAGAATGGCACGACGACAACATTGGGCGCGGTGGTCAACTTGGCCCAGTCGGATACAAAGGGGGCTTCTTCCATGTAAGCATCGACCACTTCCGCGAAGCCATAGTGCCCGCCACGAATGAGAGCGACTTGGTCCTGGATGGCCTTGGTCGAGTTCTCATTCAAATTGGTGCCATGACCGACGATGACGAGGCTCGTCTGCTCACGCGGCACATGCGGTGCGATTTCATCGGCACGCTGAATGAGCAGGCGTGTCATGTTCGGGTGGATGCCCACGGGGTCGCAGTAATGGATGGTACGGCCATCACGCTGAGTCGTTGAGCCATTCAAGCGCAGTTCACGAGGCAGCACTTGCTGACAAAAGTAGCCTTCGCTGATGAAATTGGGCACGATGTAGATGACCTCGCTCTCGACCATCTCGAAGACTTCACGCATATTGGGCTCTTCTTTCCAGAAGCAGCACGCGACCTCATGGAAGAGTCCCATTTGGCGGATTTTGTCGGCGTGACGATGCGTGGGGGCGCTGGAGTCAGGATTCACCGTGGAGCCGTGACCGACGATGATGAGCGCGGCGTTTTTGTGTGGTTGAAATGTCGGCATGGGTGAGTTTTTACGAGTTGGGAGCCGGTTTGGATTCCAAGTTGAGCTGCCAGTAGCCCACATCGATCCAGCGCTCAAATTTCCAGCCCACTTCGCTATAGTGACAGACTTTGATGAAGCCTAGTTTCTCATGCAGTGCCACGCTGGCTTCATTGGGCAAAGCCACGCCACCAATGACGACGTGCATGCCGCGCAGGCTCAATTCAGTGAGTAGTTGCTCATAGAGTCGAGTGCCCAAGCCGCGGCCACCCGCATCGCTCCGCAGATACACCGCCGACTCACAGGTGAAGCGGTAGGCGGAGCGCTCATGAAACGGCCTGCCATAGGCATAACCGAGAACCACACCATCCACCTCTGCCACCAGCCATGGATAGGCCGCCGACACTTTGGCGATGCGCGCGGCCATTTCCTCCGCAGTGAGCAAAACCTCCTCAAAGGTGATGGTCGTCTGCTCGATGTAGTGATTATAGATCTCACAGATCGTGGCTGCATCATCAGGAGTGACTGGGCGTATCAAGGTGCTCATATTTTTATCCGTGGCGGAAGCGCAGATCGCGGATCTTGGCCTCAGGCAGCTTGGCTTGCAGGCGCTTGAGGATTTTCCCCTTCTCCATGCTCAGCGCATGGTGTGCGGTGGGTTGCATCAGTCGCACCGTGAGTATCCCGCGCTCCATGCTGTCTGGGCGTGAGAGCTTGAATAAGAACGTGCCCACGATCTCCTCCCAAGCAGCGAGGATGTCCTCCAGCTTGACTCGATTGGCCAGACCGGACTGAGCCATGATCTTTACTGCCAGATCGCCTACGTTGAGCATCGGCAGATCGAGAATTGGACCATCGGCCACACCGCGCCAAGCCGTCACGAGGCGGTGACGCAAGATCTGCTTCGGCGTGGGGTTGCGGTCGGACATCGCTGCATGCTAGCGACAGGCAGGAAAATGAAAGCGCTGATTCCAGAACAGGTCTCGAAGTCTGAATTTCAGCAACTCATGACGAAAGTTGAAAAAGACTGTTGCCAAGTGAATGCAAATCGCCAACATCCCGGCCCCTCGCCTCCCCCATCGTTGATCCTCTGTCCACTAGGACGGCCCCTCGAAGGAAAGGAGACACCGCTGGCCAACATATTTCATGGAACACACGCTCAAGACTCTGTACAAACAAAAAATCGCTGAATTAAAGGCCCAACTTGGTCTGGAAAATATTCACGAGGTGCCCAAGCTTCAAAAAATCGTCGTCAACTGCGCCGTCGGCAGTCAGGCAGAGCGCAAGCAGGCCATCGAAGACGCGGTGAATGAAGTGACGCTGATCACCGGACAGAAGCCCATCATCACCAAGAGCAAGAAGGCCATCGCCAATTTCAAGCTGCGTGAAGGTGAAAACGTCGGCGTCAAAGTCACCCTGCGCGGCAACAAGATGTACGACTTCATGATGCGCCTCGTACGCACCGCCGTCCCTCGTATCCGTGACTTCCGTGGTGTCGCCCCGCGTGCCTTTGATGGTCGTGGTAACTACACCCTCGGCATTTCCGATCAGTCCATCTTCCCTGAAATCGAGCTCGACAAGATCAAGCGCACCCTCGGTTTCGACATCACTTTTGTCACCAGCACCAACAATGATGACCACGCACGCGAGATGCTCCGCGCGCTTGGGATGCCGTTCCGTGCAACTGGCAAAAAGAAAACCGAAGGCGCTGAAAACGCAGAGAACGCTGAAGCCGCAGCCTGATTAGAATCATTAACACCCACGGAATCACCGCCACGTCATGACTGACCCGATCGCAGACTTTCTCCCCCGCATTCGCAATGCCGCCTCCGCACAGCAGGAGCAGGTATTTGCCCCCTTCTCTAAAATGAAGGCCGAACTCGCCCGTATCCTCAAGGAAGAAGGCTACATCTGGGGTTACGAAGTGGACACCAATGCCGCTCATCCCCGCCTGAAGCTCAAGCTCAAGTATGGTGATGACCAGACGCCTGTGATCCGTCACATCAGCCGTGTTTCCTCCCCAGGACTGCGCCAGTATGTCGGCTCTGATGAAGTGCCTCGTGTGCTCGGTGGTCTCGGCATCTCCATTCTTTCCACTTCACGCGGCATCATGACTGGTGCACGCGCTCGTAAATCCAAAGTCGGCGGCGAAGTCCTCGCTGTTGTCTGGTAACCATTCACTCAGGAGAAACACATCATGTCCCGCGTTGGTAAAGTCCCCGTCTCTATTCCTGACAAAGTCACCGTCAAAGTTGGCGCTGATCGCTCTGTCCTCGTCAAAGGCCCTAAAGGTGAACTCAAATGGCAGCTCCCACTCGGTGTGCAAGTCGCCGTCGAAGCCACCAGCCTCTCCGTCACTCGTGATAACGATGAACGCCAAGTGCGCGCCCTTCATGGCACCACGCAGCGTCTAATCGGTAACATGGTCCACGGTGTCAGCCAAGGTTACACCCGCAGCCTCGAAATCCACGGCGTCGGTTTCCGTGCCGCCGTCAAAGGTGAGATGATCGACCTCCAACTCGGTCAGAGTCATGAGCGTCTGCATGCCATTCCGAAGGGTGTGAAGGTCACCGTGACTGAAAACACCAAGATCGCCATTGAAGGCATCGACAAGCAGGTCGTCGGTCAGCTTGCTGCTGACATCCGCGCTTACTATCCGCCAGAGCCATACAAGGCCAAGGGTGTCCGCTATGTTGGTGAGCACATCCGCCGCAAAGCCGGCAAGTCCGTCAAGTAAACCCCTTTCACCGCCCGCAGACCTACCATGGCCACTCAAAATCGCAAAGCTATCCGCGCCCGCATCCACGCGCGCATCCGCCGCAAGCTTTCCGGCACTACAGAACGTCCACGCCTTGCCGTGTACTTCTCCAACACCAACGTGTACGCTCAGATCATCGACGACGAAGCAGGCAAGACCATCGTCTCTGCTTCCACCAAGGAAAAAGGCTACGGCGCTGCCCAAGCCAATTCCGCCAACGCGATCAAAATCGGCGCTCTCATCGCCGAGCGCGCCAAGGAGAAGAATATCACCACTGTCGTCTTCGACCGTGCGGGATTCATCTTCCACGGCAAGGTCAAAGCCCTCGCGGACGCCGCTCGTGAAAAAGGACTACTGTTCTAATCGCCCACCACTTATCCCTTATCGCACCCCCACTTATGGTCGCCGAAACAGAACTCCCTGAAGAGCCAATCCTTGCCGCTGAAGTCACCAGCGTTCCTGCCATTATCACCCAGCGTGATAACTTCCAACGCGGTGACGCCCAACGCGGCGACAATCGCAGCAGCGGTGGTGATTCCATCGAAAAAGTCGTTCACATCAATCGTTGCGCCAAGGTCGTCAAAGGCGGTCGTCGTTTCAGCTTCAGCGCCCTCGTCGTCACTGGCGACCAGCAGGGTAAAGTCGGCTGCGGTTTCGGCAAAGCCAACGAAGTCTCTGACGCGATCAAGAAGGCTACCGAGGCCTCCCGCAAGAACATGATCTCCTACAACCTCCTCAACGCCACCATTCCGCATGCGGTTACTGGCGCTCACGGTGGTGGATTCATCATGCTCAAGCCTGCTGCTCCAGGAACTGGCATCATCGCCGGTGGTGGTGCTCGCGCCGTGCTCGAAGCCGTCGGTGTCAAAGACATCATCGGTAAGTCCCTCGGCTCAAGCAATCACGCTAACATCGTCAAGGCCACCATGGCCGCACTTGCTTCTCTGCGCATGCCTGACGAAATCCTCCGCACCCGCGGACGCATCGTCAAAGAGCGCAAAGCCCTCTAATTCCTGACCTCCGACTCCTACTTCTGACCCTCATGAGACTGCACGAAACACAAAACCGTCCGGGCGCACGCCAAACTCGCAAGCGCCTCGGTTGCGGAGAGAGCTCCGGCCTCGGTAAAACATCCGGTAAAGGACACAAAGGACAGATGGCCCGCTCCGGTCGCGGCATTCGCCCAGGTTTCGAAGGTGGCCAGATGCCAATGCATCGCCGCCTCCCGAAGAAAGGCTTCAACAACCGCGCCTTTCAGGACGCCATCGAAGTCGTCAACGTTGGCGAGCTCAATACCGCCTTCCAAGACGGTGCGACAGTCAACGAAGCTGCTCTTCGTGAAGTTGGCCTCGTTTCCCGCACCTGCGACATCATCAAGATTCTTGGCACCGGTGATCTCACCGTCAAACTCACTATCCAAGGCGCCAAATGCAGCGCTACGGCCCGTGAGAAGATCGAGAAGGCCGGTGGCAGCATCGCCGCGTAATTCATCGCTCCCAATCTCCTTGATGGGCCAGTTTCCCGCAGTCTTCTGACTGCCGTTGGAGGCAGGCCCATCAAAGCATCCAGCATCTAGCTACACTCTCATGATCTCCGCCTTCGCCAACAGCTTCAAAGTCCCCGAATTACGATCCCGCATCCTCTTCACGCTCGCCATGATCGTGATCGTGCGCATCGGTACCCAGATCACCCTGCCAGGCATTGACCCCAGCGTGCTCAGCCAATGGATCATGGATAAGGCTGAGAACGCCAACTCTGCCGGAGCTCAGGTCGCGGCCTTGCTGAACATCTTCTCTGGTGGTGGCCTGCAAAACTGCGCCATTTTCGCCCTTGGCATCATGCCATACATCAGCGCCAGCATCATGCTGCAGCTGTTGACCGCCGTCTGGCCTCCCTTGACCAAGCTCGCCCGTGAAGAAGGCGGCCGCCAGAAGATCACCACCTACACCCGCATCGCCACACTCGCGCTTTGCATCTTCCAGGCCTACTTGCTCGCACAATCATTGGCTGATCCTGGTCAAAACTACCTCATGGGTGGCCTTAAGGACACCATGAACAATCTCCAGGCCAAGGGCCTGGCATACCAACTCGTCCCTGACTACGGCTTCGTCTTCCTCCTCACAGCCGTCATCACCATCACTGCTGGCACCATGCTCATGATGTGGCTGGGTGAGCAGATCACCGAGCGCGGCATCGGCAACGGCGTCTCCATCCTCATCTGCGTGAACATCGTCTCCGACCTGCCCGGTGCGTTCGTTCAAGTCTGGAAAACCTTCGTCGGTGATGCCGCTCAAGACATGAGCAAGCCCGCCAAGCTCGTCATCCTCATGGCATTCATGATCATCGTCATCGCCGGTGTCATCGCTCTGACCCAGGCCATGCGACGAATCGCCATCACCTACGCCAAGCGAGTCGTCGGTCGTAAAGTCTATGGCGGCCAGACACAGTATCTCCCGCTCAAGATCAATTATTCCGGCGTCATGCCCATCATCTTTGCTCAGGCCATCCTACTCTTCCCCACGCAGATCGTCGCCTCCCTCCCATGGTTCCGTGACGTCGCCTCGGTGCAAAACTTCTGCGCCTTCGTCAGCACTGGCAGCACCTACTACGTGATCTCTGCGCTCCTCATCTTTTTCTTCAGTTACTTCTGGGTCGCCACCATGTTCCAGCCCACGCAGATCTCCGAAGACCTCAAAAAGAGCGGCGGCTATATCGCTGGCATCCGTCCAGGCAAGCCCACTGCGGACTTCCTCGACTTCACCATGAGTCGCCTGACCTTTGCCGGTGCCATCTTCCTCACCCTGCTCTACATCATGCCAGGTGTCATCAGCTCATGGATGGGTATCTCTTCCTCGGCTGCGCAGTTCTTTGGCGGCACCAGCCTGCTCATTCTTGTCGGCGTTGTCCTTGACGTCATGCGCCAGGTCGAGACCCACCTCCTCCAGAGCCACTATGACGGCTTCCTCAAGAAAGGCCGCATCCGTGGTCGCTTCGACCGCCTCCAGCAGAGCGGTAAAGTCGTTGACTCCACCACCCTCGTCTGGATCTGGCTCGCCATCGCCGTCATGGTCCTCGTCGGCGTGACCTACAGTCTGATTGGTAAGTGAGCTTCATAGCACGGCTCATGTCGCTCTTGAAATCGGGGAACATCCCCATCCGCCATACCGCCCAGCAGGCCAGCATGCGTAAAGCCTGCCAGGTCGCCCGCGACATCCTTCTCAAGACTGCCAGCGAAGTCCACGCCGGTGCCACCACCGCTCAGATCGACCGCATCGCCGCTGCTGAGATGAAAGCGCGCGGATGCACCAGCGCCTTTCTCGGCTACCGTCAGTTCCCCGGCAATATTTGCATCTCCATCAACGAAGAAGTCGTTCACGGCATCGGTGGCCCTCGTGTCATTCAGGACGGTGACGTCGTCAAAATCGACGTCGGCATTTACTTCGACGGTTGGGTCGGCGACAACGCCCTCACCGTTCCCGTTGGCAATGTCGATGCTGCCACCCTCAAGCTCCTCGCCGCCACGGAGGAATCCCTCATCAACGCCGTCAAATATGCCCGCGACGGCTGGATGCTCGGCGATCTCTGCCACAGCGTCGAAAACCACGTCCAGCAATACGGCTTCAGTGTCGTCAAAGAATTCGTCGGTCACGGCGTCGGTCGTAAGCTCCACGAAGAGCCCCAAGTGCCCAACTTCGGTAAAAAAGGGGACCGTCCACGCCTCAAGGCAGGCATGACCATCGCCATCGAGCCCATGGTCAACATGGGCACCGACAAGACCCGCATTTTGGCCGACAAATGGACCGTCATCAGCACCGACCGCAAGCCCAGTGCCCATTATGAGCACGTCGTGCTCATCACTCCCACTGAGCCCGAGATCCTCACCTACCGCCACCGCATGTTCCCGAAAGGCACAGCCGACCTCACACCACTTCCGGTGAGTGCTCTCATGCCGTAATTGGGTGGCAGTCAGGGAGCAAGCTTCCTATCGTTCTTGATTTTCCGCGAGCATTTTGGACGAATAGTCTGTGATACACGCACCAACTCGACTCGCTGCGCCGATACTGATGCATTGAGCGCGCTTGGATATCGACAGGAAAGTTTGGCACAATCACCCTGCAAGGCAGCGAGTCAGGCCCTGCTGAGGCCGGTGATGCGAATGGTTTTTACTGTTGGTGAGACTGATGGTCAACTGTCGATAGCTTCGAGAGACAAAGATGGATTGTGACCCTTTCGACTTTGTAGTGTACTATTCGTGTTGGGGGCTGGAGTTGTATTCCTAGATTTCCTCTTCGTTGCCAGCCATGGCACCACCAATGGGCCATTAGAACACGTTATCGTTTGGTCATGACGCATGAGTTCCCCAGATGATTTGCCTGACATCAAAGAGTTCCGAGTCGACAGTCCGCCATGCGACACTCAACTCTTGATTCACTGATGCACACTCGATGCAGGAGGACTTGGCGTGCCGCATAAGACTGCTCGTCACAAGCGGCAGCGGAACAACGCGCCGCCGCATGCGGTGGCGCATCATCATCGTGGCATCGGGTTGAAGTTTGCTGAGATGCTGAAGTCGGGACACGGTGCGTGGGTGGCGTTTCTGGCGGTGCTGGGGCCGGGACTGCTGGCAGGGCTTTCGGACGATGATCCAGCGGGAATCACGACGTATTCCGTGCTGGGCGCAGATTTTGGTTATCGGCTGCTGTGGATCATTCCAGCCTCGACAGTGCTGCTGGTGCAGTTTCACCTGATGGCGGTGCGCATCGGTGCGGCGACCGGGAAGGGCTTTGTCGGCATCATCCGCGAGAAATGGGGACGCGGCGCGGGTTACTTTGCGGTGGGTGGTTTGTTGTTTGCGAATTTTGGGACGATCTGCGCCGAGTATGCTGGAATCTCCGCTGCAGGTGGGCTGGTGGGCATGCCATCGTGGATCAGTGCACCGGTGGCGGGTGTGGTGATCTCGCTGGTGGTGGTGCTGGGCTCGTTTCACCGCGTGGAGCGTGTGCTGCTGGTGATCTCTTCCACGCTGGCGCTTTACATTGTGGATGGGTTGCTGGCGGGGCCTGAATGGGGTGAGGTGCTGCACGGCTCGGTCATTCCCCATTTACCAACGAGCGCCGCAGGCTGGATCGCCATCGCAGCGGCGCTGGGGACGACGCTGGCCCCATGGGGCCTGGCTTTCATTCAATCCTATGCGGTGGATAAGAAGATCTCGATGGAATCGCTGCGCTGGGCCCGTGCGGATGTGATCATCGGCTCCGTGCTCACCGGAGTGATCGGTCTGGCCATCGCCGTGGCATGCGCAGCTACGCTGAACAAAGCTGGCGTGCACATCACGGATGCAGGTGACGCGGCGAAAGCCCTGGAACCGCTCGCAGGCCGTTTTGCGACGGTTCTTTTCGGCGCTGGGCTTCTCGGAGCCTCTCTTTTGGCTGCGGCCATCGTTCCGATCGCCACGGCCTACTCGATCGCTGAAGGTGTGGGCGAGCCTGCCTCGCTGGATTTGGACTCGCATCACTTTCAATGGTTCTACGCGGCATTTGTGGGCCTGACCATCGCCTCTGTGAGTGTGGTGTCACTTCCTGGTCTGCCTTTGATTCCACTGATCTACACGAGTCAGGTGGTGAATGCGGTGCTGCTGCCATTGCACGTCATCGCGCTGCAACTGCTCGCCGCTGATGCCTCGATAATGGGCACAGCACGCTCAGGGCCGTGGTCGCGATTGGTCGGCTGGGGAAGCATCCTGCTCATCCTGGCCTGCGTGGTGGCTTTGGGCTGGAGTTGGGTGCGGGGATGAGGCGAAGAATCACTCACGCATGACTCCATTCGACATTCCCAAAGGATACGACCGCATCCGCATCGTGAAGAGCTTCGATGAACTGATCACGACTCCATTTGGCAACGGCGTGAACGCGCTCTGCTGGCAGCGCGAATTGAATGGTGATTTCGGCGAGGTGGTGGAGCGACTTGGCAGCGAAGAAGAGATCGCCTCGCTCGATGAGGCCCGTCTTCGCACTCTGGAATTGAGTGCTGCGGGGCATGCGGCCATCGATTTCATGCTCAACGACCTGCGACTGCTCAGCGACCATGGATTATCTCCCGTGCTCGACTGCATTCAGCACTACCCACGAGACGAGGCCACTGAAGTGGTGCCCACCGATGTGTATTCCTTTCACGCCGACAGCGCCACGGTCGAAGCCGACACCTATCTCTGCACCTATCACGGCGCTACCAGTGAAACTCTACGCAACGACGAGGCGCGGCGGCGCGTGGATATACCAGAAACCCGCGCCGAGTTGCTCAAGCTCTACGGTGGTGAAGATGACGACGACTTCCTCAGCTTCTTGAATGAGAACTGTTACGACCTGCATTACGCGCCTCTGCCAAAAGCGCAGCCCATTGCCTTTGGTCTGGGGAATCTCTGGCGCATCGCCGTGGACTGGCCTGGGAGTCCGGTGCCACCTTGCATCCACCGCGCGCCAGAGAATCTGCCTGGGCAGCCAGCGCGCTTACTGCTGATCAGTTGAGGGTATGGCGTGGACGGTAACCCACGCGAGGGTTTACGTTACCATTTGGTAATGAAGCTGGAAATATGTGTCTATATGCCAAAACGCGGCACAGTCTGTCACAGAA
>JANOBP010000050.1:0-8280 GCA_031411715.1 Verrucomicrobiaceae bacterium | reverse complement strand
CGGCGAAACTCGCCCTCAAAGCCCTGCATGACGGCATTGACAACGATCATCATAAGAACACCGACGGCAACACCGAGGATGGAGATGATGGTGATGATGGAGAGGAAGGAACGCTTGGCGCGGAGGTAACGGCGGGCGAGGAAGAGGACGGCGTTCGTGGACATGCGGTGTGAATGAGGCGCGGGGAGGCTGAATGTCGAATGCGGAATGAGGATTGTCGAATTGAGCGGCGGAGAATGGGTTGCGGCTTTCTGAGGATGCTCTTAGCGTACCGAATGCCTGCCTTTTTAGTCGCTGAATCTGGGCACACTGCCGAGCTCGCTGCACGGACGGTGCGTGTGGGCTCGGATGCGCGGGCAGATGTGGCGGTGCGTGCGGAGCTGGGTGTGGCGGCGTTTCATTATGAGCTGGTGCCGACGGCGCAGGGGTATCTGGTGCGGGCTTTGCAGCCGGAGCTGCCCGTGCTGGTGAATGGCGTGCCCAGGGTGATGGCGGAGCTGAATGATGGAGATGTGATCAGTGTAGGTGCTTTGAAACTGATGTTCCGCCATGTGGCAGATGCGCCAGTGACAGCGATGGAGCGGCCAGCGGTGGTGCCCATGGGGGGCTACCGTGTGCCGGATGAGATGCGCAGGCCTGATGAGTCACCGCAGGATGAATCCGAGCCGGCCAACATGAGTGAGACGGCGAGGAAGAAGTGGAGCGAGAAAAAACTGATGACTGAAAGTCTGGAGCACACGCGCAAGCATCTCGAAGGACTGAAGAGCCAGCAGGATTTCAATAGCGCGGTGCTGATGGCGATCATCGCGCTGGGATTGGGCTTTTTTGTCTTTGGGAAGGTTAACGGTTTGATGTGGAAGCTCTATGTGCCTGCGATGCTAGGGCTGGGCTGCTGCATTGGCTGGGCCGTGCGTGTGAGCGGGAAGGGGATCGATAAGCGCTTTGGGTACCTGGCGGCATGCGCAGCGCTATCGGTGGCTTTGTTGTCGAATTTTTTGCGCTTCTCCGGTGTGGTGGAGAGTCATGATGCAGTGGCGGATGCGGATGAGATCACTGAAGCCAAGGCCTCCGACTATGGTGAGGATGCTGCCATCGAGGCCGCTCGGCGCATGGCCGTCACGGCGTCCGCGCATCAGGAGCAAATCGCACAAACGCACATCTCGGTGCAAGCGGGTGGCGAAAAGATCGCGGAGGACCTGTTTGACTACGGCGCACGGGAGCAGCCTGCCGAAGTCGAAGAAGCGCCCGCTCCGCCCAAGAATGCAAGCACGTCGGTGGGCACATCCCTGTCATTTGTGATGATTATGTTCGGCCCCAAAGCGCTGGTGGCTTATTTTCTGCTGGCGGGCACAGCTTACCGTTCTGCGTTCAGGTTTCTGTCGAGCAAGGAAGCGTCCGATTTACACAGCAGCGACAGGCGCGCCCGGGATACGTCTGGGCTGACCTTGCGTGAGCGGGTGATGCTGCAGTAAGGGCTTACTTCTTGCGGTCGCGGATGGCTGTTGATCTGAGGCGCAGGCCGTTGAGGCGGATGAAGCCGGTGGCGTCGTCCTGATTGTAAGCCTTGGTCGGATCGGCCTCCATGGTGGCGATCTGCGGGTTGTAGAGACTGAATTGGCTCTTGCGGCCTGCGGCGATGATGTTGCCCTTGTAGAGCTTGAGGCGGACGGTGCCGCAGACTTTCTTTTGGCTCTCGGTGACGAGTGCCTGGAGGGCGAGACGCTCTGGAGCATACCAGAAGCCATTGTAAACGAGTTGGGCGTATTTGGGGATGAGGCTGTCACGCAGATGCATGACTTCGCGGTCCATGGTGAGGCTCTCGATCTGGCGGTGGGCGAAGTGTAAGATGCTGCCACCGGGAGTTTCATAAACCCCGCGGCTTTTCATGCCGACAAAGCGATTCTCGACCATATCGACGCGGCCAACGCCGTGCTTGCCGCCGATTTTGTTGAGCATCTTCATCACGGCGAGCGGGCTGAGGATTTTTCCGTTCACGGCGATGCAGTTGCCCTTTTCGAACTCGAGGATGACGGTCTCAGCCTTATCGGGAGCGTCTTCAGGGAAGACGGAGAGGGTGTTGAAGTAGCCTTTGTATTTGGCGTCGGTGGCGTCGAACCAAGGATCTTCAAGGATGCCGGCCTCGTAGCTGATGTGCAGAAGGTTGCGGTCCATGGAGAAGGGTTTTTTGGCGCTAGCCTGAACGGGAATGCCTTTCTCGTCGCAATAGGCGATCATTTCGGCACGGCCAGGGAACTGGGTGCGGAAGCGCTCGTCACGCCATGGGGCGATGGTTTCGATCTCGGGTGCGAGAGCGGCGGCAGTGAGTTCGAAGCGGACTTGGTCGTTGCCTTTGCCGGTGGCACCGTGGGCGATGGCGGTAGCACCTTCCGCCTTGGCGATCTCGACCATGCGCTTGGCGATGAGGGGGCGTGCGATGCTGGTGCCGAGGAAGTACTCGCCTTCATAGATGGCTCCGGCCTGGATCATCGGGAAGATGAAGTCGGTGGCGAATTCTTCCTGGAGGTCGTCGATGTAGATCTTGGACGCGCCGGTTTTCTTGGCCTTGGCGTTGAGGCCTTTCAGCTCGTCATCTTGGCCGACATTGGCACAGAAGGCGATGACTTCGGCCTGGTAGGTGTCTTTGATCCAGGAAAGAAGGACGGAGGTGTCGAGGCCGCCGGAGTAGGCGAGGACGATTTTTTTGCTCATAGATTCAGGAGGTAATGGCGCGGAAATGCGGGCGCTGAGAATACGGGTGAATGAGAAGGTGTCGAGGGCGGGGGATGGATATTTTGCTACTGCTTGTAAAGACGCGCTCTCACGTGATCACTTTTTGTTAGGGTCAACCCATGGTTTGACAGCGACTCGCTCGCTTGGCGGTTCTGTAGCTGAGGGGACGGCGGGAACAGCATTGATGGAATCAAATACTTACACTCCACCCCAACTGCCACTCCAGTGGATGAAGGGGGGGGACCGCAACGATGGCTCCGTACGTTGTTCACGCTTGAGCGTTTTTCTTCGAAACCCAATCACACGCTCAAGCGTGAACAACATCAGCACCTGTCTTTCTCGGAGGCATCACGGCAGGCTTTCAAAAGAGGAAAACCGACGGCTGGATGAAAATCCGCCCTTTGTGTGTAACATGAACGAAATCTCTGGGTATCCCACCAAGGAAGCCTGCACTTGATGCGATTACTATCTGCTCGGGCCTTATTCTATGCGCAAACGTCACCATCTCAGTTGCCTGCCGCCATGAAACGCATTTGCCTCATCATCGCTACAGCCTTTGGGCTCACCACTTATCCTGCTGTCGCGCTGCCCGGTGATCTCGACGCAACCTTTGGCGTGGGCGGGATCGTGATGACTTCGATCAGCGGGACCGACACGGCGACGTGCATGGCGCTGCAAAGTGATGGCAAGATCGTGGTGGGTGGCTATTCGACCAGCGGCGGCAACACCAACTTCGCTCTGGTGCGCTACCACAATGACGGGACGCTGGACACGACATTTAACAGCACCGGCAAGGTGACCACGGACTTTGCCGGGCAGAACGACTTTGCCAATGGCATGGTCATCCAGAGCGATGGCAAGATCGTGGTGGTGGGCAGTGCTTCCAGCACCGCTGTGCCTGCTCTGGTACGCTACAACACGGATGGGTCGCTGGACACGGGCTTCGGTCCATCGGGGACGGGCAAGATCACCACTCCGAGTTTCCCCAACTACCCGCTGCAAGGAGTGGCGCTCCAGCAGGACGGGAAGATCGTGGTGGCAGGTGATGCTCCTAATTTTGCAGGTGGGATTGTGATGCGTTACCACGCGGACGGCAGCCTGGACAACGGGTTTGGCAGCGGCGGGCTGGTCAGCATTTTTACGCCCACCATGACTTACAACGGGAACTATGCGCTGGTGGTGCAGAGTGATGGGAAGATCGTGGTTGCTGGGAGCATCAATGGAACCCAAAGCGTGACCAGGCTCAATGAGGACGGGAGTCGGGATCTGACCTTTGGAAGCGCTGGCGGGCAGGCCGGCACTAACGGTTACAGCTTCGGTGGTGCGCTGGTGTTGCAACCCGGCGGCAACATCATTTGTGCAAGCAGGGCGAGCGTTTCTGGCGGCAAAGTGTTTTACATGACCGGGCTGACTGCGACTGGCAGCCTCAATGCGGGTTTTGGCAGCGGCGGCGTGGTGCAGACCGGGATCGGGATCTTCGATGATTCGATCTACAGCGCAGCATTGCAGAGTGACGGCAAGATCGTGGCGGCGGGCTATTCCTACAACGGCAACACGACCTTCAATGACTTCGCGCTGGTGCGCTACAACAGCAATGGCAGCGTGGATACGAGCTTTCACACCACGGGCAAAGTAACCAATCACATTGGCAGCGGGAATGCCGGCATCCGCAGCGTCGCCATCGCTGCGGACGGCCGCATCATCGCTGCGGGCAACTCCAGCGGCGGCTTCACCCTCGCTCGGTATTATGGACTGAACGTGCCACCATTGGTGACGACGGGAGGGGCGACCGGTATCGTGCGCAACGGGGCGGTGATCGACGGCACGGTGAATCCCAACAGTCTCGCAACAACGGCGCACTTTGAATACGGACTCACGACCAACTATGGCAGCGTGACGACCGATCAAGCTCTTGGCAACGGCCATACGACGACCACCGTCAGCAGTATCATCGGCGGTCTCACGGACAACACGCTCTACCACTATCGTCTCGCGGCGTCGAATGCGGCGGGGACCACTTATGGCGAGGACGCGATCTTCACCACCGCGCCGAACCCGCCGCTGGCCTTCACGGGCGATGCCTCCAACGTGAGCGCAACTGGAGCGACGCTGGTAGGTGTGGTCATTCCGAACGGGCGGGTGACGACGGCGTATTTTGAGCTTGGCTTGAGCACGGCCTATGGCACGCAGACAGACTCGCAGATGATTCCGGCGGAGGGGACGGTGGTCGATGTGTTCGCGCCGTTGGCGGGGCTGGTTCCTGGTGCGACGTATCACTTTCGGCTGGTGGCGGTGAATGCGGGCAGCCCCATTCCGATCACGGGCGTGGACAAGACCTTCGTGGCGCAGGCACCACCGCCAGTGGTGACGCTGGGCGCGGTCGCGCCGCTGACGACGACGGGCGTGAGCCTCACCGGCACGGTGAACGCGAATGGCGCGAGCACGCAGGTGTTCTTCGACCACGGCACTGATGGAACCACGTTTCCCAACAGCGTCACTGCCGCACCTGCCACCGTCAGCGGCACGAGCACCACGGCGGTGAGCGGCAGCCTCGGCGGTCTCTCCCAAGGCGTCACCTACTACTACCGGCTGCGCGCGGTGAACGCGGGCGGCACCACCACCAGCGGCGTGGGCACCTTCACGCTGGATCTGCTCTCAGGCTTGAATCAAACCTTCCCCGGCACCGCGCCGGACGCGCAGGGTTTCGTCTTCGTCAATCTCGCTCCCTCGGGCCTGCTCCACGGCTGGCGCTTCATTGGCGAGCAGCAGTGGCGTGCATCGGGCGTGCCGGTGGGTGGCTTGACGACGGGGGATCGGGAGATCGAGTTCAGGCCGGTGCCGGGATACATCCAGCCGCCGCAGGAAACAGTGAGCGTCATCAGTGGCGAGGCAGCGACGCTGCTGACGCGCGATTATTTTGTGACCGCCACAACGGGCAGCGGCGGCTTGAGCGTGACGTTGAAGCCCGACTCCATCCTCAGTGGCGCAGGACGCGCACAGTGGCGTTTGCTCGGCGAGAACGACACGCAGTGGCGTGACAGCGGCAGCACGCTCACGGGTTTGGTTCCAGGCAGTTACCTCGTCGAGTGCAAAGCGGTCACCGGACGTGCCACGCCACCACCGGCCAATGTGATCGTGAGCAACGCGCAAACGGCGTTGCCAACGATCACCTATTTCCTGCCGGATTCACCAACCGGCACACCGCCGTCGGTGCTGGCGTTTGAAACGGTGAGCACGGACACGACCAAACCGTATGCGCATGTCGGCCAGATCCGCAGCAACGTGGGGTCGAGCAGCGGCTTTGTGGTCAAAGCCCGCGTCGTGGCCACCGCAGGCCATGTGGTGTGGGATGACGGCACGCTGTCCGCCGCGCAGGGCCTGCAATGGCTGTTCCAACGCCATCGCGGCACCTATGAGCCGAAGCCGATCTCTCCACGCGGCTTTTACCTCTTCGATGGCTACGCCGCGCAGCGCGTGCTCGACAACTCGCCCGGTGACTCCTCACCACAGTCGCAGCATCTCGATGTGGCGGCGATGTACTTCAATGAAGACGCCGGACGTGGCGGCTACGGCGGCTTCCTGGCCAGTGATCTCGCGCAAAACGAGTTCCTGATCTCCAGCGCGCAGAAGATGCTCGTCGGTTATCCGGTCGATGGCATCGCCAGCGGCAGCCAAGGCCGCATGCATGCCACGGCACCCGCCAATGTCCTCTTCACCGCCGCCTTTGGCCGCACCTTCACCACCACCGGCATCCGCAGCAGCGGTGGCAACAGCGGCGGCCCACTGTGCGTGCAATTTGAAGGCGGGAACTATTATCCCGCCGCCATCTACCTCGGCGGCAGCAATCAAACCGTCGTGCGCGCCATCGACAGCAGCGTGATCGATCTCTTCAACCGCGCCGAAGTCAGCGGCAACGGCGGCGGCAATCAAACTGGCGGAGGCATCACGCACACCAGTGTGAGCACCTTTGGCAGCGCCGCGAATCCCGGTGCCATCAAAGTGCTCATCGAGCCCGCCGGAGCCATCACCGCCGGAGCCGGTTGGCGCTTGAGCCCAGAGACAAGCTACCGCCAGAGCGGAGCGCAAAAGAGCGGTCTCAATGCCGGCAACTACGTCCTTCAACTCCCCACCGTCGCCGGATACCCCGCGCCTGATCCGCAAAGCGTCACCGTCACCGGTGGACAACTTGCCACGGTGACCTTCACGTATGGATCCACAGCCTCGCCCATCGAATCCTGGCGGCAGACCTACTTCGGCAGCACCGCCAACAGCGGCAACGCAGCGGACGCTTTCGATTTCGACAAAGATGGCTTCACCAATGCGCAAGAATACGCCGCAGGCACCAATCCGACATCTGCGGGTGATTACTTCAAAGCCGAGAACGCCACCCGAAGCACCAACACCTTCAGCGTGAGCACCGCAGGCAAGGCAGGCCGCACCTATGTGCTGGAGCGCAGCACCACGATGGCAGCGAACTCGTGGATCACCGTGACCACCCAGGGGCCGTTGGGCAGTGATGCGACCGTGACGCTATCCGATGCTGCTACTCCAAGTAATGCGGCGTTTTACCGGATCCGGGTGACTGGGCCGTGATGGCTGGTTTTTTGTGTAACATCAGACTCTGCACTGGGTATCCGCTTAATGAAGCAAGCTGACATCCAAAATCCCTCTTGCTGATTCCATAGACAATCCTCCTCGTCCAAATAGTATGCCGCAATGAATAGGGCCAAGATCATCGTAAGTGCAGCCATTGCCCTAATCGGGCTTCAGGCTGCTGCTGTCCCTGGCGATCTTGATCCTTCTTTTGGATCAGGCGGGCAGGTGATAACAGCAGTGGGAAGCGGTGATGACCGTGGGCATGCGGTGGCGCTTCAGAGTGATGGGAAGCTGGTAGTGGCCGGTTATTCCTACAACGGCAGCAACAACGACTTCGCGGTTTTGCGCTACAACGTGGGGGGCACGCTGGACACGAGCTTTGGCACCGCAGGCAAGGTGATTACCGACTTTGGCGGCAGTAACGACATCGCAAACGGAGTGGCGCTACAGAGCGATGGAAAGATCATCGCGGTGGGGCGTGCTTTGGCCGGTAGCACCAGCCCAGGCTTCGCGCTGGTGCGATACCACCCTGATGGCTCGCTTGACACCAACTTTGGCCCTGCAGGCACGGGAAGGATACTGACGGTGATCGGGGTCGCGCACGCCGAAACCCAAGCTAGAAGTGTCAAGCTTCAGTCAGATGGCAAGATCCTTGTGGCGGGCCACGCACGACCAACGGGAACGTCAGCTGTTGATAATCAAGATTTCGCCCTGCTGCGTTATAACAACGATGGAAGCCTCGATAACGGCTTTGGTGTCGGCGGCTTGGTCACGACACAGCACTCAGGTTATGATGAACTTGCCTTTGATGTGGCCGTGCAGCAGGACGGCAAGATTGTTTTTGGCGGAAATGTTCAAGGATATTTCACCGGCGCACTGGTGAGCCGCTATCTGAGCGACGGCACACCGGACATCGGCTTTGGAACCGCAGGCCAGGTTTTTTACGACTACACC
>JANOBP010000049.1:0-5525 GCA_031411715.1 Verrucomicrobiaceae bacterium | reverse complement strand
CTTTTGGGTCAGATGCAGGAGCAGGGGAAGCTTCAGCCTTCTTCGGCTCTTCTTTTTTTGCTTCAGCAGTGGTTTTACCTTCTGCTTTTTTCGTCGCAGCCTTCTCGGCCTTCTTTTTTTCGTCACGAACGCGGGCTTCTTCAGCGATACGATCTTGAAGAAGGTTTTCCTCAATGATGTCGAGCCAGAGCTTGTCACCAGCGGCCACATCTTTCGGCCATGGTGATTTATCGCGCTTCAGTTCGATGGTGCGGTTGGAATCAAAGGTAAACTTGTTCGACTTGAGAGATTTTTTAACGAACTCAACGCGCTCCTTCACCCGCTGCTTGTAGATGTCATAGATCTCAATGGCTGGGCTGATGTTACGCATGAGCACATGGTCATCGAGAGTGGTGTCATATTTCTCGCGGAAGCCGTCCACATCCTGCTGCGTGAAGAATTGATGACGGAAGTCCAGCAGGTCGAGGTAGTTGTTGAGCATGTCCTTGGACATTTCATCATCAAAGTCTCGATGCGAGTAGTGGTGGTTTTGTAGCATGTAGGCCACATGCATGGCGACTTGTCCGTAATTCGTATCCGCAGCACGGAGGCCAGGAGAGAAGAAGGAACTGACGGCAACCGCTGCCGCGATGAGAGAGGGGGATTTTAGATTCATGGAGCTTCTTGTTATTAACGAGCCACGGGAGTTGTTTCGCGCGGGAATAATGTCTTTTACGCCTTGAATTGTCCACCGGTTTCCCGCTATTCGATCCGCAATGCCCCCCATCCAGATTTACACAGGCGGAATTGCCGCCACGAATAGCTACTTGCTCACCTTACCCGGAGGAACGCTGCTCATCGATGCCGCAGGGGGTGTGGCCGAGTGGTTGCGCGCCGCGGGAGCGAAGGTGGACGTGCTGCTCTTAACCCACCAGCACTTCGATCACGTGCTAGACGCGGCGGCGGTCCAAAAGGCACACAATTGCCGCATCGTTGCCTTTTCAGCGTTCTCACGCGATTTGACCTTGGAACGGCTGTTTGGAGCAGTGACAGGCAGTTCTGTCTCGGTGCCAGAGTTTGCTGTCGACGAACTGATCGAAGGTAAATCCGATGTTGAAGCCTGCGGCGTGACTTGGAAGCTCTACTACGTGCCAGGACACTCAATTGACAGCGTCTGCTTCCACGGGGTGTCCGAAAACACTCTCTTCGGCGGTGACGTTCTGTTTCGCGATGGCATCGGTCGCACGGATTTCCCCGGCGGCTCGACCCGAATGCTGCTGGATGGCATTCGGGCTAAACTACTGATCTTACCAGACGACACACTCGTTTACCCAGGACATGGCCCAACTACCAGCATCGGTGTCGAGAGGCGTCAGAACCCCTATTTGACTTGAGAAGCCCATCTGCAGTTTTTTTCTGCACAAAATCCGCCCTAAGTCCGCATTTGCCATCTCTCAGCCTCTCGTTAATCTCGGTAAAAGTTTGCGACAGAGTCTCAATTGCAAACCGTTTCATCCTCATGACCGCCACCCTTGCAGAACTTCCCATTGGAGTCGATGCCATCGTCCAGAACATGCCCACAGGACGATCTGGCCTCACGCGATTGCGTGAAATGGGGATCGTACCTGGCACACGCATCCGTGTAACAAGGCGCGCTCCACTCGGTGAGCCAATTGAGATCTCCGTGCGCGGCTCACACCTTTCCATGCGCAACCACGAGGCGGCTTTCATCGCCATCTCTCCCGCAGCAGCATGAGCGCCGTATCTGACGCACCTCTCATCGCTATTGTGGGTAACCCGAACTCTGGGAAAACCACGCTCTTCAACCTTCTCACCGGTTTGAAGCAAAAAGTGGCTAATTACCCGGGCGTCACCGTCGAAAAGAAGATCGGCGAGTGCTATTCCCAACACGGCAAAAAACTTCGCCTCATCGACCTACCCGGTGCTTATAGCCTCAACGCCCGCTCGCCTGACGAAGCCGTGCTGCGCGACGTTTTGCTCGGCCGTCGGCCCGAAACACCACGCCCGGACCGTGTCGTCTGCGTCGTCGATGCGGCCAACCTCGAGCGCAATCTCTACCTCGTCTCCCAAGTGCTGGAACTAGGCCTGCCGACGATTTTAGTGCTCAATATGATCGATGTAGCCGCGCAGCGCGAGTGGCGCATCGACGCAGCCAAATTATCCGCGCAACTCGGTGTCACAGTCGTGCAAACCCAAGCCGTCAGTGGGCAGGGCCTCATTGAACTCAAGCTGGCACTGAGTCGGGAGGACTTGCCGCCACCGATTTGGGCCAAGGCCACGATTCCTGAAGGCGTGCGCCTCGCGCTTGAGCAAAGCCGCGGCCCGCTCTCTAGCATGGGTGCCATCCATGCCAATGCCTCATTACTTGAGCCGCTCTACCTATTCTCCGACCACGACCCCACGCACTACGGCATCGCCGATGCTCAAATCACTCGCATGCAGGAGCTGCGCGGTCGCATGGAGGCTGATTTTCCCGGCTGGGAGGACGCCCTCGTTGCTGAGCGCTACCGCCGCATTGAGGAACTCTGCGCCGTCGTCTTGAAGCGGCCCGATCAAGAGATCGAAACCATCACCACCAAGCTCGACCGCATCCTGCTGCATCCGGTGCTCGGTTTTGTGAATCTGCTGCTCGTGCTTGGCTTGCTGTTCTTCCTCATCTTCAAAGTGGCTGAGGGCCCTATGGGCTGGATTGAATCAGGTTTTGGTCAACTTGGCACATGGATCGAGAGCATGATGGCTGCGGGTGATTTCCGCGATCTCATCGTCAATGGCATTGTGCCCGGAGTGAGCGGCGTGGTCATTTTCCTGCCGCAGATTCTCATCCTGTTCTTCTTCATCGGCATCATGGAGGACACGGGCTACATGTCCCGCCTCGCCTTCATCATGGACTGGGCCATGAGCAAAGTCGGCCTCAACGGCAAATCATTTTTGCCCTTCCTTAGCTCATACGCCTGTGCTGTTCCAGGCATCATGGCCGCCCGCACCATCGACAGCCCCAAGGACCGGCTCATCACCATCCTGATTGCACCATTCGCCTCGTGCTCGGCGCGATTGCCCGTTTACACCCTGCTCATTGGCGTGCTCTTCCCAGCGGGCAAAGTCAGCGCACTGACTCAGGCAGGCCTCATGCTTGGCCTTTATGCCCTGGGCACGATCGGAGCATTTGTCTTCGCTTGGATCTTCAATAAGTTCGTCATGAAAGGCAGCTCCAGCCCCATGATCCTCGAAATGCCATCCTACAAGATGCCAGCGCTTAGATCCATCATCCTGCACGTCTGGCAGCGTGCGCGCATGTTCCTCATCCGCGCTGGCACCATCATCCTCGGCATCTCCATCCTCATCTGGGCCGCCTCCACCTACCCAAAGAGCAACACCGAAGACAAGGCCGTCCAGATGGAGAACAGCTTTGCCGGCCGTGCTGGCAAACTCATCGAACCCGTCATCGCACCGCTTGGCTACGATTGGAAAATCGGCATCGGTCTCATCGGCAGCTTCGCCGCTCGTGAAGTCTTCAATTCCACCATGTCCATCGTCTATTCCGTCGAAAGCGATGACGATGACAACTTGCAGCCCTTGCGTGACAAACTCGCCTCGGAACACCGCGCTGACGGCCGCCTAGTCTATACGCCACTCGTCTGCATCAGCCTGCTTGTCTTCTACGTCTTCGCCATGCAGTGCGTCAGCACCACAGCCATCGTCAAAAGGGAAACCGGCAGTTGGAAATGGGCACTCTTCCAACTCGGCTACATGACTGGCACAGCGTATGTTTTGAGCCTTCTCATCTTCCAAATCGGCACCGCACTCGGCTACTGAACACCTTTATGAACGAAAATTGGCAATCCATCGCCGCCATCGCGGTTGTCTTGATCACGGTGGTGATCTTCATCATCTCTTCCTCGAAAAACAAAAACAAGCCCGGCTGCGGTGGTGGCGGCTGTGGCTGCGGAAAATGAAACCGCGTTTGCTGATCACGGCACTCATGCTCCTAGCCACCGCCTGGAGCCAGGAAGCCCCGCGCAAACTCGAAACCCTCCTTCTACTGCCTGAACCGCGTGCCATGCGCAGCACGCTCTCACTCACACCCGCCGGCTCCAAGCTCACGGTGCTCACTCCTGCGCATGAGACAGCCAAAGGCCTCGAAACCTACACCGACGCCGACTTCAAACCTCTTGGTCTAAGTGTCGAAACATTCGCCAAACGTGCCGCGGCAGCAGCCGACAAGCGCATTGCCGTCTTAAAGCCGGAAATCATCCGCGATGCCGACAACCGAGTCGCCTATGCCGTCTATCGTGGCGACTCACCGCTCATTGCGACACTGCTCGTCGCCACATCATTGCCAAAAATCTTCCAACCCATGTTTGGCGACGAAATTTGGGCCGCCTTACCAGACCGCCACTCACTCTATCTCTTCCCTGCCCATTCCGCCGCGCTCCAAGACTTCACTGCTGACCTTGCCGAGCGCTACAAAGCCGACCCATTTGCTGCCAGCCCGGAAATCTTCTCCCTCAAAGTCGGCGCAGAGCCTAAAGTCATCGCTGCCTTTGCAGGCGTTGAAGAATGAAGCGAGCTTCACTTCAAACAGGTGCGTCTTGACACCTCGCTAGTCGCCTCCCATTTTCGAACCCCAATTCATCAACCCTTTCAATCATCTAAATTTATGGCCATCAAAGTAGGTATCATCGGCGCAGGCGGCATGTTGCAGTATCACGCAGCCGGGTTCCGTCAGGCAGGTGCAGAAATCGTGGCCGTAGCAGATGCAGCCCCTGGAGCAGCAGCCAAAGCGGCAGAGAAGTATGGCATCGCCAAGTCCTATGAGTCCGTGGAAGCCATGCTCAAGGGCAGCCCTGAGATCAAGGCGGTCAGCGTTATCGTGCCGAATAAATTCCACAAGCCACTCACGATCCAGTGCCTCAAAGCAGGCAAGCATGTCTTCTCCGAAAAGCCCCCCGCATTGAATGCCAAGGAGGTGAAGGAAATCATCGTCGCAGCCAAAAAGGCCGGCAAGAAAGTGCTCTTCAACTTCAACAACCGTGCACGCCCTGAATCACAGGCCATGATGAAATACATCAAGGATGGTGTGGTCGGGAAGATCAACTCCGCTCAAGCCAAGTGGATCCGCCGCACCGGCATCCCCGGCTTCGGTGGTTGGTTCACCACCAAGGAACTCTCCGGCGGTGGTCCTCTCATCGACCTCCTGCACATGGTCGATCTCGCCATGTATTTCATGGGCTACCCCGAGCCTGCACACGTGCTGGGCCAGACATTCTCGGATTTCATCCAGGACAAGCAATTCAAAGGCCCATGGGGCATCCCTGACCGCGTGGGCGGCACGACTGATGTGGAAAACGCCGCGCATGGCTTCGTCACCTTCAAAACCGGTCAGGTCCTGAGTCTCCAAGTCTCCTGGGCCGAAATGGTGAAGCGCGAAGAAGTCTCCGTGGTCTTCCAAGGCACCAAGGCAGGTGGTAAAGTGGAGCGCCTCTTCGGCATCGATGGGCTCGACAACACCGCCATCGACACCTGCG
>JANOBP010000048.1:0-26369 GCA_031411715.1 Verrucomicrobiaceae bacterium | reverse complement strand
GCTCTGCCCGTAGGTGAGGCCGGGTTTCATGCCACCACCGGCGAACCACATGCTGAAACAGTTCGGGTGGTGATCGCGCCCGTCTGTTCCGCCCTGTACCATCGGCGTGCGACCGAATTCACCGCCCCAGATGACCAGCGTGTCCTCCAACAGCCCGCGTTGCTTGAGATCACGCACCAGCGCGGCTGCAGGTTGATCGGTCAGCGCGCACTGCTGCTTCAATCCGCCCACCAAGCCACCGTGATGATCCCACGCCTCATGAAAGAGCTGCACAAAGCGCACCCCGCTTTCGATCAAGCGCCGCGCCAGCAGGCAGTTGTTGGCAAACGACGCTTCACCCGGCTTGGCACCATACATGTCGAGGACGTGCTTGGGCTCCTGGCTGATGTCCATCACCTCTGGGGCCGTCTTCTGCATGCGGTAGGCCAGCTCAAAGCTGCTTATCCGCGTCGCGATCTCAGGATCGCCCGTGGCACCGAGTCGCTCTTCGTTGAGCTGCTTCAAAACATCCAGCGTGTCCCGCTGCGTCGCGTCATCGACACCCTTGGGGTTACTCAGAAACAGCACCGGATCACCTGCACTGCGAAACGGCACGCCGGAGTAAACCGTCGGCAAAAAGCCGCAGCCGAAGTTCGACAAGCCACCGCTCGGCCCCTTCTGCCCGCTTTGCATCACCACATAGCCCGGCAGGTCCTGATTCTCCGTGCCGAGGCCATACAGCGTCCACGCACCAAAGCTGGGCCGCCCGAACTGTGTCGAGCCTGTGCTCATCAAAATCTGCGCTGGAGCATGATTGAACGCATCCGTCTTCATCGAGCGCACGATCGTCAGATCATCTGCCAGTGCCGCCGTATGAGGGAGTAGCTCGGAAATCTCCGCGCCACTCTGTCCATGCCGCGCAAACTTAAACTTCGGTCCCAGCAGCTTGCTGTTCGGATTGATGAAAGCAGCGCGGTATCCCTTCAAAAGCTCAGCCGGAGGCAGTTTGCCGTCCCACTTCGCCAGCTCAGGCTTGTTGTCGAACAGCTCCAGATGGCTCGGCGCACCGCCCATGAAGAGATAGATCACACGCTTCGCCTTGGGCGTATGTCCCGACGGCTTGATCGACAGCGGCGGCACTTCCTTCGCCATCAAATCCGCCGCCGCAATGCTCGCCAAGCCCACACCGCATTCCTGGAAAAACCAGCGCCGCGTCAGGTAGCGTGAGTATTCAGATTGGATTTCTTTTTGGAGAGTCATGAGGGTCATTCCTTGGTAATGGTTTCATCCAGGTTCAGCAGCACACGGGCGACAACCGTCCACGCATCTGCTGACTCAGCATTCTTCATGGTGCGTTGTTCCTGGCGGCTCAAAAGGTCGAGTAGGGCCTGCGTTTCTTTGGCGGTTGGAAGACGTGACGTGCAGAGCTGAAAACCTGTTTCGATTCCCTTCTGCGGTGTGTCACCAGCAGCTTGCATGCGTTTGGCGAGTGCGGCGGCGGCTTCGATGCTCACGGTTTCGTTGAGCGTCATCAGAGCTTGCAGCGGTGTGTTGCTGCGCGCGCGGCGGATGCAGGATGCCTCCCCATTCGGCACATCAAAGGTGCTCAAAAACGGATACGGTGTGCTGCGACGACGGAAGACATAAACCGCACGTCGATACTGCTGCGAATCCGCCTCCACCTTCCATGGGAAAGGTGCGTAGCTGGCCGGCTTCTCAAACAAAAACGCCGGCGCAGGCGGCATGACGGGCCTGCCGCCGACTTCAGGATTTAAGAGGCCACTCACGGCGAGCTGAATGTCACGCACGACCTCGCCCTCGACTCGCAAACGAGCACCGCGACCGAGCAGGCGGTTATAGGGATCTTTTTCCAGCTGCTGCGGTGTCACAAGGCTGCTTTGCTGATACGTCTCGCTCGTGAGGATGAGTCGGTGCAGATGCTTGAGACTCCAACCGTTCTCCATGAAGTCCACCGCCAGCCAGTCGAGCAGCTCACGATGCTGTGGCACCTCGCCCTGAGTGCCGAGGTCTTCCGGCGTGCTGATCAAACCCGTGCCGAAGTAACTCTGCCACACGCGATTCACCAGCGCACGCGCCGTGGTGGGCGCATCCCGCGCGACGAGCCATTTCGCGAAGGTCAGGCGTGAACCGTCTGCGCCGTTCGGCAGCGGGTTCAGCGTCGCAGGCACTCCAGCGGTTACTTTGTCGCCTGGCTTGGTGAAATCACCGCGCTTGAGCAGCGCCGTCATGCGTGGTTGATCGCGTGAATCGAGCACCAGGCTCGTGGTGCCCTCAGGGTGCTTTTTCCAGGCGATTTCGATCAAATCGCTCACGCCCTTCCATTCCGGCACAGCGGCACGGAACACGGAAAAAGCGTCTTTGACGCCATAAAGCGGGTCCGCCGACGCATCGACCACATCGCTGCTGCTCACGCGGTAACGGCCCAGATTCATCGTTTGCAGGTCATCGCTGTTCCAGCCGCCGTGTTTCATGCTGATGCCCAAAGTGAACTCCTCGCCCGGTTTGACCTCGATGGGCTTCTCTAGCGTGAAAACGGCATTTCGCGGCACATTTCGCCGACCAGGGCCTGCGTCGATGCCCCACGCGGTTTTGTCGTCACCGTCGATGGCGTAGCGCACTGGACCGGTGACGCGTTTGTCCTTCGCTGCATCCTGATCACGAGCAAAAGGCTCCAGCGGCGTGTTCTCCGGCTGGCCAAAGTCGGCGCTGGCCTTCACCAACTTCAGCTTCGCCCCCTTGTGCGTCACATTGAACTCCGTCAGCGCCGCGGTGCCCTTCAAGGAGCGCCCAGGGCCATAAGCAGGCAGATTCGGGTCATTCATGAGCTCCAATCGGAAAGCGCGGATCATGCGTGGTTTGTCCAGCTTCACGGCGAATTTCACCTCACTCCTCGTTGGGGCATAACCTTGGGCCAAAATGCTGCCGTCCGGCTGCCGCAGCGCTTTCTCACCACCGGCAGGATCATCCTCAAAGGCCAGCGTGCTCCACTTCACCTGAGGGATCGTTTTCTGCCAGGATTGCAGCCGCTGCTGCCAATCCGGGTTTTCATGCTTGAGCTTCTCCTCCAGCATTTTGACCTCCGCCAGCACCTGGGAGCGTGTTTGCAGCTCCGGCGGCGTGTACACGACACGCCAGGGCTCGTTGTCGTTGTTCAGGAAGGCAAACATCCGGTAATACTCCTCCTGCGTGATGGGATCATATTTATGGTTGTGACACTGCGTGCAGCCAATGGTCAGGCCGAGCACGCTTTTGCCGATCACGTCCATGCGGTCAAACATCGCCTCCATGCGGAACTGCTCAGGATCGACACCGCCTTCCTCATTGATCATGCTGTTGCGCAAAAAGCCCGTCGCCACGATCTGATCCTGCGTCGCATTCTGAAGCTGATCGCCCGCCAGTTGCTCAATGATGAATTGGTCATACGGCAGGTCGCGGTTGAAGGCCCCGATCACCCAGTCGCGGTAAAACCAAATGTGCCGCATGGGATCCTTCTCATAGCCATTCGAGTCCGCGTAATGCGCCGCGTCCAGCCAGTGGCGGCCCCAACGCTCGCCGTAATGGGGGCTTTTTAGCAGCTTCTCGGAGAGGTCGGAGATGTCTGACTTGTCCGACAAATCCGACACTGACGGCGGCAGTCCTGTGATGTCCAAATACAGCCTGCGGATCAACGTTTCACGTGAGGCCTTTGGCGCGGGCTCCATCCCCTGCCCTGCGAGCATCGCACGAACGAAGGCGTCGATGGGATGTGGAGCCGTTTTCGGCACCGCAGGCCGTTTCGGCGGCTGAAAGGCCCAGTGATCCGTCTTCCGCTCGAGTTGCACGCTGGCGCTATCCGGCCACACCGCGCCTTCATTGATCCAGGCGGTGAGTTTTTCGATCTCGGAGGCACTGAGTGGCTCGCCTTTGCGTGGCATCTTCATTTTTGGGTCTTTGCCACTCACCGCATGGATCAGCAGACTCTCCGCCGCCTTGCCAGGGAGGATCGCAGGCCCCAGGTCACCTCCTTTGAGCGCGGTGGGCTTGTGATCCAGCCGAAAGGCCGCCTCCGAGCGATGCGGCCCGTGGCAGGTGTAGCAGCTCCGCGCAAAGATCGGCTGGATGTCCTTCGCAAAATCCACCGCCGCCGTGGCGGGCACGACGAAGAGCAAAACAAAGCACAGAGAGAATCTCATTCCGCATCAAACGCGTTTGGGAGATGTATTTTTGGACAAAACGGATGGACTATCAGGTTCCTGAACGAGCGCATCCGCTATTGAAGACTCCGACGATCACGCTCTCATGCGACTGCCATGAAAAAACTTCTCTTCCTACTCATCACCACCGCCACTCAAGCCGCCGATTGGCCGATCTGGCGCGGGCCGAAGCATGATGGCATTTCGTCCGAAAAAATCACCGGGTCTGAGGTGAAGAAGCTTTGGAGTGCCCAGATCGGCATCGGCTTCGCGTCCTTCACCGTGGCGGATGGCCGGGTTTACACGACGGGACACGCGAATGATAAAGACACGGTGTTTTGCTTCGATGCAGCCTCTGGCAAGCAAGTCTGGAAGCAAGACTACGCCGCAGATCTCGGTGACAAATATTACGAAGGCGGCACTTCAGCCACGCCGACGATCGAAGACGGCAAGGCCTACCATTTGAGCCGCTGGGGCGATGTTTTTTGCTTGGATGCGGCCACTGGGAAGGTCGTGTGGCAAAAGAACATCCAGAAGGAAACCGGCGCTGACATTCCCGACTGGGGATATGCAGGTTCTCCGCTGATCTCGGGCAAATTGCTCATTCTAAACGTCGGCAAGGCTGGCACCGCCGTCGAGAAGGCCACGGGGAAGACGGTTTGGACCTCTGACAAGGACAATGCTGGCTATGGCACGGCCTACCCGATCACGGTCAATGGCAAGGCGCAGGTCGTGCTCAGCTCCGGGCGTGCTTATAAAGGAGTCGATCCGAGCAACGGCACCGTCTTGTGGGAGCACACCTGGAGCACCAGCTACGGCGTGAACGCGGCGGATCCGATCCTGAGCGGCACCAAGCTCTTCATCTCCTCCGGTTATAATAAAGGCTGCGCCTTGCTCGATCTGGCATCTGCGTCGCCGACGGAGGTCTGGCGCAGCCGCGTGATGCGGAATCAATTCAACTCCAGCGTGCTCATCGACGGCCATCTCTACGGCAGCGATGGTGATGAAGGCAAATCCGCCTCGCTGAAGTGCATCGACTTCGCCACGGGCGCGGAAAAGTGGAGCGAGGCCAGCACTGGCTTCTGCTCCCTCATGGCGGCGGACGGCAAATTAATCGTGATGACCGCCAAAGGTGAGCTGATCATCGCCAAGGCCAATTCGGCCAAATTTGAGCCCATTTCCCGCACTACGGCGCTCTCTGGCCGCTGCTGGACTGCCCCCGTGCTGGCCAATGGCCACATCTATGTCCGCAATGCTGCGGGCGAAATGGCGTGCCTGAGCGTCAAGTAGGCCTCTTTCTGGCACTAAGATTGCGCTCTTGCCAATCCCGCGAAATCCGCGATGGATAGCGCCCCTTTTACCCCCAAAAACCATGCCCAAGCAGACTATTCGTGATCTCGATCTCGCCGGAAAGCGCGTCTTTGTACGCGTTGATTTCAATGTGCCTCTCGATGAGAAGGACGGCCAGATGGTCATCACAGATGCAACCCGCATTCAGGAGACCCTGCCCACGATCAAGTTCCTGATCGACAAAGGGGCCAAAATCATCCTCGCCAGCCACTTAGGCCGCCCGAAAGGCCAGCGCGACCCGAAACAGAGCCTCGCTCCCGTCGCCCCAGCTCTCAGCGCCTTGCTCGGCAAGCCAGTAGCCTTTGCGAGCGACTGCATCGGTGACGAAGCGAAGGCCAAAGCTCTCGCCCTCGGCAATGGTGATGTGCTTTTGCTCGAAAACACCCGTTTCCACGCCGGTGAAGAAAAAAACGACGCCACACTCGCCAAGGGCATGGCGGATCTCGCCGAGATCTTCGTCAACGATGCCTTTGGCTCTGCGCACCGCGCGCATAGCTCCACCGCAGGCATTGCCAACTATCTTCCTGCCGTTTCCGGTCTCCTCATGGAGAAGGAATTGACCTGGCTCCATGATGAACTCGAAAACCCTGAGCGTCCCTTCGTGGTGATCCTCGGTGGTGCCAAGGTGAACGACAAGATCGGCGTCATCAATCGCCTGCTCGAAAAGGCCGACACCATCATCATCGGCGGCGGCATGGCTTACACCTTCCGCAAGCTCGTGCAGGGCATCAGCATTGGCAAAAGCCTCTACAAGCCAGAATGGGAGCCCATCGCCCAAGCAGCGCTCGACAAGGCCAAGGAGCGCGGCGTGAAGATCCTCATCCCTGTGGATGCCATGATCACTGACGCCTTCGACTTTGACACCAAGAAGCTCGGCAACATCAAGTTCACCGGCGCAGGCGAAAGCATCCCGGATGGCTGGGAAGGCGTCGATATCGGTCCTGAAACCGTGAAGCTCTTCAGCGAAGAGATTTCCAAAGCCAAGACCGTCATCTGGAATGGCCCGATGGGTGTGTTCGAGATCAAGGAAAGCTCGAAGGGGACTTTTGACATCGCCCAAGCCATGGCAGCCAACACCACCGCTAAAAACATCATCGGTGGTGGCGACAGCGTGAAGGCTGTGAAAAAAGCCAAGCTCGACGACAAGATGACCTTCATCTCCACCGGCGGCGGTGCCAGCCTCGAGTTGCTCGAAGGCAAAGTCCTCCCCGGAGTCGCCTGCCTCAAAGACAAGTAATTCGTCCTTCGTCATTTTTAATTCGTCTTTCCCCCACCCCCTATGCCCCCCGTACACGTCCGCAAACCGATCATCGCCGCCAACTGGAAAATGCACATGACACCGCAGGAGACGGATGATTTCCTCCGTGCCTTTGCGCGTCTGGTGCCTGACAAGTGCCCTGTGCAGATCGTCGTCGCCCCGCCATTTGTCAGCTTGGGCAAGGCGCATGACACCCTCACCAATGCGCGCGAGCAAAACGTCGAGTTAGCGGCGCAAAACATGAGCCAGCACACGGCTGGGGCTTTCACCGGTGAGATCAGCGCCCGCATGATCAAAGAATCTGGCTGCAAGCATGTCATCCTCGGTCACAGCGAGCGCCGCAGCATCTACGGCGAAACAAGCGCCATCGTGAATGCCAAAGTGCTAGCCGCACTTGAAGCACGCCTGCATCCCATTCTCTGCATCGGTGAAACGCTTGCCGAGCGAGATGCTGGACAGATCGAGCAGGTGCTGGAGAGCCAACTACGCGAGTCCCTCGCTGAAGTCGGCCCGCGCCGCATCCTCGACTGCGTCATCGCCTATGAGCCCGTCTGGGCCATCGGCACAGGCCGCACTGCGAGCCCGCAGCAGGCACAGGACGCGCACGCCTTCG
Organism: Verrucomicrobiaceae bacterium; assembly: GCA_031411715.1. Lineage (GTDB taxonomy): Bacteria > Verrucomicrobiota > Verrucomicrobiia > Verrucomicrobiales > Verrucomicrobiaceae > Prosthecobacter. The sequence goes on along the minus strand of JANOBP010000048.1, from coordinate 18,976 downwards.
CCCGCAAGGTGCTGGGCGACCTCTTCGGTGCCGACACAGCCGTGAAAATCCGCATTCAATACGGCGGCAGCGTGAAGCCGAGCAACATGGCGGAAATCATCAGCCAGCCAGACGTGGATGGCGCGCTCGTCGGCGGTGCCAGTATGGAGCCAGGCAGCTTCTGGGAGATCTGCCGCGCCGCCATCGACTACGTGAACGGAACCGTGTAGCGGCAGCCGCCACGTGGCGGATTTTTATTATCAAGGCTTGCCAAATGGGCCACTTCTTGTGCAGAATCATTTAAATGCACAAGACGATCCTCCCGTTACTCTTGTTCATTCTGACGCCAGCCTTGGCGCAGAATGAAACTGGCTGGAAAGCTGGTGCCGCTGATCTGGACATCACACCAGATTACCCGGTGCGTCTCAACGGCTACGCCCATCGCACGGCCGAGTGCACCAAAGTATCGCAGCATCCTCACGCCAACGCGTTGGCCATCAAGTGGCAGGACGACGCGCCAGCCATCATCGTAACCGTGGATAACTTTGGCGTGCCCGCGACCGTGCGCGCGGAGATCCTAAAGCGCCTCGCCACAGCTGGCCATTTGATCGCGGACGAACGCTTCGCTCTTCACTCCGCTCACACCCACAGCGCGCCAATGCTGACGGGCGTGCTGCCTTGTTTATTTGGTGCGGACTTACCCGCAGAGCAGCAGCAGCATGTCGCACGTTACACGGAAGAACTCACCGCCAAGATCACGCAGACGGTGATCACGGCGATGCAGCAGATGCAACTTGCTCGACTCGACTGGAGTGTGGGCCGTGTGTATTTCGCTCACAATCGTCGTTACAAGACCGAGGCAGGATTCATCAACGCGCCCAATTTCAACGCCCCCACCGACCGCGCGCTGCCGGTGCTACGCGTGAAGACCGCTGACGGAAAAAATCTCATCGCCACACACATCACTTATGCCTGCAATGGCACCACGCACGACGACAACGAGATCCAAGGTGACTGGGCCGGCCGTGCGCATGAGGAAATGGAACTGCGTTTCCCGGGCACCGTCTGCCTCGTCGCCGTCGGTTGCGGTGGTGACCAAAATCCCTATCCACGTCTCGCGCCAGGCCGCGCCAGTCAACATGGCGCCAGCATTGGCAAAGAGATCGTGCGGCTGATCAATCTGCCCATGCATCCGCTGAGCGGCCCGCTGAACTGCTCGTCGGCAGAAGCAATGCTGCCCTTTGAAAAACTGCCAACTCTGGAGCAGTGGCAGGCCAACGCAGCCAATCCAACGCCGATCACCGCTTACCATGCGCAGCAACACCTCTCCAAACTCGCACGCGGTGATCAAATCCCGCCCGCGCTGCCCTACACCGTGCAGGTGTGGAACTACGGTGACGGACTGCTCACCATCAATCTCCCCGGCGAGGTCGTCGTCGATTATAGTCTGCGCTTTAAGCGTGAGTTCGACCCCGCGCGCACTTGGGTCAACGGCTGCACCAATGACGTGCCCTGCTACATCCCATCACAGCGTGTGTGGGAAGAGGGCGGCTATGAGGGCAGCCTGCTCTCCATGCAATACTACGGCCAACCCGCGCGCTTTGCCTCTGGGATTGAGAACATCATTGCCAGCGCTGTGAAAAAGCTCGTGCCGCAAGAGTTCGTCACACGGCGTATGCAAAATCCGCATCCGCCGTTAACGAACCCCTTGTTCAATCGATGAGCCGCAATACGCGGACACATTCACGTTCCTCGCGGCCCGGGAATACACGAGCAGGCACGTAACTTTCGATCAACTCGAATCGTGGCGCGAACAACGCCGTCAATTCATCCATCGATATTCCAAAGGGCGGCCCCGCTTCACCGGGATCCATCTCTGGATTGATGAAAAAGACACCGATGAGCAAGCCACCAGGTTTCAACAACGACGCCACCGCATCTCGATACGCCACGCGCAGTTCAGGTGGCAGCGCGCATAAGCATGTGTGCTCCACCACCACGTCAAACTCACCGCTGAAGGTGAACAAATCAGCCACAAAAAAACGCTCCGCAATCTCAGGATAGCGCTCCTTCGCCCGCTCAATAGCTGTCGGTGAGATGTCGAGGCCGCACGCATCCACGCCCAGTGAGATCAAATGAGCCACATCATGCCCCACGCCACATCCAGGCACCAGCACACGCCCGGTGAGTTTGTTTCTCGAAAGCCACTCCTCCAGTGGCGGCGCGGACATGCCCTTGTCCCATGGCGTGAAATTTTCCTGATAAGCTTGGTCCCAATTCGTGATGTTCATGTCTGAAGTCGTTGTTGAATGAGTTCTTCTCCACGCCGCGTGAAAGCGATCAAGTCGCCCTCCAACTCATGAAACACGATCTGACGTCGATCATGCTCCCAGCGGCCAATTTGATAGCCTAAAGAGCGCAAAAAGCCGAAAATCTCCTCCGCGGTCATGCCATAGCGCAAAAGCGAGTTGTTCATCTCAAACACGATCACCGGCAAACGCCCGGCCTTGATCGCGTCCACAGCACCTCGAAACACCGGCAGCTCAAAACCCTCCACATCCACCTTCAGCAGCGCGATTTCGCCACCAGGATCGATATCGGCGAAAAGCTTCACCGGCACCTTCAAGCCCACGCCATCGAGCTTCACATGCGCCAGCGCGTCCTCATCACTAAACGCCAACTCACCGCGCACATCACCCAGCGCGCAGGCTTCCACGCCCACATTGGACACCTCATTGCGTTGCAAATTTTCTTCCAACCTCGCTCGATTCACCGGACTCGGCTCCACCGCGACGACACGGCCACTTTTGACAATGCGTGATGCAGGCAGTGTGTACAAACCAATGTTCGCACCCACATCGACAAACGTATCGCCTTCTCGCAGAAAACTCGTGATGAAGCGTGCCGTGTCCCAATCATGCCACTCACTGCGCTGCACCACATGCAGGGCAATGATGCTGTCGGGATAGCATCGCAGGCTCAAATCCTCAAAAACAGGCAGCGTCCAGGCACGGCGCACCGTTTTCTTGTTAATCAGCCAGCGCACACTGCTCAGCAGAGCATCCAGCCTACGGCCACGATTCCCAGGCGCACGCCAGATGCGCTTCACCAGCCTCCAGTAGTTTTCCATCATGGCATTTGCTGCATCAGTCCACCTCAGCCACCGGATCAGGCTCCTCCACACTCCAGTCCACGCGAGCGTAGATATCTTCAAACTTCAGCTTCGTGCCGATTTCATCCAACGTGAGCACCGCATCATCACCCTCAATGATTTCGGGCCACCAATTGTTGGAGCGCCTGTGGATGGTCGCGCGTTTGCAGGTCTGCTCCAGCAACACATAGACCTCCAGACTTTCGATGAGTTGATAGGCTTTGAACTTTTCGCCTGAGTCCACTCGGCGTGTTGATTTGGACAAGACCTCAAAAAGCACCGTGGGCTGTGTGCGGTAGTTTGGATTGCGGTCAGATTTCTGGCAAGTGACCATCACATCCGGGTAATAGCCCAGCTCTTCTAGACCGAGTTGGATGCGGAGCTTCATGTCCGTGGTGAACGGCTCGCATATTTTCCCTTTCAGTTCATGTCGCAGTTCCGCCGCCACATTCAGGGAGATGCGGTTGTGATTGTCGCTGGATCCAGCCATCGCATAAATCTGACCATTCACATACTCCAGCCTCAGCGGACTGGCTGTGTCGAGCTTCTGGTATTCATCCCAGGTGACTCTGGAGGCGGGCGGGGCCTTGAATTGGAGAACGGCATTCATGTGGGAAAACTAGGACACGAAACGGCCCGGTCAATCAGGCACTTGCAGGCCATTAGTCCGTGCTGTTTGCTCTGCGCCCATGAATAGCGAGAACTCGGCACGTCGTCCTTTGAAATCACGCAGCACGGCTTGGGCGCAGTTTTTCTCGCGTAGCATGCGGCAGCTCGGACTGCGGCCGAACATGGTTTCGTTGCTCAGTCTTGTCTGCGCGGCGGTCGGTGGTGGTTCAGCGTATTGGGCCACTCAATCGCCGCATGCGTGGGTCTATTGGCTCGTTGCAGCGACAGGCATTCAACTGCGCTTGTTTTGCAACATGATGGACGGCCTCCTCGCAGTCGAAGGTGGGCTGAAATCGGCCACGGGTGAGCTTTACAACGAAATCCCGGACCGCATTGCCGATGCGTTGATCTTGGTGCCGTTGGGTTATGCCGTCGGCACGTCGTGGGGCATCGCGCTGGGTTGGACAGCGGCCTGTGGATCGATTTTCACAGCGTATGTGCGGGCACTTGGCGCTGCGCAGACTCGCAAGCATGACTTTTGTGGGCCAATGGCCAAACCGCACCGCATGGCGGCGGCTACACTTGGTTGTCTCGGCATGATGACGCTGTCGCGGCTGCACATCACCTGGCCACTGATGCTGTGGACGCTCGTCGTCATCAATGCGGGCATCGTCATCACGGGGTGGCGTCGCGTTCTCCATCTCGCAGCCACTTTGAAACAAACACCCTCATGAGCACCCGACTTCAATTCACCACCGACGACGATTTATCGCTGCACTACAAAGCATGGAATGTGCAGGGAGCCACCAAGGCGCTCGTGCTGCTGCATCGTGGTCATGAGCATGCGGATCGCTGGGACTCGGTGATCCCCAGCCTCACGATGCCTGACACCGCGATCTATGCGTGGGAAGCACGCGGGCATGGCCTTTCGCCAGGGCGTCGCGGGCATGCAGCGGGCTTCATGGAGTATGTCCGTGATCTCGACACGTTTTTCCGCCATCTGCAAAAAACTCACGGCCTCACACCAGAACGCACCGTGGTGGTGGCACACAGCGTGGGCGGCGTTGTCGCGGCGACTTGGGTGCATGACTTTGCGCCACGCATCGCGGGCCTCGTGCTCGCCACGCCGGCACTTGAGGTCAATCTGATCGTTCCAGGTGCCCTCACGAGCATCCGCGTCATGCAGAAGCTCAAATCCGACGCCACCATCAAGAGCTACGTCCGCGGATCATGGCTGACACGCGATCTGAGTGCCGCCGCCGTTTATGATGCGGACAAACTCATCTCCAAAGACATCTCCGCCAAAATCCTCGTCGATCTCTTCGACACCGCACAGCGCGTCATCAGCGATGCGGAGGTGATGGACCGTCCGCTGCTGCTTTTCTCTGCCGGGGCCGATAAAGTCGTCAAAAAGCAAGCCATCGACGCGCTCTACACCAACTACGGCTGCGAGCAAAAAACGCATCTCACGCTCAAAGGCGCGCGCCATGCCATCTTCCACGATCTTTGCCGCGATGAAGTCTGCGGAGCCATCAAGCGCTTCGCAGAGCGCTGCATCGCCAACTTCACGCCGCCACGCCTGGAGGCCGATTTGACGCATCCAGCCACGAATGCTGAGTTTGCGGATTTGAAGAAGCCGCTGCCATCGCCCTCGCTGCGTGGGCTTTCCTACATCGTGCAGCGCGCAGCACTCGGCACGACTGGAAAGCTTAGCCAGGGTATCCGCATCGGCCACGCGACGGGTTTCGACTCCGGTGAGTCGCTCGATTACGTCTATGACAACAAGCCGCGCGGCAGTCTGCTCGTTGGCAAGGTCATCGACTATTTCTATCTCAACGCCATCGGCTGGCGTGGCATCCGCCAGCGCCGTGCATGCATGAATCAAGCGCTGCGCTTTGCGGTGAAGCAAGTTCGAGAGGCAGGCATGCCCTTGCAGCTCATGGACATCGCCGGTGGTGCAGGGCGCTACTTACTCGACGTGCTCGACGAGCCCGATTTGAAAATCCTCTGCCGCGACTGGAGCGAATCCGCTTTGGCGAGAGGCCGTGAGTCCGCGCAGCAATTGGGCCTCAGTGAACGCATCACGCATCTGCGTGGCGATGCCTTTGATGAAGCCTCACTCGCCAGCGTGGAGCCAAAACCATCCGTAGCAGTCGTCTCCGGGCTTTATGAACTCTTCCCAGAGAACGACAAACTTCAGCGCTCGCTGCGCGGATTATTCAGCGCCGTGAATCCAGGCGGCTATCTCATCTACACCGGCCAGCCGTGGCATCCGCAGGTCGAAATGATCGCTCGCACGCTGACGAATCGTGATGGCCAATACTGGATCATGCGCCGCCGTCCACAGGGCGAGATGGACGCGCTCGTCGAGCAGGCGGGCTTCAAGAAAGAGAAGCAGTGGATCGACGACTTCGGCATCTTCACCGTCAGCATCGCGCGCAGGCCAGGAGTTTGACAGATTTCACGATCAAACTTTGAGGCCAAGCGAAAGGCGAACCTCGATCCGGATTGACTTGGCATCGACCAGGGAACGTCGGGCCTGTGCTTTACTGGCATCATTACCGGGATAGCGGATGAGAACCCCGAAGGGCTTCAATCGTCTCGCCGCAGGCAGCAGTGCCGACCACAACGGCTCCACCGCCATTGCGAGCGTAAGAATGGCTTCGAGATCATGCGTCTTGGGAAAATGGATGCCAGCTTCCTCAAGTCGAGCTTTCAGATGCTTCTCCGCAGACTGCTGGCAATGAAAGCAGACCATGTCATGCAACGGAATTTTCCGCCGCCGCCCAAGATCCACAGCAGCAAGATGGTCGGCCTCTACCTTCTCGATCCAATCACGTGTGGCCGCTTTCATACATCACACGACCTTTGGAGATAATTTCTTCGAGGAAGACGTCACCCTCGCGCAGACGATCACGCAGAAAATCAGGATCACGGACGATCACATCCACCGGGAAGCCTGCGGAGACTTTCGCGTGAGTCTTCTGCGTCGTCTCCATCCAAAACCTCCGCGCCTTCTTCATCACCACCAGCACATCCACGTCAGAGTCTGGCGTCGGCTTGCCATACGCAAAGGAACCAAACAAAACGATCTGTTGGGGGCGAAAAGCGTCCGCGATGGAATCGCAGTAGCGCTGGATGGCTTGTATCGTTGGCATGGGTTGACTTAACTCGCGTGGAACTTAAGCCGCAAGTGTGGGGTTGCTACTCCCTCACTCCCCGATTGAACTTTTTCCAATGGGGCGGAAAGAGCGGCATGCAGGCATCCAATTCAAGCCACCCAATACGCGAAACCGGCCTGCTCTGGCCCGCCATCTGGCGGCTAGCGCTCGCTGGAGCCACGTTTGTGCTCGTGTACAGCGGCTGCAATCACTTCACCGCGACACGCGGCGATGTGCCGACACTGATGTTCGAGTGGGAGCGGCACATCCCCTTCGTGCGCGAATTGGTGCTGCCGTATTGGTCGCTCGATCTGTTTTTCTGCGGCGCGTTTTTTCTCTGCGGTAGCAAGCTGGAGCTGAATCTACTCACGAAGCGCCTCATTGCCGTCACCGTGCTCAGTGGTGCGTGTTATCTGCTATTCCCACTCAAGCTCGCCCTGCCCAGGCCGGAGCCTGTGGGCTGGACCGCGCCGCTGTTTCATGCGCTCTACTTCAACGACCTGCCCTACAACCTCGCGCCCTCGCTGCACATCAGCCTGCGCTCGTTAGTGTGGGTGTTTTACGGCGCGCATCTCACCGGTCGGCTTCGCACAGCGGTGAAAGTGTGGTTCATTCTCATCGGCCTCTCCACGCTGCTCGTCTGGCAGCATCATCTCGTCGATGTGGCGGGCGGTTTCGTCATGGGCTGGGTCATCGCGATCATCTTTCCTGATTCACGGCAGCTCGGAACCAAAAATCCTTCCTCAAAGTACGCACAACGCTACGGCATCGGTGCCGTGGCATGTGCGGCGCTGAGTTTTGTTTCCATCTTCTTCGTCTGGCCCGCCGCGGCCTGCGGGATCATGGCGCTGGCCTATGCCACGGGCCTGTCGCGACTTTTGGGCAAAGAAAACGGCACGCTCTCGCCTTCCGCCGAGTGGTGCCTACTGCCGGTGCTGATCGCCACGGCTCAGATTCAGAAGAAATGGCTCAAGCGCCGCCCAGGATGGCATGAAGTCACCCCCGGCGTGCTCTTTGGCCGCAAAGTCACTGGCAAGGAGGCCGCAGCACTCGTGCAGGGCGGCGATCTTGCAGTGCTGGACCTCACAGCCGAAACCAACGCGCCCTCGGCCTTCCGCGAGCATGCGCATTACCACAATCTGCCGCTGCTCGATCTCGTGCCGCTCAAACCAGAGCACATCACCGCTGCGTTGAACATTATCCGCGAACAACGGGCCGCCGGTCGCCGTGTGTTCATGCACTGCCAGCTCGGCCTGCAACGCTCTGCACTCATCGCTGCGCATTGGCTGGTCGAAAACGGCAGCGCAACCGATCTAGAGGCCGCCAAGAGCAAGATTCGCGCACTGGAACCCAGCGTGGTCATTTAGAGCACTTGCCCTCACGAAACGTCCGCGTAATCAAAGAGGATGCCCAACTTCACTGCCCCCACCGGATTCAAAGAATGGTCCTTCGTCTGCGATGCGCTCGCGCAAGGCCAGCTCAGCATCATTTTGCGCAAAGGGGGCATTCATGAAGGCCGTGGCGGCTTTGAGTGGAAGCATCGCGAGTTCTTTCTGTTCCCGACTTGGTTTCACACTCAAGCCGATAAGCTGAACTGGGTGCCCGAAAACACCCAGCGTGACTTCCCGCCGGAAGAAGAGCGCCAAACCGTCGATATCGATGGCTGCGCCACGCTGGAGCAAGTTTGGAAAGTCACCGATTGGGAAAAAGTCGCCGCATTGGCTCCGCTCCACATCTGGAACGAGGACGTCGTCAAAGAGCGCTTCATTTACGATGACGAAACCTGCCTGCACGTGGCCCTTGTGCGCGCCTACAAGCTCCCCAGCCGCTGGCATTTCCCGTATGCCAAAAGCTACGGCGGCTGTCGCTCATGGATCACCCTGCCAGACGAAGGCCTACCCATGGCCGCCGCTGCGGCGCCGGCGCTGAGCGATGAAGCGTTTGCTGAAGTATCAGCAAAGTTGAAAGCGATTCTCGGCTGAGGCGTGACGATGTAGTCGGAACATGTTCTCCACGGAATAGCGAACATCAGCGGGTGAAGGCTCGCGACAGCGTCCTGGAGTGCGCCAGTCCTCTGGAGCTTTCGTGAGTCCTTTGGCCTGCGGAAAGCTCCAGAGGACTGGAGCACTCCAGAACGCTGCCGCGCTTTTGATAACCCAACTACATGGTTACGGCTGAGGCGTGAATTGAGCTTGGCAAATACGCAGCATGCTGGGTATAAACTCGAGCCATGCCTCTCACTCGCCGCTCCGTTGTTGCAGCTCTATCCTCGATGCCACTGCTATCTAGCCGTGCGGCATGGGAGCAAGCGGACTACCAACGAGAACTCGAGGCCATCCGCCTGAAGCATGATTTGCCAGCGCTGGCGGGTGCTTTTGTGACGACAAACGGCGCGCAACTCAAGGAGGCGACGGGTGTGCGCAAAGTCGGCACGGAGATCGCCGTGACGACGGATGATCTTTGGCACCTCGGCTCCAATACCAAAGCGATGACGGCCACACTGATCGCGATTTCGGTGGAGGCGGGCAAACTTCGTTGGGACTCGACGCTGAGCGACGTATTCCCGAAACTCAAAACACTCCAAGGCTCACCACTCGCTAAACTGTCGCTGACTCATCTGCTCACGCACCGCTCGGGACTGCCCGCGAACACGCTTTGGGCATTGTCGTTGCTGAGCGGCAAGCCCTTGAGAGAACAGCGCGGGATGATCCTCGAAAGCGTCACGGGCCTGAAGGACATGGCGGCACCAGGGGAGCAGTTTTTGTATTCAAACTTGGGCTACGTGCTGGCAGCGCACATGCTGGAGGAGGTGAATGATCGGCCATGGGAAGATTTGATGCGAGACCAGCTCTTCAAGCCGCTAGGCATGACGCAGGCCGGTTTTGGCGGCACGGGCACACTCGGGCAGACCGATCAGCCATGGCCACATCTTAGCAGCGGAACGCCAACACCCAAGAACGGCCCCAGCATGGACAATCCTCCCGTCATGGCACCTGCAGGAGCCGTGCATGCGCCGATGGCCGACTGGGCAAGCTTTATCGCCGAGCATCTCGCTGGCGTGAATGGCAAGGGCAAGCTGCTGAAGGCCGAAACGTATCAGCATCTGCACACCGCACCCTTTGGCGGCAACTATGCCTATGGATGGACCAGCCTGGAGCGAGCATGGGGCGGCAAGGTGATCACGCACAATGGCACCAACACGATGAATTACAGCGTCACGTGGCTGGCACCGGAGAAAGGTTTCGCGATGCTGGCCTGCACCAACAGCGGCGTCGATAAAGCTCCGAAAGCGCTGGATGAAGTCATCGGCCTGATGATGCGTGTGCAGACCGGCGGCGGAAAGTGAAGGCAGCTACCGGATTGATGTGGAGCGCCGACGATTCGTCGGCATAGAATGTTTTTGGGCGACGAGTCGTCGCCACTCCATGGACGCCATCCGACCAACGCACGTCGAAATCAATCTCGGCATGATCGCGCAGAATTGTGACGCGATCCGAGCGCATGTCGGTGTGGCGGAAGTGATGCCGGTGGTGAAGGCGAATGCGTATGGACATGGCATTGTCGAGGTCGCGCAACACTTGATGAAACATGGCGCGACGTGCTTTGGAGTGGCCTTGCTGGAGGAAGCCATCGTTTTGCGGCAGGCGGGCATCGCGGTGCCGATTCTGGTGTTTGGCGGTGTGGCGACGCGGCAGATTCCACAGTTCATCGCGCATGATTTGATGATGACGGCATCGTCCATCGACAAGCTGCGGCAGATTGATGAGGCGGCGGCAGCGGCTAAGACGAAAGCGCGCGTGCATTTGAAGATCGACACCGGCATGGAGCGCATCGGTGTGCATTGGTACAGCGCCGAGAAGCTGCTGGAGGCCAGCTTGAGCTTCGCCCATGTCGAAATCGCCGGGATCTACTCACACTTCGCCAATTCGGACGCGGAAGACCTTTCCAGTGCCAAAGAGCAGCTCGAACGATTCCATGAAGCGCTCGATTTCTATCCGAAACGTGGCCTCAAACCGCCACAGCGCCACATCGCCAACTCCGGCGGCATTTTGCAGCTTCCTGAGAGCCATCTCGACCTCGTGCGGCCTGGGATCATGCTCTACGGCGTCTATCCATCACGTGAAGTGAAGCCAACCGTCACCGTGAAGCCCGCGCTGAGTTGGAAATCACAAGTCGTGTTCTTCAAAGTGGTGCAGCCGGGCCATCCCGTGAGCTATGGCGGCACCTGGCAGAGTGATCATCCCGTGCGCGTCGTCACCGTGCCCGTCGGCTATGGCGATGGGTATTTCCGCTCGCTCTCAAATCGCGGGCAGGTCATCATTCGCGGTCAGCTGCATCCCATTGTGGGTCGCGTATGCATGGACCAATTCATGGTGAACCTCGAATGGGGCACCGCCTACAACGGTGATGAAGTCACCCTCATCGGCGACTCCATCACCGCGCAAGACGTGGCCGACTGGGCAGGCACGATTCCGTATGAGGTGCTGACCAACATCAACGCGCGTGTGCCGCGCGTGTACGGGGTTTGAGATGCCGTTGGCAAGACAGCCGCCGACCCACCGCTACCCAGCCTACTCTGGAAAAGTCATCACTTCCAGGCGGCGCAAACTGACGTTTTTCTTGCCCAGCAACGGCATAGACGTGTAAAACGCATCCATGAACACTCCCCCCACGAAATTCCCGTCAAACCCCAGCAACAAGGCCGCTAAGAAATCTCACGATCTGTGAATGATCTTCAACGTTGCCCACTACATATGCCTTCGCTCTTCTTAATGGTCCTTGGCACCAATCTTGAGCCCAAGGTCGTCAGTGAGGCCCTTGGCTTGCGACCATCGCAGTGCTGGCGCAAAGGAGAGAAGAAGAGCTTCGTTTCAAAGAGTGGAAAGACGCATGTGTTTTTGTCTAAGCACAAATGGGGTGGCTGGAAACGACATTACCCAATTTCACGAAGTGAGGGGGCGCTCATTCGGAAGATGACGAGGGTCGCCAAAGATTTGATTCCTCGAAAGGCCAAGTTGCGAGCGTTGGTCAAGAGCGGGCATCATATCCATTTGGTTTCACTAGTTCAAGACACCTCGTCCATACTTATCCCGCCAGACCTTCATGCCTTGCTCGGAGCTTTGGGCATTCATCTTCAAATTGATTTCTGGCCTACAGCAAAAAATGAAACCGTGGCCTAACCTGCGCTGCAGCGATCCCGGCCATCGCGCTCTGATTGCAGCGCCTTCATGGGCTAGGTCGCTGAGCTTGGGGCGCTGATACTTTCTTCTGCTTGCTGGCGGAGATCCTTTGCCAACCGAGGCTCAATGCCGCATGACGGCCTGATCTCGGGTTACGTGCTGAGCGTCCGCACATGCGCGGTGACGGCGCTGGCGAGGCCGGCGATGTTATAGCCGCCTTCGAGGATGGAGATGAGGCGGTTTTGGCATTGCGTGGCGGCGGATTCGAGGAGGAGTTTGGTGAGGGCGATGAAGTCGTCGTCGGTGAGGCGGAACTGGCCGAGGGGATCGTCGATGCGGGAGTCGAAACCGGCGGAGATGAGGATGAGATCAGGCTTGAAGGTGTCGATGGCGGGCAGGAGGCGGTCGGTGAAGGCAGCGCCGATGACTGACATGCCAGTGCGCGCGGGGAACGGAAAGTTCAGCGTGCTGCCTTTGCCTTTGCCGCGGCCGGTTTCCTCCGCGTGACCGGTGAAGGGGTAGAGCGGGCTTTGGTGCGTGCTGGCGAAGAGCACGCTGCCGTCTTCATAAAAGATGTCCTGCGTGCCGTTTCCATGATGCACGTCCCAGTCGATGATGGCGATTTTTTGCGCGCCGTGGGCCTGCTGCGCATGGCGCGCGGCGATGGCGATGTTGTTGAACAAACAGAAGCCCATGCCCTGGGCTGGCCGCGCGTGGTGGCCGGGCGGACGCACGGCGCAGAAGGCGTTTCGGACTTTTCCGGCAAAAACGGCATCCACGGCGTTCAGCACGCCGCCGACGGCTTTGATGGCCACGTCATAGGAGCGCGGACAAATCGAGGTTTCGCCGGTGCTGAGGTCATCAAGGCCGGATTCGACATCGTGTTTGGCCGTGGCGATGTAGTTGCGATCATGACAGAGGGCGAGTTCATCCACCGTGGCAGCGCGGGGCGTGATGGCGTGCGTTTTGGAGACGAGATCGGCTGCGGTGAGTGCTTTGGTGATGGCGACATGACGCTGAATGCTTTCAGGATGGCCGGGACCGGGATCATGCTGCTGGTAGATGGGATCGAGGAGGAGGGCGGTCATGGTAGGAAAATCGTCCTCGTACTCCTACTCGAACTCGTCCTCGATCAAATCGCTGACGATAGGTGTTTCGGGCTGAATTGGTTACGGGAAGCAGGGCGGATGGTGGGGTTCGTTTCCGAAGGTGTGTTTGAGGAGCGGTAGAATCGAGGACGAGTTCGAGTAGGAGGACGAATGAGTTGGCGCTTGAGTGCTCGATCACGATTCACGGCTTGGTGATGCATTCGTCGAGATTGAGGATGGCGGTGGCAAGTGAGTAGTGGGCGCTGAATTCGGGCGGAGGGAGGTTTTTGGGTAGCGTGATGCCGGTGAGGAGTTCGGTGGTGGCTTTGGGGTCAGACTCAGCGGCTTCATATTGTTTTTCCCAAAGGACCCGCAATATCCCCCGCTCCTTTGAAGTGGGGTCGCGAGCGAGTGCGATACGAAAAGCATGCTTGATGAAAGCGTCGATATCATAGCTAGGCGATTCAGCGGCGATGCGGAGGGCGAAGTGTTTGGCGGCTTCGACATAGACGGGATCGTTGAGCAGCGTGAGGGCTTGAAGCGGTGTGTTGGAGCGCGAGCGCCGCACCACGCAGGCCATGCGGGCGCTGGCGTCGAAGTTCATGAAGCTGGGATACGGTGAGCCGCGCTTGAGGACGACGTAGAGGCCACGGCGATATTGCTCGGTGCCGGGACTGGTCTGGTAGTCGTAGTTCTGGCCGCCGACTTTCTTCCAAAGGCCCTCCGGCTGTGGAGGACGGATGGGGATGCCGCCTTGTTTGAGATCAAGCAATCCGGCGATGGAGAGGGCGTTGTCGCGGATGGTTTCGGCGTCGAGGCGAGTTCTTGGGTAATAGGAAAGCAGCGCGTTTGTTGGGTCGGACTTGTCTGACTGGTCGGGCCTGCGGGACGACTGGCGATAGGCGTCGCTCATGACGATGAGCTTAAGCAGGTGCTTCATATCCCAGCCGCTGTCCATGAACTCGACGGCGAGCCAGTCGAGCAGCTCGGGATGGGATGGGGCTGCGCCTTTGATGCCGAAGTCTTCGAGCGTGGCTACGAGGCCCTGGCCGAAGAGCTCGGCCCACCAGCGATTGACGGTAACGCGCGCGGCGAGTGGGTTGTCGCGGCTGGCGAGCCACTTGGCGAGCGTGAGGCGGTTCGGTGGACCAGCAGCGGGCTGGCTGAAGATGGCGGGCGTGGTGGCGGTGACGGGATCTGCGGGGTCGGTATAGACGCCGCGCTTGAAGATGGCGGTCATGCGCGGCTGGGGCAGCTCGCGCATGATTTCGGTGCTGAGTGGCTTGAGGGCAGTGAGTTGTTTTTGCAATGCGGCGCGCTGTTTCTCGAGCTTGGCTGTCTGCGGGTCGTTGGAGGCGGCTTTGGCGACGGCTTTGCCTTTTTTCTTTTTGCTGGTGGAGGCAGATGCGACGGCATCCTCTTCATCCACAGCGGGAAGAGACGCTAGGACATCTCCGCGGATGCTGGAGAGTCGCAGGCAGCCGATGACGAGGCCATTGCCGAAATTTTGCTCCATGCGGATGGTGAGCTTGGTGCCTGCGGCGATCTGTGCGGGCTTTTCGAGCTCAAAGGCAGCCCAATGCGGCTCATGAAAGCGCTGGCCGATGGCCCAGGCCTTCTGGCCGGTGCGCGTGATGAGATTGGTCACGTCGTAACTTTTCTGCGAGTAGTCGGCGTGTGCGTTGCGGAATTTCAGTGGCTGAGTTTGGCCGTCTGCGGAGGTGAGGGTGCAGTCAAAGGAGTGCAGCACGAAATTAGGCCGCGCCGCGCCGCCACGGCCTGGGCCTTCGCCTTCAATGGAAGCATGCGTTAGGGCTTCAAGGAAGAGGCCGTTGAGTTCACCGACGGGGAGCGTGGTTTCGACGGTGTAGGTGTCGGTTTCGGGCACGGGGCCGGTGAGCAGCGTGCTTCCATCAGGTTGCAGCTCGGTTTCGGCATCGCTCTCGGTAAGGAAGGCCTCGGGCTTGAGCACGGTGAAGGCATTGCTGGCGGCCTTCGCGGGTGTTTTGGCAGTGGCGGCGGCGATTTGAGTGTCGAGAGCTTTGATTTCGGCGCTGAGCTTGCTGCGCTCTTTTTCGCGGCCCGCATCTGGTAGCGTGTAGGGGCTGCCATTGAAGGCGATGGAGCCTGGGGTCTTCGGATTGGCGCGCTCGGCCTCTTTCTCGGTGTTGTTGTAAAAAGCGAGCATCGAGTAGTAGTCGCGCTGGCTGATGGGATCGTATTTGTGGTTGTGGCATTGCGCGCATTCGAGCGTGGTGCCGAGCCACACAGCACCGGTGGTGTTCACGCGGTCGATGACTTGATTGATGCGGCTTTCCTCCGGCTCGGTGCCAGCCTCGACATTGGTGGGCGTGCAACGATGGAAACCTGTGGCGATGATTTGAGAGGGCGTGGCATTGGGAAGCAGATCTCCGGCGATTTGCTCGCGCGTGAATTGATCGAAAGGCATGTTGGCGTTCAGCGCATCGACCACCCAGTCGCGATAGGCCCAGATGTCGCGCAAGTCATCCCGCTGGAAGCCATGAGAGTCGGCGTAGCGGGCCAGATCGAGCCAAGGGCGAGCCCAGCGGACGCCGAAGTCTTTGGAGGCGAGAAGCGAGTCCACGAGCGCCTCATACTTCTTACCCGAAAGATCGGACAAGTCCGACAAAGCGGGCGGCAGGCCGGTGAGATCGAGGGAGAGGCGGCGGATGAGAATTTCCGGCGAAGCGGGCGGTGAGGGCTTGAGGCCTGCGGCTTGGAGCTTCTGCTGAATAAAGGCATCGACGGGGTTTTTCGCACCAGCGGGCACTTGAGGACGCACGGGTGGGATGTAGCTCCAATGCTTGAGGGACTCGACTTTGTCGGGCCATTTGGCTCCTGCGACGATCCATTCACGCAGAAGCGAAACTTCAGTAGGCTTGAGGCGGTCGCCACGTTTGGGCATGGCTTCTTTGTCACTTTGTGGGAGCTGGATGCGGCGCATGAGGTCCGTGCCGACTTCGTGATGCTTGGGAGATGGCACATCGAGTCGCAGATCGCCTTTCTGTTTGTCGGGGCCATGGCATTCGAAGCAGGCGCGTTGCAGCACAGGAAAGATGTCTTTGGAGAAATCAGCGGCGGTGGCTGTTGAAACCGCGAGGAGAAAAATGGAGACGAGTCGGCTCATGCGGCCGGTAAAACGATGGCGGTGATGGCCGACTTGCTCCCAATGTCAGAGTGTCGCCTGCTGAAGCAGCATTTTAAAACAAGCGACGCGCATTGCGCAGGCCATCTGCCGTGATGACCGCTTGATTCCGAGCGGCGACCATGAAATCGAGATTATTTTGCCACTGCATCGGCCGCAAGGAGGCAATGCCAGTCATGCGGCGGCTATAGCCGTAATCGGCGATTTCCCAACCAAACTCCGAATGGCGATTGCGATACTCACGCCTGTGCATCCACGCGCCAAACTCGTCTTTGCGCCAGATCTCCGAATCATTCCCTGGCACGATCTGCCCAAGCGCCCAGACACTACGCACGACGTCCGCGTCGTAGCCCTCGTAAGTGTCATTGCTTTCCAGTTCGGTCATGAAGCCGCGAACGTGGAGCGAATCGACACGGGTGCAAGTTGGTGGCGAAGATTCAGTCGGGGAAGAGTTTCAAGAAGTTCTGAATCGCTTCATCGGGACGACAAAGGATCACATCGAACGGGAGCAAGTTACCGTCTTTGATGTAGCAATTGCGAGACAGCGCGTCGATGGCGAGGACATTGAAGGCGTAGTTGAAGAATAGCAGATGGCCGGAGTCGTCAGGGATGCGAGTCCATCCAGCGGCGGTGAAGAAGGACTCGATCTCGCGATGCGTCGCTGGTTCGCCGTGATATTGCGGCTGACTGATAGAAAGCGAGATTCGCCCATCTGACCACTCCACCACGGACGTGAGCCGCACATCGTCCTCAAACACCTCATTTGCGGCGATCCAGCGCTCCAGGTATTCCAGCGGCGTGGCGTGAATGAATTCAAGCTGCTGCTTAAAAGCTGGAATCGCTGGATCATCACGGAGATTGGCGCGTGGTGATGAGACGATGGCTGGGATGAGGCCGAACTTGGGCGGAACCGTTGTTTTACCGACTCGCTGTCGAAACGAGTCAAATTCAACGAGATGCTCGGTGCCGAAGTGGAGTCCTGGATCACTGGCTTGGAGAGTCGGCCAGTCGAAATCGACTACCTTTAGGATTCCAAGTTCATCAGCGAGAGCACGCGCCTGTTGGGCTTCGTTCTTGGCCCGTTCAGCGCGGTCACTCCCAAAACCTTCGCCGTCGTGGCCGCAAAGGTCGCGTAATCGGTGGTAGAAGGCTTCAAGCGAATGGCCTTCGTTACACGGATTGAGATCTGTTTTTTTTCGGAGTTCACGTTGTCTTGACGCTACGATGACAAGCGCAGGGAGTCAATCATGGCGAACGGCTTCTGCTTCGGCGCGGCAGCGTCCTGGAGTGCGCCGGTCCTTCGGCGCTTTCGAGCGTTCCTTGGTGTGCGAAAAGCTCCAGAGGACTGGAGCACTCCAGGAGGCGGCCGCGAACTTTCGCAAAGGCTAGCTAGTTAAACGATTGTCTAAGGACTGGGGGCGCCTTGATTCCCCGTGTTTCAGCACACTCGATAAACTCTCTGATGCCAGACATGAATTCATAAACGCGAAACATTCTACCACCTGCATCTAAAACGAACCACTGACACAGTGGCGAATATGAAATGTCCCGAATTTCCTCCCAAGCTGCATGCCGGTCCATTCTCCAGGCGCTGAAAAGCATGATTTGGTATTCGTCGTAAACCAGTCGTCGAAAAGCGCAATCTATCCAGAACAGCCCCGCACCCAGAGTCACAACACCTCCAGCAACCAGACCAGTCCACTGACTATTTGGCTTGTCGTAGAGGCAGGACAGCAAAGTGATGCCTGCAAAGAATAGAGTGGCTATCATGGCAAACCACTTCACCAAAGAGGGACACACAACCTGTTTGCGAACCAAGTTTGCCCGCTGCCCGTGCCAACGGACACTTCTGAAAAGCCCAGTGACAAGTAATGGCGACAAAATGCCTCCAAGGATTGCCCCAGCGACCTCGATAGTCAGTCGTTGATCCATCAATGATTAAACAAGAACGCTGGTGAGTTGATCAGCGCCCATGCCAGATCTTGTGCAGCGGTCAGGCGCTTGTTGGTGAGCTGCTTGGTGCTGAGGTCGGCGTCGCGGCGGAGTTGGATGAGTTTGGGATCGAGCACGATGGGCTTTTGGGAGTCGGTGTGCTTGGTTTCGAGGACGATGAGCTGAGGATCAATCGCCAGCGGCTTCTTGGCGGTGGCGAGGAGTTTCTTTTGCGTCTGGTAGTCTTTGAATTGATTGAGGAAGTGCTGGGTGAGCACGGCGGTTTGGGCTGGTGTGCGTTTGGGGGCTTTGAGGGCTTCGGCGACGGCTTGGGCGGTGCCGAAGCGGACGATGGGACTGCTGGTGACCCACAGACGGAAGCGGCCGGGGTTGTATTTGCCGTTCTGGAAGTTGCTGGTCATCTGGATGGTGAATTGCGTGCCGCCTTCCTGGGTGATGGGCTTGTCGAATTCATACGTGGCTTCATGACGGAAGCCGCCCTGTGGGCTGACGGCCCAGCCTTTGTCGCGATTGCCTTTTTTGAGAGTGAAGGCGAGATCAAAGCCTTCTTGCTGGAAATCGGCTTTGGGATTCTTGAGCGTCTGCTCGGCACCGCCGCGTTTGCTGCGCTTGGCGTCGATTGGGTCGGTGCGCACGCTGAATTCGCCGAGGACGAAATTGCCATCGGGGGCGAGTCCGGGGCCGTTGCT
>JANOBP010000047.1:0-2054 GCA_031411715.1 Verrucomicrobiaceae bacterium | reverse complement strand
TCCGCGTTTCGCTGCTCCAGTTGCTCGGAGATGGCATGGAACGTCGGCTCCCAGGCAGCGCAGTATTTGCTCCTCGCCCGCCTGCTACAACGTGCCGCCGTCGATTCCAGCAACACCCACGGCTGGTCCGTGCCCTCTCAGGCGTGAATCACTCCGCCATGAGGAGCAGCTTGGTTAAAATGCATTCGAGGCTTTCACGTGTGTTGTTGGTGTAGCTACGAGCTCCTTCAGAAAGACCTCCATTCTCGGATCATAAAGGCTCCGTGGAATCACAATGCAAAAAGAAGTACCATTGCCTTCGCTGATAAAAGGCACTTGGAACTCTTTCACAAACCTCTCGATTTCCAAAGAGGATAAAGTTCCCTTCACCTCGATTCTGAGTGAAAATCGGCTGTAGATGTACCCAGGATAAAACATCACCAGCACGATCAGGATCTGTGCGAGTCTTCCACTCCATTTTGTAACACTTGAAGCTCGAGGCATGACGACGCCGATTAGGTAAAAGATCACAACAAAAAGTGGCGTGAGCGCCGCCAAGCTGGAACCCGGAAGCCTTAGTCTCTGAGACCTATCGCAAGCAATAGCCGAAAGTTCACCGCTGAATATCAGCAGAAGAGTGAGGGCGAAAAAATGGCCAATAAATTTCATCTCATGAATGCAATGAGATTGCCACGAATGCAGCGGACTGCGCAACTCTTTACCGTGCTGATCAAGACGCGTTCTTTAGACTCCATCCGCCATGAACAGCGCCTGGATGTCGGCCTGGGTGAGCTGGAGTTTGTCGGTGCGGCCGGAGAGGAGGCCTTCGACGAGGGCGGCTTTCTTTTGCTGCATCTTGAGGATGCGCTCTTCGATGGTGTTTTCGCAGATGAGCTTGTGGACGAAGACGGGGTTCTTTTGGCCGATACGGTGGGCGCGGTCGCTGGCTTGGGCTTCGGCGGCGGGGTTCCACCAGGGGTCGTAGTGGATGACGGTGTCGGCGGTGGTGAGATTGATGCCTGCACCGCCGGCTTTGAGGCTGATGAGAAAGACGGGGACTTGGCCGGCTTGGAATTCCTGGATGGGCGTCTCGCGGTCTTTGGTGCTGCCGGTGAGTTTTACATAACGCGTGCCGTCTTTCTTCAAGCGGGCCTCAATGAGCGCGAGCATCTCGGTGAACTGCGAGAAGATGAGGATGCGGCGGCCTTCTTCGATGAGGCTGGGCAGGAGATCGTCCATGAGGAAGGACGTTTTGGCGGAGTCGGTGACGTCGCGGGCGGTTTCCTGCTTTAAGAGATGCGGATGGCAGCAGACTTGGCGGAGTTTGAGCAGCGCATCGAGCACGATGATCTGCGAGCGATCCAAGCCGTTGACCTCGATGGCTTCGCGCACGCGTTTGTCCATGGCGGCGCGGATGGTTTCGTATAAATCGGTCTGCGCCTGGCCGAGTTCGATGCTGTGGAGGATTTCGGTCTTCGGCGGCAGTTCTTTGGCCACGGCGTCCTTGGTGCGGCGCAGGAGCAGCGGCTGAATGCGAGTGCTGAGCTGCTTTTGGCGCTCCGCATCGGCATCACGCTCGATGGGATTGCGGTAATGCTGGCGGAAGGTGTCGGCGTCGCTCAGCAGGCCGGGCATGAGGAAGTTGTAGAGGCTCCACAGCTCACCGAGGTGGTTTTCCATCGGTGTGCCGGTGAGGCAGAGGCGGTGCTTGGCCTTCAAGCCACTGCAAGTCTGCGCAGCGAGGCTCTTGGGGTTCTTGATGTTCTGCGCTTCATCGAGCGCGACGATGTGCCACTCCTGCGCCTGCATGATGTCGGCGTCACGCACGAGCAGCGGGTAGCTGGTGACGACGAGATCGTATTGCTTGAGGTGCTTGAAGTCGCTTTTGCGCGATTGGCCGCGTAGCAGCAACAAACTGAGCGTGGGCGTAAATTTGATCGACTCATTGATCCAGTTCCGCAAAACGCTCGTGGGAGCAATGATGAGGCATGGATGCTGCATGCGGCCACTTTCCTTCTCGATGAGGATGTGGGTCAAGGTTTGCAGCGTTTTGCCCAAACCCATGTCATCGGCCA
>JANOBP010000046.1:0-5334 GCA_031411715.1 Verrucomicrobiaceae bacterium | reverse complement strand
AAAATTCAGCCACTCCAGCGGGCCGACGAGGCGCTCATCGCCATAACTGAGCACCTGGCGGCCGAGTTTGACGCTGAGGTGCTTCGGATCACCGAGTTCAATGCTGGCGAGGCGCAGATCGAAAGCGTCATCGCCCTCTGCGCCGTTTTGCAGCGGGATGCCGGCGCGTTTGGAGAAGGACTCGCGCACATCCTGTCCCTGCACCGCGATGCGTAGCCACTCAACCGGCTGCCACTCGACCCCGATGCGGATGCGATGCAGCAACCAGGTGTCATCGGTCACGGCGCTGCGGCTATTGTCGAAGTCATAAACGTTCTGCCGCATCTCACCGCGCGCCCGGGCCTGGAAATTCCATTTCAAGGAGTCCTCACCCATCGCGGTGATGGAGAGGAGGCTTAAAGCGAGAAATGTGCGCGCGGGATGCATGTGCGGCGCAATCTCTGCCGCATGCTGAGCAGTAACGGAAATAGAGTTTCGCTATGGCTTTGATACCGATGCGGCATCAGGCATCAATAGGCGACCTGGAGGCGGAAGAAGCCGCAGTTGGCGCTGATAGGCGTATCAACATCCACTCGCACACGTCCATCCACCAGCGTGGTTTCGGAAACTGTCGCTACACCTGTCCACGCGGTGTTTTCATTCTTTGTCGCGACCGGATTCCATGAGAATGCGGTCAGGTCTGGTGAGCACTCAACCGTGAGCACGGAGCCTTGTGGCAGTGTGGCAGCACGCGTGAAAGTGTAGCGCATCACTGTGCCTCCACCAGCCACGGATGGCACCCAACCGGGCGTGTAGTCGGCTGCGCGCGGATCACGGCCAAAGAGTTGTTCAAAGATGTTTGGCAAGCCGTTGCCGTTGAAGTCATCATCTGGTGCGCTGTTCTGCGGAGGGATGGTGTCGCCCACACCAATCGGGAACTGTGCATTGCGCCAGACATCATAGGGAGTCTGGAGGTTGATGAGCTGATAAGAGGTGCCTTCCTGCCAAGCGTCGCTGCAGTAGAGGAAGAAAGGATAAAGCACTCCTGAGTCAGCGGGTGGTGGAGTCCATTCAAAGGTATCGCCGGGAGCAATGTCTGTGCTGATGGCCACGGCGTTGCCATTGCGAGTGAGCGTGCCGTAGGAGTTGAAGAGACGCACCGGCGTGAGCGTGTCGCCATCGGCATCGGTGGATGGACCTAGGATGAGTTGGGCGTAATTGAAGGACACAGGCTGTGCACGCAGGCCATGTAGAACAAATGGTTGAGGAATCAGCGGCGTGGCATTCAGCAGCGCAGGCTCCATGGAGTCGCTGCCATTGTTACGAGCGGCGGTGAGCACAAGATGACCGCGATAAACGCCCATGGGCACATTGGCGAGCTTACGCTGCGCGAGGTTGTGGATAATGAGCTGAGTGCCGGTATTCGTGCCGTCAGTGCGCCAGAGTTGGGTGGTGCCGATGTTGGAATTAAACTCGCAGGTGGTGAAATGAAGCTTGCTGCCGATGGCGACCAAAGGACACGGCATGCTGGGCTGTGGCGTTGACCAAAACTCGCTCACATAGCCTTCCGCAGACGAGTATCGGAAGAATCGGCAGGTAAAGTCACCGCGCACGGCCATGAAGACCAGCTTGTCTGGCAGAGTCGCGAGGAATTCGGCGCGCACGGCAAAGCTTGAATTGTCAAATATGACCTCAACGTCCACGCCGTTGGTCCGAAGCAACCTGCCGGATTGTAATGTGTAATAAAACCAACCAGCATACTCCACACCTGATGGCTTGCTGCTGAGGCGGTGCGTTTCGGGTGTGTTGAAGTTGCTACTGTTGAGGAAGTTATAGGGACCGCCGCCGGAGTCTGAATCCCAGTTGAACATGAAGTATTGGCTGCCTGTGCCAGGATCGAACCAAAAGATGCATGCATCTCCAAGTGAACCAAGAAGTTGCGGATTGAAGATCGACGAACCCGGAGTCGTGAGTGACGCAGGAGTGCCATCCGTGCTCCAGATGACACGTTTGGCCGTGGGCGAACTGCTCTCCTGCGCGGTGAAGTAGATGTGACCGCTACTGGCGGTGAGATGTGTGATGCCAACGCCCGTGGTGTCTTTATAGAAGGCGCTGATGGTCGTCACGGTGAAGCTGGCATCGAGCGCATTGAGACGCTCGATGGTGCTGTTGTGCTCCTCGACGAAGAACAACTGGCCTGCTGTAGCTTTGAGCGCGGTGGTGTTGTAACCGGTCGGGCTGTTTACCAGTTCGGCGCTGTAGTTTGCGCCCATGATTTCGATCCCGTAGAGCTTCTTTACTCCGGTGCCGCCAGGGTTGGACCGACCGAGCAGGTAAAGGCGTCCATGAGCGACCACGAGCTGCTCGGGATCATAAATATCACTCACCGCAGCGGCGCTGTTTTGCTGGCCCGTGGATGATTGAAACAGGCGGCGGTCATGACCATCATACGCGGTGAAGAACAGCATGCCCGCCACCTCAGTGAAGTCAGCGGCCAGGCTGGAGGCATTGCTGGCGAAGGAATCCGACGGCGTGTCCATTGGCACCGCAGTCGCTGAGCCGCTGTTGAGGCGATAAAGTGTGGGCTGGGTGTTGGTGCTGCCGACAAAGAGCTGCTCCGACGTGCCGTAGGGAAAAAAGTTCCTCGGTTTGGCAGAGCCGCCGGGTGGTGTGGGCACGCTGACTTTCAGCACATCGCCACCGGTATGCCGATAGAGTTCTTCGACGCTCGTTTGCGTGGCCGTCAAATATACCGCGCTGCCCATCGGAGTCGCGGTGCTGCTGTTCCAAAAGCGTGAGACGGAGGCAAAAGAAGGGCCGGTGTTGAAGGTGTTGCCTGTTTTGCCATCGGCCTGACGCACACGGAAGAGAGTTGGCGCCTGCTTTAGGTAGGCGAGCACCGTCCCGCTGACCATGGTGGGCTGCGTCGTGTTCTCCACACCGGCATCGCAGAAGCGAAACACCGGCGTGGCTCCTGCCTCGGCATAGTAGAGATCTCGCGCGGCTCCATTTTCAACCTGGAAGAAAATGCCAGGATTACCACGGCTCATGATCAAGGCGGTGGGATTGCTGCTGGCAGCGCCAGCGGTCACATCGGCCAAAAGCGTGGTCGTGCCAGTCGATCCCAGCGTGGTCCACACTTCACGACCATTGTCGGCCGAGGTGGCGGCAAAACAGATGCGATCCGTGCCATTGGAGACAAAATGGGTGGGCAGGCTGTCGGCAAGACCGGGCATGATGTCCGCCAGCATGCTCAAAGCGCCTGACGAGAGGGTGTACAGGCGCGGCTCGTCGGGGATGTCGATGTATTGATAGCAAACAAAGTTCGTCGTGGCGGCATACACGGGTGAAGTAGGCACCGGCTTGTTTGGATTGGTGCGCAACGTATCGACGAACACGGCATTGCCGCTGCCCTCCACGCGATAGAGGCTCAAGACCCCTGAGGCATCCGTGAGGCCACGTGCGAGGAAGAGCAACGTGGCGCGGGTGGTCAGCACGGTGACCTGTGTCAGCGAGTTCGCGGCAAAGACCCCGCGTTTCTGCGGCGCATTGACCCCATTGGTCACCCACAACTCGGTGGAGAAGCGCTCGGAGGCATTGGTGCCCGTCGCATCGGTGGTGAACCACAGCCAGCCGTTGCTCGCGCCGAGGATCACCGGTGCAGCATGGGAAGTGCCAGGCTGTACCTCGCCCAAGAAGCCGGAAACGTTGATATTGGCCGTGGTATAGAGTTCTGGGCCATGCACGCCATTGTCAGCCACATAGACGACATAGCTGCCGACCGTGGTGAACTGAGATGGATTGCTCGATTCAGGGCCTGGGCGCACATCCTTCCAAAGCGAGGCCGATCCGCCGTTGTAGCGCCAGAGTTCCGTGCCGTGCTCCGTGTCTGCGGCGGCAAAAAAAGCCAAGGAAGTCACGCTGGCACCCGGTCCCAAGGCCTGCATCTCGATTTGAGCCGAGTTGACGTTCCCGAGGGAGATCAAGTTCTCCACCCCCGCCTGCGCGGGCATGGCCGCCAGACAAAGTGAGGCGGCCAAAGTCAGAACGCCATAAAATGAGAAGGAAGGTAGAATCATGCGGGTTGCGTACGGACTTTGTCAGAAACCGCCCATTTCTGACAGTAAAATTTGCGTCAAGCGTCGTCGCAGCCCGGATTTGCATCAGCAAGACGCAGCGCCAGAGTGGCCGCCACATGGAACTGCGGCATTTGAGATATTTTCAGGCGGTGGCGGAGGAGCTGAGCTTCTCGCGTGCGGCACGGCGTTTGCGCATCGCGCAGCCAGCGTTAAGCCGGGCGGTGCAGGAAATGGAGCGGGAGTTGGGCACGCAGCTCATCGAGCGGGAACGGCGCTCGCCACGGCTGACTCCAGCGGGTGCGGTGCTGCTGCATGAGACGGGTTTGATCTTGGAGCGGCTTGAAGAATCCCTACGCCGAGTCAAACGCACCGCCAGTGGTGAGGAGGGCGAGATGAGGCTCGGCTACATTGGTCCGCCGACGCGGATGTTTCTCTCGCGGTTGTTGAAGGAATACAGCAAGCGCTTTCCTCGTGTGACGGTGATCCTTGAAGAGCGAACGCCGGAGCGTGTGTGGGAAATGGTGTCCAAGGGCCGCTTGTCGGTCGGTTTGACCCGTCCGGTGCTGGCGCATGAGGCGCTGGGCTTGCAGACGCTGTTGCTGCGGGAGGAGAAATTCTGTGCAGCGGTGCCAAAAGATCACGCGTGGGCGAAAATGACTTCGCTGCCGTGGAAGAAGCTCGCAGGAGAGTCCCTCATCATCCTGGCACGTCGGGAGGGCGCAGGCTCGCATGATGCCATCCATGCGGCTTGCGCGGAAGGCGGTTTCGCGCCGCGCGTGGCACATACGCCGAGTCTTATCGGCACTATTTTGCAATACGTCGAGGCTGGATCAGGCATTGGCATCGTGCCGGAAAGCACGATGAGCAAAAACATCGCGCTCATCCCTCTGAAACCCCAGCAGACCATCCCGCTGGTGATGGTGTGGGCGAAGGAGGGTGACGATCCCGCTGTGGCTGCATTTCGCGCTCTGGTGAAGCAATGGCTTAGAGATGGGCAATTGTGGTAAAGGTTTCTCGCTTGAATGCCGCTGTTCATCGCGTTTAGAACACCCTCCACCAAGATGACCCTCGCGACCCTCCCCGCACCCAGCCCTACCGGCGACATTCTCGTCGCTTTCCTCAGCATTGTCTTCGAGGGCGCACCCTACATTCTGCTTGGCACACTTCTCTCCGGCTTCATCGATGCCTTCCTGCCAGCGAAGCTCCTGGACCGTGTGCTACCGAAGAGCCGTGTGTTCTCCACCATCATCGCTGGTTTCCTGGGGCTGGTGTTTCC
>JANOBP010000045.1:0-35230 GCA_031411715.1 Verrucomicrobiaceae bacterium | reverse complement strand
TGCGCATTCATGCACTCATTCATCCGTTTGGCATGCTGATGGACCCGCATGGCATGATGGAACGTCTTTTTGGGCTGCTGGCGCGATGGATGGCCGGGTTGGAAACTCAGGGACAGACAAAGGTGCCAAAAGTCTGCGACGGCTGGGATGATTGACGATTGATGAACAAGGATTTTTGATTTTAGAAGGTGTCAATGCGCGCGACGAAGAGTATCCCTTTAGCAATCAACAATCGAATGCTCATCATTCGTCTATCCAATAGGGGCGTGACGTTTGCACACCACGCATGACAAAGCGCCCCGAGGCGAGTATGGGTGTGCTCATCATGCTGCTTCGCTTCTCCACAGCCGTTTTGCTTTCCACCTGTCTTGTCAGTTGCTCTCTGGTGACGGTGCCATTGGGGGTGGCGGGGAGTCTGGCGACGGCGACGGTGAAGGCGACGGGTGGGATCGCCAAGGCGGGTGTGTCGGCGATGGGTAGCCATGGCCAGCCGGCTCCTCAACCGCAGCCCCAGCCGCAGGCACCGCCGCCGCAGCAACCGTATTATCCCCAGCAGGCCTATCAGCAGCCCTATCCGCCGCAGCAGCGCTACGCGCAGCCGTATCCGCAGCCGTACCCGACGCAGCAGCCGCAGCAGGGTTACTATCCGCCCCAGCAGCCGCAGCAGGCTCCGCAGGGGCAGTGGTATCAAGGACGCTGGTATCCATATGCGCCGCAGCCTCAGCGGTGAGGTTGGGGGAGAAAGCTTTTGGTGGAGGCGTGTGCGGGGAGGCTTTCGGGAGCTTGGTTTGATTGACGATTGATGAGCAACGATTTTTGATTTTCGAAGGATGGCACGCACGCTTCGAGGGCAATCACCTCAGCAATCAGCAATCCCTGTTCATCAATCGTCAATCCATCCGCGCTGTGGTGACATTTGCCACCTGCATGCCTCAATGCTTCCCCTGCCCGTAGTAGGCTTCAGGGCCGTGTTTGCGGAGATGGTGCTTTTCAAGGATGTGCTCGGGGATGGGGGCGAGGGCGGGATTGAGCGTGCAGCTGCCGAGGGCCATCTGGGCGCACATTTCGAGGGCGATGCTGTTGTGGAGTGAGTCCATGGCGCTCCGCCCAAAGGTGAAGGGGGCGTCATGGAGCTGGAGGACGGCGGGCATCTCAAGGGGATCGAGATTGAGCTCGCGCAGACGCTGGACGATGGCGACGCCAGTGTGGTGCTCGTAGTCGGCGGCGACTTCCTCTGGCGTTAGGGCGCGGACGATGGGGACGGTGCCGTGGAAGTGGTCGGCATGGGTGGTGCCAAAGCAGGGCAGCTCGCGGCCGGCCTGGGAGAACATGGTGGCGTGCAGGCTGTGGGTGTGGGTGATGCCGCCGATGTTGGGAAACTCGCGGTAGAGATGGAGATGCGTTTTGGTGTCGCTGGAGGGTCGCAGGTGGCCGTGGACGACGTGGCCGTCGAGATCGAGCACGACGATGTCGGCGGGGGTGAGGTCGTTGTAATCGACGCCGCTGGGCTTGATGGCCCAGAGCCCGCTTTCGCGGTCGATGCCGCTGACGTTGCCCCAGGTGAGGCGTACGAGGCCGCTGGCGGGAAGGGCGCGGTTGGCTTCACAGACTTGATGGCGGAGGTCGTCGAGGGTCATGATGGGTGCGGGGCTTTGTTACAAGGTTTTGAGCCAATAGGTGAGTGTTTTGGGGGATTCAGCGGCTTCGCCGATCTCCTGCCAGATGAACGTGGCGCGGAGGGCGGGCTGCAGGGTGTATCCCTGAGCCTGCCAGAAGGTTTCCAGCGTGCGGTAGCCTGCTGGTCGCTGTGGATGGTCCAGCGGGCGATCCACAGCGCAGAAGGTCGCGTGCGTGGCTCCGATGGCGCGCGCATGGGCTTCACGACGCGCGAAGAATTCCTTGCCGATGCCTTGGCCGCGGTAGGGCGGGAGGAGGATGCTCTCGCCGAAGTAGCAGAGGCGGCTCAAATCATAACCACCGGCTTGGATGAAGGCGGACTGGAATTCGGGGCCTTCGGCGGTCATGGGCAGGCAGGTGGTGGCACCGACGACTTGCTCACCATCCAAGGCGAGGACGACGAGGCTTTGCTCACAGCGCGTGTAGGTCTGGAGGTAGTCGCGCTCGTAGTCGAGGCTGCCGTCATAGAGATACGGATACTCGCGGAAGACGGCGATGCGGAGTGCGCCGAGTGCGTCGAGGTGTGGCGTGAGCGCGCTGCCGTGAAAGTGTTTCAGCTCGAGGCTCAAGGCTTTGCGGAAGGTTTGGGTGCCTCGGGTTTGCGGACTTCTTCGCTCACGGCAGGCTTGGCGGGCAGGGCAGGGGGAGCTGCGGCCTTGATGGGCGCGGCAATGAGCTTGGCTTGCTCCGGGGGCATCTGCGTCAGCTTGCCCGCGAGGTCGGCGAGCTCTTCCCGCGTGGGAGCTTTGACGGCAGCGGCAGGCTTGGCGGCTGCTGGCGGAGGCGTGGCCGATGGGGCCACTGGCGGTGGGGCGACCGTGGTGGGGGCAGCTTGCTTGCCGCAAGCGGTGAGCAGGCAGAGACTGAGCCAGCAAAGGCGGGACGTGTTGGACATGCGCGCACGCTCGCTTGCTGATGAGAAACGGGCAAGTGCGGAATGCATTCACTTGCGGCGGGCGATGGGATTCGAAAGCAGTGGTTTCTTGCTGCTCAGGTTCTGCAGGAAGGCTTCGCTTGAGTGATGCAGCTCAACGCAGCAAGGGAGTGTTCAACTCGAGTGGCATCTCGCTCAGGCGCGGAGCACTGCACCCTTTAATGTTAGGCTTGGAGTTCCTATCTTGGCTTCGCCGCATCGTCTTCGTTGAATAAAGTGTAAACACAGCCAGCCCCATGCTCCGACTCCAGTTGTCTTTTCGCGTCATCTAGATCGGTCGCAAGGAAGGTCGCGCGGATGCCTAAAGATTCCGGATCCGGTTTCCAGATGACAGCCTCGAAGGGCCTCAACCGTTGATTGTCTTCAATCGGAGCCATGAATTGATCGCTTCTCGTGCATCGTTAGTTGTCCCCTAGCTCATCGGCCAACTTGAGAAGGTTCGCTGCGAACTCTCTTACTTGCTTGGCATTCATCTCCACCGGATCGTGATGCGGTATGGTGACGACTTTCACATGGATCGCACCACGGTCAGGCGGAATCCAACACGAGACGCGCTCTTCGTAAGACTGATTTTGCGGTGGATGGTCGGATGGCATTCCTCTTTGGTTTCTGTCTAACGAGTCGGATCAGGCGATGGCGAGCGGGAAGCGTCGATGACACGACAGATGCCTTACAAGCCGTTGCCTGCATCCGTTGTCGGCTTCTTGGTTTATCATGGTGGTCATTTCGTTCCTGCCTTCTGTTTCTGGATCTCTCGTTCCACATCGATCTCCGCATGGAGTAGCGCTGCGGATGCTTCAATAACAGCATAGCCGCTTCCCTGTCCTGCGGACTCCTTAGCCGTCTCGAGTTCAACAGCCTTCTTCCGAAGGGCAACGATCTGATTCAGTGCCTTGAGGCAGTCCACCTCTGCGCGCCGCTCCCTAGCCAAATCCAGTTGAGCCTTCGCCACTGCAAGATCAAAGGCTGAATCATATTGTTTCCTGTTCGCACTCACCAGGGATGCGTGATGCTGAGCTGCTTGCTGACGCAGGCTCACAATCTGTTCGAGCTTAGACACAATGTTCGTCCCTGGCGACGCTGGCACCCCAGCTCTGTCCTCAGCGGAAAGTATGGCGGCTCCAAGGGTCATCCATGCGATAAGAAAGGACTTCATAGAATCAGGTGAGTTGCATGGGCTGCGGTTGGAGAGAGGACACTGGACGGATCAGATTCGCCCACAGTTTCGTGTGGGTGGAGGTTTACGGCGCTGGTGGGGGCGTCGGGGCGGGTGGGGGGGCTTCTTCGCTGGATCCGGGGACTTCGAGGAGGTGCTGCTGCATGTAGAGGGACAGTTTCTCGGGCTGGCGGGGGAACATAGCACCCAGCTTCAGCAGGGTGAGGAAGAGCATGAGCTGCAGGTTCTCACGCGCGAGGCGCTTGCCTTCCTCCGTCGTCGTTTTGGCACCAGTGGCGCTCTCACTGGCGGCGTGGATGGCCAACCAGTCGCTTTTCAGCGTGGTGGCCAGCGTGACGATGGCGGGGGCGAAATCCGCCGCATGCGCAGTGACGACGGTGATCAGCGTTTCGAGGTGCGTTTTCACCTCGTCGTCACGGCAGGTATTGAAGATGTTACGGCCATGCGGCAGGGCCTCGATCAGCAGCGGGGAGCTGCTGGAGTAAGCGGCGATGAGTCCGGCCTCGATGCGCTCCACAGCGGGCGGCAGCGTCTGCTTACGGAAATCCGTCTTCGCCTGCTTGCGCGCCATGCGGATGCCAAGGCGGATCTGATCATCCGAGGTACACTCCTCCACCAGGCCGAAGGCGCTGGTGGTTGCCGTGATGCGCGCCGTAAGCTCCCCGCTGGCGTTATTGGCGCTCATGCGCTGGAGATGATCCGTGGTGAACACGATCAGCCGGGTGATGCTGATTTTTAAATCATCAAATGGGTTCTTTAAGAATGAAGTCAGATCACGCATAAGGCTATTTGGTTGAGCATCCCCAGCGTCAAGTCGAGCCCCGAGTCGAGGAAGACAAAATTGAGTCGCGCCATGATAGTGGAGGATGCAGGATTAAATCATGAATTGCACCCCATGATAACAAATCTGGCCATCGCCGTCCATCCAATAAGCAATTCACCCGCTGCGGCCTGTGAAATAGGGAATGAAGCAGGCCATACACCTGCCCATGACACGTGAAACACTTGGGCACCCACTTCCGTCCTGCCAATGCCAAGACAAACGAGTGGAAACCAACTTCCACCACAAAAATGACCATCTATCTCGATAGAATCCAACTTCCGCTAAGGAAACGATCAAAAAGATGTCTAGACGCCAACTGCCGCCACGGAAATGGCCAAAAAGATGTCTAGAAGCCATTTTCTTCCATGGAAATGACCAAGGAGATGTATGGAAGCCAATTTCCGCCAAGGAAACGACCAAAAAGATGTTTAGAAACCAACTTCCGCCACGGAAGCGAACAAAAAGCACACCCGGAAACATGATTTCCTCCAGCAGATTCGGTCAGGCCCGCAGATTCCTCCAGAAGCCAATCTGCTGGCCTCCATGAATCTGCTGGAAATCACCAACCATGATGACGCTGAGCGTAAAGCTGGGCATCTGCTGCTCAGGTTCTGCAGGAAGGCTTCGCTTGAGTGATACCGCTCAACGCGGCAAGGCCGTGTTCAATCTGGGCGAAGCCCCGGAGTTGTCTGCGCCGACTGGATCGGCTCTTTGAACAGTTATGGACTCACCCGCTTCAAAATACTGAAAGTCCTGTCTTTCTTTCCGGTGAAAAATCCATCGTTCTTTCAGATCTCCGTGGAGGTACCGGCTACCGATCAGCAATTCCCCGACTCTTAATCCTTCGAGCACCCCAAATGGATCGAGTTCAATGTATGTATCTGTTCCAGTCATGATCATCGCTTCTCCGTGCGTATGCCATGTGCGATCGGAGAACCCGAGATAAGTATCGGTTCCGGCTTCAGTATTCGCGATGCAGAGCGCGACATTTTCGCTGAAACGCACACGAATCTCTTCCGGAGACGATCTCTCGATACGCAGACCTTTGGAGCGGCAGAAATCTTCGATAGCTATGAGGTCGTATGGCATAGTCATTTCCGCTTCAAGAGCCGCACGCGGTGGGACTCGCTGTCGCCGATGAAGATGGTGCCGTCGGCGTCGCAGAAGACACCGTGGGGGCGGGCCATTTTGCATGTGAGGGGATCGCCATCAGGGCCGTCGCCTTTTTGATTGAGGCCGGCGATGAGCTCGATGTTGCCGGTTTTGATGTCGATCATGCGGATGCTGTGGCTTTCGCAGTCGGCGAGCCAGACGTTGCCTGCGGGATCAATGGAGATGCCCTTGGGGCCGCTGAGGGTGGCGAGCTTGGCTGGGCCACCGTGGCCGGTGAAGCCGTTTTTGCCAGTGCCGGCGATGTGGGAGATTTTTTTGGCGGCGAGATCGATTTTGAGGACCTGATTGCCGCTGCGGGTGACGAGCCAGAGGTTGCCGGCCTTATCGAAGTCGATGGAGCGCGGGCCATTGAGCGGCGTGCCTTCGATGGGCGATCCATCGGGCGTGGGGCCGGGTTTGCCGGTGCCTGCAAAGGCGCTGATGATGCCGGTCTTCATGTCGATGCGGCGGATGACGTGATTGCCGATGTCGCAGACGTAAAGGCTGCCATCGGGACCAAACTGGATGCTGTGTGGCTGCTTCAACTGGGCCTTCACCGCAGGGCCGCCGTCGCCGCTGTAGCCTGCCACGCCGGTGCCGGCGATGGTGGTGATGATGTGGGTCTGCGTGTCGATCTTGCGCACGACGTTGTTGACCATATCGACCACGAAGAGGTTGCCACTGGCATCGAAGCGCAGCTCGTGTGGCAGATTGAAGGTGGCCTTCAAGGCGGGACCGCCGTCGCCGCTGTAGCCTTTGGCCCCGGTGCCTGCGATGGTGCTGATGGTGCCGTCTTTGGCGACGCGGCGGATGCGCTGGCCGGTGTATTCGCAGAACCAGATGGCTCCATCCGGGCCGCGCACGACGCCGAAAGGATTGTCGATTTGTGCCGAGGTCGCGGGACCGCCGTCACCGCTGCCGCCTTTGACGCCGGTGCCGGCGAAGTTGCTGATGGTGTAGTCGGCGGCGATGAGCGAGGTGCTCAGGGAGAGGAGGAGAAGGAGGGAGCGCATGGTGGGGAGGTGAATGGTGAGTATTTGTTATTGCTTAAAGTCCTAGCATTCGCCTGGCGTCTGCCTCGCTCATGCCTGCCGCGACTGAGCGCGTGAGAGCGAGTGCGAGGCCCTCCTCACGGCCCTCCTCACGGCCTTTGCGCGTAGCTGAGTCGATCACGTTCTTGATATCTCGATACACCTTTAAGCTCTCTTCATAGGCGGCGACTTCCGTTTCATCGTAACGTGCCAGCTCCGCGATCTTAAAGCCTTCCATGAACACCGGCTCACGCAGGATGCTGGGTATCTCATCGAAGTCTTCAAGGTGCTTCAAAAAATACAGCCACTTCTCAAAATGGCTGGTCAACTCACTCTCGCTCTTCGTGAACAAGGGCATCTGCAAGTAGATGTAGCTGAGCTTGTCGTAGAAGACTGTGTTGCCCTGGTCTTTGAGCTGCACACGGGTCAGCACCTGCGGTGCGCCGTCGTCTGGAGCGAAGGTGAAGTCTAGCACACCAATGCAGTAAACGGCAGCGAGATTAAAATCCCAGTCGCCGCGCTGCGCCTGCTCGCGGATCGGGAAGGTGGAGTAATACACCATGCGTTCCTTGAAATAATCTTGTTTGGCCTGCTGCATTTCCACGATGAAACGCTCGCCAGACTCGGAGCGACAATAGATGTCGAAGATCGCCTTGCGTGCGCCTGATGTTTCGGCTGCTCGCTCGGAAGGCTGGAACGACAAGCTGGCAATGCGATGTTGGGGCGGCAGCAACTCGTTGAGGAAGTCGATGAGCAATGGCTTCGACCCTTCCTCACCGAAGAGTTTCTTGAAGCCGTAGTCTGTGTAGGGACTGATAAAGCGCGCACGCATGAAGCATCATAGGCCACCGCACAGCCTGCGGTCAAGTTTGGGAACACGTTGGGGACATGAGATCACTGGCTAGTGCGGTCTCTCTCTTTTCTTTACGCACACTCTATCTCAAGCGACTCGATTTTGTCATTACGGGCACAAAGGGCGGTGATTTCTTCAGGCGTCATGATCATGAAGGCGGTGGAGAGCGCGTCGGACAAGGCGGCGGTGGGCGCGAGGGCGTAGGTGCGGCGTTTGCGGACGGGCACGGGCTGGAACAGGCGGGGATTCATGATGTGCGCGCCTTTGACGGCGAAGCCACTGCCGCTGAGCGCACGTCCGGTGAGTGGGACGGCCTGCGCGCCGTCGCTGAGGGTGATGTTCCAGGCGTCCTTACCCGGCGGCGTGCCAAGTGCGAGCACGGTGCTGTCACCGGCATTGAGCACGGCATTGTAGATGCTGTGGGTGGCGAGGACGTCGGCGGCTTGATCGAGCGCGTAGCCTTTCCCCATGGCACCGAGGTCGAAGATCATGTTGCTGGCCTTGACGGTGACGATGAGGTCGTCCTCGGCGAGCTCGAAGAGATGGGTGCCGATGATTTGACGCGCTTCGTCGAGCACGGCTTGGCTGACGGGGCGCGGCTCGCCACTTTCGGTGACCCATAGCTCCATCATGGGGCCGATGGTGATGTCGAAGGCTCCATTGGTCTCCGCATGGACGGCTTTGGCCAGCGAAAGGCAATCCCAGGCGGCGAGACCGACGCGGAAGCTCTCGCCCGCCTGAAGCAAGCCAAGGCGACGGATGTCACTGGCGGCGCGGAAGCGGCTGAGCTCGTCCTCAAGCCTCACGATCTCATCCAGCGCGGCATTGGCGGCCTGCTCGGCGTAAGCGGCGTCGATGCCGTCCTGCCAGATGATGACCTCAAATGAGGTGGCCATCGCGTGCGCGGAGAATCGATGAGCAACGGACTCAGACATGGCTCAAGGCGTGACGGCGGCTTCTTTCTTGGCGGCGTCGAAGCGCTCCCACAAGGCGGGCTCGATGAGCATGACGAGGTTGTTGTTTGGCCGCAGGCCATAGAAGCCGTGGTCGTGGTAGGCGCGGCCACCGAGGCGCTGCTGCACGGCGGGGAGTTGCTCTTGCTCGACGAGAATGATGCCAGCGGTGAGATCAGTTGCGGGCACGGTGGTCGTGTATTGCGCGTTCATGTTCATGCGCCAATACCAATGCATGGGCCAGCCAGCGTCTTTACTGATGACGAGGATGGACAGCGGCTGCTTTGGTGTGATGGCCTGAACCTCCGCCACCTGAGTGAGCAGGCGCGGGAAGGCCGCGACAGTGTGCGAATAGACGTAGGGATTGCTGGGATCCGCGCGGAAGTCATGGATGGCGAGCTTGGTCTGGTAGCAGAGGTGATACAGGCCAAGGCCAAAGGCAATACGGATGCCAAAACGCATGATGCCAGTGCGGAAGACTCCAGCGAGCACACTGGCTCCATAACCGGCGAGAAGCGTCAGAGCGTGCTGCGCGCTGAGGATGGCCCATGGTGTCTTGTAGGCCAGGATGGAATAACCGCCGAGCAGGACGATGGCGTAAACGCTGAGGAAGACGACGAAGGCCTGACGCGCCTGCTTTTTGATATGCTGGCCAATGAACCCATGCACCATGCCGACGACGGCCAGCACGATGATGAAGGACTCCGTCCACACGATGCCATTGCCTTGATTCCAGAACAGCAGCTTGATGTAATAATTCCACGGTTTCTCATGTCCGCTGCCCCCAGCACGCTCGAAGTAGTTCAAATAGGTCAGCGCACTGTCCTTGACCGCTTTCCAGTCGTGAAATCCGCCCGAGTAAATGGCCACACTCGTCAAGACGGCGGGAATGATTACCCACAGCCAGACTTTGCCACCACGCTTCGATTCCGGGCCAAGTGAGAGGCCATTGCTCTTCACTTTCATGGGGCCGATGAGGAGATGCGCAACGAACCAGGCCACTAGCGCAGCACCGACATTGAGGATGAAGGTTTCCTTGGTCGCATGCTGAAAGCCGATGGCCACACCACCGACGATAAGCCACCAGCGCCCACCACCCTGAGAATAGCGCCAAAACGATGCCAGGCTGATGGTGAGCAGCAAGACCAGCGGCACCTCCATGATGAAGTAGCGCGAGTAGAAAACCATCATCGGCGAGACGGCGCAGAGAAGTAGCGCGGTGATGATGCCGCCGCGCCCGAGGGCATCCGTGAGCAGCAGCATGATCAGGAGCAAAAGAAGGCCGCAGACCGCAGTCACAGTGCGCAACTGCGCATCCGTCCAGTCCGCAGGACCGCCCCAGAAAGCAATCCTGGACCACAAGCGCGTGATGTAATGCAGACCGGGGCCGTGGTAGTCCTTCGGGTCGTATTGGAAGTGCCCGCTGGTTTGAAACTGCGCAAACTTGTAGCCAAGGATGGCCTCATCCGCGTGCATGGGCCGCTCATCGAGCGCAGGCAGCCGATAGAACGCCCCCGCCACCAACGCGATGACGATGAGGGCGATAAATGCGAAGTTGGAGAGTGAGGTGGTCTTTTTGAAACTCATGGACGGGCGCATCCAATACCGGATCACCGGTGAAACTCAAAGTATTAGAAGCATGGCCAAAATTCACACCGCCAAGGTTGACGCCACACTGTTAAGGTCTTTTAACTACCGGCAGTTTACCTGCTTATGCGTACTGAAGACATCCTCTCCCCCGGACTCCAATTTGGACTGGAGCATACCACGCTTACCGGCTGGGTTATTTGTGGTTTGCTCGCAATGCTTTCGGTGTGCAGTTGGGCGGTGATGTTGGGGAAATTTCTTTTACTGAGACGCGCGCAACGGGCGAATTTATCCTTCCTGCGCGGCTTCCGTGAGAGTGCTCATCCTTTAGAGATCTTCCAGCGTGGAGAGCACTATGAGCGGTCTCCTTTTGACCTCGTGTATCATGATGCCACGCGTGAGATGGCCTGGTATCTCGTGGGTGAGGAGGACCCCAGTGGCAGCACCTTTGCCTCACGATTGCAGGGAGCGGGACGCATCACTCCATCTCAAATGAATGCCGTGCAGACCGTGATGGAGCGCAGCGTGGCGCAGGCGGCTTTGCGGCTGGAGGCGCATTTGGGTGTCGTCGCGACTGCCTTGAGCAGCGCACCGTTTCTTGGTCTGCTTGGAACGATCTGGGGCGTGATGGATGCATTCAGTGGCCTTGTCAGTGCCAATGCGGATGCGGGACTCGTTGCGCTCGCTCCAGGTGTCTCCTCCGCATTGCTTACGACAGTTGTGGGCCTGCTCGTCGCCATTCCTAGCATGATCGGTTACAACTATCTCGTGAACCGCATTCGCGGCATGATCGTGCGGCTGGATAACTTTGCAGCGGAACTCAGCGGTGTGTTGGATCGTGCCTTTGTGGATCATCGCTTCACCGCTGACGCGCTGCCGAGCATGGCATCACTGGGCAGTCCCAGCATGCCTGCTTTTAGTGGTGCACCTTCAAATCCACTCTCCTCGCCCAGTGCTCGCGCATGAAACGGCTCTCCAATAGGACTCAGCTCCGGCTCATCACTGAGATCAGCATCACGCCGCTGCTGGATCTGGTCATCATGCTGATGTTTGTCTTTCTGCTCGCCGCACCGCTGCTCAAGCATGACAAAGCGCTCACGCTGCCAGTCACGCGTGATTCTGGAGATGCAGCACCGCCTTCCTCCGTGCGTCTGTTCATGCATAAGGACATGTCCGTCACACTCGATGGGGCCATGCTCGCACGCGTGGATTTGCCATTCGCCTTAAAACACTTCGCCGCCAAGCATCCCGAGGCTGGCATCGAGGTCCGCATGCATCGTGATCTCAGCGTCCAGCACCTTATGGAGCTCATGGACACGCTCAATGAGGCGGGAATCAAAAAAACTGCCGTCGCCACTCACGCTGACGAACTCTGATCGTTCCCACATGAAACGCACACGCACCATGACGCTCGAGCCGCTCGCCCCGGCCTTCCTGCTCGTCGTTTTCGTGCATGCAGCACTAGGTCTTGGCATCTGGTGGTGGTGGCAAAATCACAAGCTTCATCTCCGAGCCCCAAAGATCACCTGGATGTCACCCAGCGACTTCCGCAATCTCGTCCCCACCGTCACACCACCGGTGCCCAAGGCTCTGCCCATCGCCAAGAAAACCGCGCCCAAAACACCTGCTGCCGAACCTCCCATCGCCAAAGCGACGCTGATCGCAATGCCGCAGTCCAGCATCGCCGAGCCCATTGTTGGCGCACCTCTCTTTGCTGGAGCCGCTGTGCCCAAGCAGGCAGCAAGCCGCAGCATCACCATGCGCCGGGCCACACCCAAGGCAGCCCCTTCACCCGCAGGAGATCCACCCGCGCCGCCTTTCAAAGCCGCCACCCTTGCTGACATGGCACGGCTCAATACCCTGCGTCCAGTCGCGCCTGCTCCTGCGCCCGTCGCTGAAAGCTTGCCCGTCGGACTCAACATGGATGCCATCGATAATGCCGTGAACTCCGCTTTTTACGCAAGCTGGATCGCACCGCCGATTGAAAGCGTGCCCGCCAGCCAGCGCTCCGCCCAGCTTACCATCTCCATCGCACGTGATGGTCGTGTCGTGCACACCGCCATGAGCCAACCCTCCGGCTCTCATGCGCTGGACGACTCCATTTTGACCGCAGCTTCCAAAGTCACTCAATTATCCGTCACTCTCCCCTCGCAATTTCCAAAAGACAGCTACGATCTGGAACTCAACTTCCTCCTTCTGCCATGAATCACCGCACGCTGCCCATCCTCCTCGCGTGCCTTCTTTGCAGCACGACGCTGACACGTGCCGACTTTCTCCCGGGGTGGCTGCGCAAGCTGCCAGGACTTGGCGGCAAAGAAAAAACGGAAAAGCGCAGCATGCCACGACTGAAGCTTGGTGCCTTCACTGGTGGCACCGGCAGCAGCGCACGCACCACGCTTCAGTCTGAGCTCCTCACCTCTCGCGAGTTCTTCGTCGCCACGGGAGATGAAGAAACGGACTTCACGCTTAGTGGTGACTCCAGCGGTGGTCGCGTCACGGGCCGTTTGGTCGATAAGAAAGGCAAAGAGGTCTTTAAGCGCAGCTACGCTGCCCCTGGCCTCGATGAGAATCTCAAAGCACTCACCGACGACGTCATCTACACCATCACCGGACGTCCAGGCCTTGCCACCAGCCGTCTGGTCTTTGTCAGTGACAAATCAGGCCGCAAACAAATCTACATCACCGACTCCGATGGAAAAGACGTGCAGCAAGTCACGCATGACCGACATGGCGCCGTTGCCCCATCCATATCGCCAGACGCCTCCATGATCGCGTTCACCAGCTACCGCACTGGATTCCCTGTCGTGAACGTCATCGACATCCATGCCGGTTGGGAACGTGAGATCACCGATACGCCCGGCTGTTGTTATGGCCCTGCCTTTTCACCAGATGGCTCACGCCTCTCTGTCGTCATGAGTTTCATTGGCAATCCTGAAATCTTTGTCACCGACCTGAACTCCAGCACCGCCGCCTGCATCAGCGACTCCATCGGCGCACCCTCCAGCCCATCCTGGCATCCAGATGGCAAGCAAATCGTCTTTGCCAATGATGATGGCAACGGCCCAGGACTCTACATCGTCGAGGTGCCTGAAAAAGAAGGCCAGGCCACACGCCTCTTCCGCTGGCGCACCGGTTGGAGTGACTGCACCGACCCCGAGTGGTCTCCCGACGGCAAGCAGATCGCCTTCACCGCCCTGCGAAACGGTCAGCGCGCCGTCGTCATCAAACCCTGGCCTTCCGGCAGTGACCAACTCATTCAGGACGGCGGCGCACAGCATCCCTCATGGAGCCCAAATGGCCGTTACCTCAGCTATAGCCAGCACGGCATCCTTTATATCCATGATCTCCTCACTGGCAGCCGCCGCGCTATTCTCCGCGACTTTGGCCGCATCACCGAGCCCCGCTGGATGAAATGAGAATGACGAATGCCCCCATCCGCATGAGCCATCACCACTCCAACGCCACGTTCGTCATTCTGCATTCCGCATTTGTCATGCTTGCGCTAGCGAGCTGCTCCCTGCTTCCCGCCAACAAGGACACCTCCATCATCTACGCTCTCGGTAAGCGCGACGATTACAGCTCCCCGCTCCTCTCCAGTTTAAAGACCGCCTGCTCCGCACTCGACTTTGAGCGTGAGAGCATCACGCTCGACGCTCAGCATGAGCCCGCACTCAAGCAACTCGTCAGCGATTGGGAAAAAGATCCCAAATCGCGCTTCATCATCGTCGCCTACTGCCCGCCGGGCATTCCTGAAGACCACGCTCGCTCCTTGACGGACCGCCGCGCTCTCGGCGTCCGCCAGCACCTCATTGAGCTCGGTCTTGACGGGAATAACATGCAGACGCTCGGCTTGGGCAACGACTTCGCACCCACCAGCCCAGCCACACACGTCGTGGTGATCTACAAGCAGCCTTAGCGCTTATCATCACTTCAAAAATCGACAATCCTTGTTCATCAATCGTCAATCGATCACACCCAGTCTCTCCAACGCACCTTGATTGACGATTGACGAGCCATCGATTTATGATTGTTGAAGTTAACCACTCCCCCATGCCCCAACCCATCACCAATCACATCTCTCAATGGGGCGAAGGTCCCATCTGGCACGCCGACCGTCTCCTCTACGTCGATATCGAGTCCCACAACATCATCGCTTTCACGCCATCCACCGGCGTCGAAAAAATCTGGAACGTTGGCCAGCGCGTCGGCACCGTCGTTCCGCGTGCATCCGGCGGCCTCGTCTGGGCTGGCGACCACGGCTTCTACTTCCTCGATGAAGCCACCGGCATCTCCACCGCCATCGCAGATCCCGAGCCCGACCTCGCAGACAACCGCTTCAACGACGGCAAATGCGACCCCGCAGGCCGACTCTGGGCCGGCACCATCAATTTGAAAAAACAGCCCACCGCTGCGCTCTACTGCCTGCACACGGATCTCCGCGTCGAAAAGAAATTCTCACCCATCACCAACTCCAACGGCATCATCTGGAGTCGGGATGGCTCCACCCTCTTCTACATCGACACCCCGAGCAAAAAAGTCCGCGCCTTCGACTTCGACATCACCACCAGTGCCATCACCAACGAGCGCACCATTTGGGACACCACCGAAATCCTCGGCGTGCC
This sequence comes from Verrucomicrobiaceae bacterium, assembly GCA_031411715.1. Lineage (GTDB taxonomy): Bacteria > Verrucomicrobiota > Verrucomicrobiia > Verrucomicrobiales > Verrucomicrobiaceae > Prosthecobacter. Next base: position 20,421 of record JANOBP010000045.1, on the reverse strand, counting down.
CGATGGCATGACCATCGACAGCGAGGACCGTCTCTGGGTCGCTTTCTGTCACGGCAGCCAAGTCCTCTGCTTCAATCCCGCCTCGCAGAAGGTCGAGCATCAAATAAACCTCCCCTGTATCGAAACCACCGCCTGCGCTTTTGGTGGCACTGACCTGCAAGACCTCTACATCACCACCGGCCTCAAACCCGGCCTCGAAGAACCCCTCGCCGGTCGCCTCTTCGTCTGCCGCCCCGGAGCCACCGGCGTCCCCTCATCATCCTTCCAAGGCTAAAAAATCCAAAATCCGAACTTTAAAATGCCATCACTCCTCATCACCGGCTGCAAAGGCCGCATGGGCCAAGCCCTCATTCTTGCCGCTCAAAGCCAGTCCGTTCCTGTCGCAGCCACCATCGATCTCGGTGACGATTTTCCCGCTGCGCTGGCCAAAGCTGATACGGTCATCGACTTCACGTCACACCACTTCGCTGATCAGCTCCTCAGTGAGTGCTTGAAGCAAAACAAACGCCTCGTCATCGGCACTACAGGCCACACGAATGAGCAGCTCGCCGCTATCCGTGAAGCCTCCAAAACGCTGCCCATCGTCTTCGCCTCCAACTACAGCGTCGGCGTGAACACGCTCTTCTGGCTCACACGCAAAGCAGCTGAGCTTCTTGGGCCTGACTTCGATCTCGAAGTCGTCGAAATGCATCACCGTCACAAAAAGGATTCCCCCAGCGGCACGGCGCGCACCTTGGTCGAGATTCTCGCTGACGTGCGTGGCCTTCAATACGACAACGACACCCGCCACGGCCGCTTTGGTGACGTGGGTGCCCGCACCAACAAGGAAATCGGCCTTCACGCCGTCCGCGGCGGTGACGTCGTCGGTGATCACACCGTGATCTTTGCCAATACCGGCGAGCGCGTTGAGCTCACACACAAAGCCAGCTCACGTGACACCTTTGCCAACGGGGCCGTCCGCGCCGCCGCCTGGCTCGCCACCCAAAAACCCGGCCTCTACAACATGCAGGACGTTTTGGGACTGAAGTAAGCGCTCACCATCATGACCTTTGGCATCGCACTCGGCTCGAACCTCGGAGATCGTGCCGAAAATCTGCATCGTGGCGTTGCCAGATTACGTGAGTGTCTTCCATCAGCTCAAATCACCAGCGCGCCCATTTACGAGACCGCACCCATTGACTGCGCACCCGGCACGCAATCCTTCCTCAACACCGTCATCGAGTTGGAAGCCGAAATTTCACCACAAGACCTGCATGCCCATCTCAAGGCCATCGAGCAGGCCCTCGGCCGCCCGGACCAGCGGGAGCGCAACTCCCCGCGCACGCTCGATCTCGACATCCTCTACGCTGGCGATCTCATGCTCAATGACGAGGCTCTCACCATCCCACATCCGCGCCTGCATCTGCGCCGCTTCGTTCTTCAGCCTCTCGCCGACATTCGTCCTCAATTGATTCTTCCCAATCAAACAGCGACCATTTCCCAACTCCTTGCGCAACTTCCCGAAGAGTAACGGATAGACACCAGCCATGCACATCCCCTCCCTCATCTCACACAAGCGTGACGGCGTCACGCTGACGGCAGCGGACATCGCTGCACTTATCAACGCCTTCACCGCAGGTGACATGCCGGATTACCAGATGAGCGCGCTCGCCATGGCCATCTTTTTCCGTGGCATGACTCCGGAAGAAACCGCTGCACTTACGGATGCCATGCTGCACAGCGGCACCAGCCTGCAATGGGCAGCCGATGCGCCCATGCGTGTGGATAAACACAGCACCGGTGGCATTGGCGACAAAACCTCTCTCATCATCGCTCCGCTGCTGGCTTGTGATGGCCTCTACGTGCCGATGATCTCTGGACGTGGCCTTGGCATCACGGGTGGCACTTTGGACAAGCTCGAATCCATCCCCGGCTTTAACACCCAGCTAAGCGAAGACGAAATTTATCGTGTCATCAAGGCCACAGGCTGCGCCTTGGTCGGCCAAACGGCCACTATCTGTCCTGCCGACAAAAAACTCTACGCTCTCCGCGACGTCACCGGCACCGTTCCCAGCATCCCACTCATCACTGCCAGCATTCTCAGCAAAAAACTCGCTGAAGGCCTCGACCGCCTCATCCTTGATGTGAAACACGGCAGCGGAGCCTTCATGCAGACCGAGGCTGAGGCGCACGAGCTCGCGAAAAGCCTCGTCAGCACCGCCAAAGTGCTCGGCCTCCGTGCCAGCGTCCATATCAACGCCATGAACGAGCCCACCGGCCACGCCGCAGGCAATGCTCTGGAGATCGCCGAAGCCGTCCGCTGCCTCCAAGGCAATGGTCCGATCGATCTCGAAGACATTTCACTCGATCTCGCAGCCGCTGTCTCCATCTCCTCACGTGAAGAGCTGCGCAGCAAACTTCACGACGGCAGCGCTTTCGCCAAATTTCAGCAAATCGTCACGGCTCAAGGCGGAGATGCCAGCGCGCTCGAAGAAATGCACCGCGTTCACCGCGCCGAGGTCATCCTCGACTTCAAGGCCGACCGCAGCGGCACACTGACCCGCATGGATGCACGTCACGTCGGCCTCGCTGTTCTCAATCTCGGTGCTGGCCGCGCCAAAGCCTCTGACCCCGTCGATTTTGCCGTCGGCGTCGATCAACTCGCCAAAACCGGTGCGCAAATAAGCACCGGTGACACACTCGCCCGCATCCATGCCCGTAGCAGCCGTGCAGCAGAGCTGGCCATCCAGACGATGCGTGAGGCAGCCGCCATCGAGTGACCTGTAGGCTTGAGCGCCACACTTCAGGCCAGTTGCCGCGCCACAGTTGCCTGAGGAGCTTCGAGTTCTCTCAATGCCGCCCTTGCCCGCGCACTTATTTCCTGCGTTCCCATTAGCAGACCTGCATCATCATCGTTCTGCAATCCATTTGGCCGTGCAGCACGTGCTGGAGGGTGGGAATTACGTGTTGGGTGATGAGGTGGCGGCTTTTGAGAGTGAGTTCGCTGCGTATCTAGGTGTCAAGCATGTGGTTGGCGTGGGCAGTGGCACCGACGCCATCGAGCTCATGCTGCGCGCGCTTGGGATCGGCGCTGGTAGCAAGGTGGTGGTGCCAACTCTTTCGCCATCGGCTGTGGCATCAGGGGTTTTGCGCAGCGGTGCTGAGTTGCTCCTCGCTGACATTGACCAAGTCACTTTCACCCTCTGCTCGCGCTCTCTGGCAGCCGTGCTGAGCAGGTCGAAAGCAGGTGATATCAAAGCGGTCATCGCTGTGCACCTTTACGGCCACAGCGCCGACTGGAATGCGCTGCAAGCTGTCGCCGCCGATCATGGCGTGATGCTTCTAGAAGACTGCGCGCAGGCACACGGTGCCACGTATCATGGCCGAATGGTTGGCGCACTTGGCAGGGCCGCTGCGTTTAGCTTTTACCCGACAAAAAACCTTTCTGCTCTTGGCGATGCCGGTGCGGTGGCGACAAGCGATGATGAACTGGCTGACCGCATGCGGCAGTTGAGACAGTATGGATGGAAAAAACGCCACATCAGCGAGCTACCCGGCATCAATAGCCGTTTGGATGAACTGCAAGCTGCCATCCTGCGCGCCAAGCTCACTACACTACCTGCCGCATTGAAACAGAGGCGTCAGCTGGCGGCGCGATATGCCGCACGTTTGCCACAGCCGATTCTAGTGGGCTGTGAGCATGCATTTCATCAGTATGTCATTCGCTCTTCAAAAAGGGATGCCTTGTTGAAGCATCTTCAGGAAAAGGGCATCCCCGCAGCCATTCTCTATCCGCTGGCACTGCATCAGCAGCCTGCATTTCATGACAGCGGATCTTTTCCAGTCGCGGAACAGACGGTTCGAGAAATTTTGTCGTTACCCATGCATCCCTACCTCAGCGAAGCAGCAGTGGATGCGGTGTGTGATGCCGTGGAGGAGTTTGAGCATGCAGGCGCATGAGTACGACCTCCTGCGCGCTGTGGAGGATGCGCACTGGTGGCACCGCACGCTGCGCGCGCAGGTGCTGCGCGTGCTGCCACCGCACGCGCGCGTGCTGGACGCAGGCTGCGGCACTGGCGGTATGCTCAGCGCGCTGCGTGCGTTTGATGCACACGGTGTTGATGCTTCTCCTGCTGCCATCCAGCACTGTCTGGCGCGGGGATTGAGCCAGGTGAGGCACGCCAGTGTGCATGCGCTGCCGTTTGCCGATGCCAGCTTTGATGTCGTGCTGAGTCTGGACGTGCTGTATCACGCAGATGTGGATGAAACCAAGGCACTGGCAGAGATGCGGCGTGTTTTGAAGCCTGGCGGTCTTTTGGTGATGAACATGCCTGCTTTTGAATGCCTGCGCGGCTCGCATGATGCAGCGGTGAGTGGTGTTAGGCGCTACAGGGCATGTCAGGTGCAACGCCTGCTGCATCTTCATAATCTGAAGCCCGAAATGATTCACTATTGGAACGCATGGCTTTTTCTCCCGCTGCTGCTTTGGCGGCGCTGGGGACGCATGCACCAAAGTGACCTAAAACTGACCTGCAACCTGCTGAATGGCCCTCTGGCCGTCATAGGCAGGTTGGATGCCATGATGTGCCGTGTCCTGCGCATTCCTTTCGGCTCCTCAATCTTCGTCACCGCACGTCATGGTGGATAAACCAGACATCGTGCTCACTTTTGTGGTGCCGCTGCACAACACGGGCGCGGCGCTGACTGCGTTGCTGGATGCCTTTCGCAGCCTGCGCATCGGCGAGGCATGGGAACTGGTGTTGGTCGATGACGGTAGCACCGATGGCACAGCAGCGCGCGCGCGTGAGTTGACGCAGGATTTTCCTTCCCAGGTGACGCTGGTGGAGTTGGCGCGCAATTTTGGCGAGCATGCGGCTGTGCTGGAAGGTTACAGGCATGCGCGCGGCCACTTCATCGTGAATCTAGATGACGATCTGCAAAATCCAGTCAGCGAGGCCGTGAAACTGCTCGCTCATCTGCGGGAAACCGGCGCGGATGTGGTTTACTCGCAATACGCCAAGAAAAAACACTCACCGCTCCGCAATGCGGCCAGTTGGCTGGCCAATCGCTGCGCCACACTCCTGCTGCACAAGCCGCATGATCTTTATCTCTCCAGCTTCCGCGCGCTGCGGCGGGACCTCGCGCTGCGCATCATCAGCTATCACGGACCCTATCCGTATATTGACGGCCTCATCCTGGGTGCCACCAACCGCATTACCACCCTGCGCGTGGAGCATGCTGGACGAGTGAGTGGATCAAGCGGCTACACCTTCCGCAAGCTCGTGCGCCTGGGCATGAGTCTGCTGTTTGACTTCAGCGTCATGCCGCTGCGGCTTGCCAGCGTGCTTGGGCTCATGCTTTGCGCGCTCGGCGCGGTGATCTTGGCGGAAGTCATCCTGGAGACCTATTGGATTGGCCCACAACAGCGCGGTTGGGCCTCGATCATGGGGGCGCTGAGCATTTTCAGTGGCGCGCAGCTTTTGATGCTCGGCATCATCGGTGAATACGTCGGGCGTGCCTTCCTGACTGTCTCGGGCAAGCCGCAGTCACTTGTGCGTCAAATTCACACCCATCCTGCCACTGCATGATGAACGAATGCACCATCGAGTCCTGTTCTGTGCGTGGTGTTCAGCTTTATGAGCTGCGTCATGTGGTGGATGGCGTGCGCGGCAACCTGACCGTTGGCGAGATCGCTCAAGATCTACCTTTCATGCCGCAGCGCTGGTTCATGACCTATGCCATCCCGAGCCAGCAGACACGCGGTGAGCATGCGCACCGCCAGTGCAGCCAGTTCCTCATCTGTGTGCATGGCGAGTGCCACTTGCGCGTCGATGATGGAGAAAACTGCGAGGAGTTTTGCCTCAATCGACCAACCTTTGGCGTGCTGGTGCCGCCCATGGTCTGGGCCACGGAGCATCTGCACTCCGCAGACTCAGTTCTTCTCGTGCTGGCATCTCATCCTTATGATGCGAATGATTACATCCGCGATTACCGGGAGTATTTATCCACACTCCAGGTGCCCACATGAAATCTGAAACTCTGCCATCACTGTCGGCACTGAGTGAAGCTCCTCTTCACCTTCCGACGCATGCTCAATTGACGGGATACATGCGGGCGCAGCCAGCACCATTCGTTGCCATCCTGCCTATCTTGATGACAATCGCCATGGGCTGGCTGGATTACATCAGCGATTGGGAACTGAGCCTTTTTGTGTTCTATGCAGTGCCCATCATGCTGGCCGTATGGTGGGTGGGTAGCAAAGTTGGGATGCTGACTGCTATTTTTTGCGCCGCTGTCTGGTGGGTGGCCAATCAATCCAATCATCCTTATGAAACACATCTCGGTTATGCTTGGGCAATGATCAGCCGCTTTGTCTTCTTTGCTCTCGTTTCATTCTCCACCGCGATCGTCCGAACGAGGCAGGAGGGGGATGCCGCACGCATCCTCATGCTAGAGGAGCGCCGCCAGCTTGAGCATGATATCGTGGCCGTCAGTGAGCACGAACAGCAGCGCATCGGTCAGGATTTGCACGACGGGCTTTGCCAGCAACTGGCCGCCATTGGCTGCGCCCAGCACTTGCTGGCGGAGGATTTGCAGGCACAAAACAATGCCGCGAGCCGCGATGCTCTTTTGATCGAGGAGTCCATCCATCAAGCGGTCACTCAGGCGCGTGATCTCGCGCGTGGCATCTTTCCCGTGCATGTGGACCGCAGTGGTCTTTCGGTGGCTCTCACAGAGCTGGCACAGATGACTAGCAAGCTTACTGGCGTCTCCATCGCAGTGACGCATGAGGCGGACGAGAATGTGACCGACCCGGACGTGGCCATGCATCTTTACCGCATCGCCCAGGAGGCCGTAGCCAATGCCGTGCGCCATGGCAAAGCTAAGCAGGTCACCATCTCTCTCGATAGAGATGGTCATATCCTGCACCTTCGCATTGATGATAATGGCTGCGGTATCCAACCACTGAGCAGCGGCAGAAAAGAGGGTATGGGCCTGCGCACCATGCGCTATCGTGCGCAGGGTATGGGTGCGATTCTTCACATTGAGCCGCGTCCCGGCGGCGGCACCACCGTCTCGTGCCGCTTGAATGTCAGCCAATCCTCCACTTCAAAACACCATGACCCAGACTGACTCCAAACTCAAAGTGCTGCTTGTTGAAGATCATCCCATGTTCCGCGAGCACCTCACCCAGCTCATTCAGCGTGAATTAGGCATGGTCGTCTGTGGTGAGGCAGACAACATCGCTGATGCCATGCGGCTCATTCAGGAGACCAAACCAGACATTGCCATCGTGGACATCACCCTGCGCGGTTCTAGCGGTCTGGAGTTGATCAAAGACCTCAAAGCACAACAAATCGACCTCGCGGTACTCGTCCTATCCATGCACGAGGAGGACCTCTACGCTGAGCGTGCCTTGCGCGCCGGTGCTAAAGGTTACATCACCAAAAACGAAGCCTCGACTGAGGTCGTTAAGGCCATTCACAGCGTCATGAACGGCGAAATCTACGCCAGCAAGCGACTCACCAGCAAGCTGCTCGACCGCATGAGCCAAAAGCGCGTCATCAACGAAATCTTGGACCTCGGCAGCCTTGCGGACCGCGAGTTGGAAGTCTTCCAAATGCTCGGCCGCGGCAAAAGCACTCGCGACATCGCCCTCGCACTTCATCTCGGTGAATCCACCGTCGAAACCTACCGCGCCCGTATCAAAGAGAAACTTCAGCTCCGTAGTGCTGCAGAGCTGTATCTCCGCGCCGGCCAGTGGGTGCGTGATCACGGTTCCTGAGTGTTGGCCGCCACACTGTGGCGCGGGACATGACAAGGCTTGTCCTTTGCATGGAGATCACGTTTTAGGGCAATATTCCGGTCATGCGCCGAAATCCCAAACGCTCTCACCAAACCAAGGCCAAAAAACAGGCTGAAGCCCCAGCGGTGATCTCTCCTGTCATCCCCGCAGCAGCTCCTAAGCCTGCACGCTTGCTGCATGCTTTCATTGCCCTCTCCATCGGCTTATTCAGCATCGCCATGTATGCATGGACGGCAGACTTTCCCATGGTCTTCGACGACTGCATGTATATCAGGGATAACCCCATCTTCCGAAATGCCAGCAACTTCAGTTACCCGCTGCACTTCAACGAGTTTGCCAATCTCCCAGCGAAACAAGGTATCGATCCCGACTACGCCGTCAATTTCATCCTGCGTCCAGTCGCCTATGCCACGTTTTATGCGAACTACCTGATCGACGGCTTCAATCCGCGTTGGTATCGGGTGGTGAACATCATTGTCCACGCGTGCAATGCGGTTCTTATTTATGCCCTGATGCATCTGCTTCTGACCCATGCAATCGGGGGCGGCATGCGGCGCAGCTCACGCCTCTTCATTGCCATCACCGCCGCCGCACTGTTCGCCGCGCATCCACTCGCCACGGAATCAGTGACCTACATCGTGCAGCGGTTCACTTCGATGGCTGCATTTTTCTACTTGTTGGCGTTGTGGCTGTATTTTCTCTCCATTACCCGAGTGAGTCACACAGTGCTGCTTAAAGCATGTGCAGTGCTCGTCATGATTCTGGGCATGCTGACCAAGGAATGCAGCGTCACAGCGCCTATCATGGCCGTGCTTCTGGATTGCATCATTTTTGGCACAGCCTTGCGTCTCGCTGCCTGGCGTGCGTTGCCGCTGCTGCTCTGCCTGCCCATTATTCCAGGACTCGTGATGCTCACCTCCGCTGCGCAACATGACGGCGTTCTGGATTTGCAGACGTCCCTCAACATTGTGAACGCCAGGGACACTCCGATAGCTCACTGGCACTATTTGGTGACTCAGGTGACCGTGGTCGCAGCCTATTTGCAGCGGCTTTTTTGGCCGACAGGTCTCAATCTCGATCCCGAATGGCCTTTATATCAATCACTTCTCGATCAGCCGGTGCTTGTCGCATTGGGTGGTCTGTTAGCACTCTTTGCAGGTGCTTGGTGGCTCCAACGTCACTTCCATCAGGATGTTCATCTCAAAGTGTGCTGGGCCTTTTTAGTTTGGTTTTTCGGCACCATCTTCATTTCATCCGGTTTGGTGCCACTACCAGACCTCATGGCAGAACATCGCTCGTATCTACCGTCCATCGGCATTTTGGTCCTCGCTGCCTGCTTGCTGGATCGAGCCCGACTCTTCCTGCGGACTTCAAAATGGCTAAAAGCGATACCAACTTCGATAGCCATTCTCATTCTAGTTGGACTTTCATGGGCAACAGTGAAGCGCAATGAAGTCTGGAGTAGCGATGAACGTTTGTGGCTGGACACTGTGGCCAAAAGCCCGGGCAAGTGCCGCGTCTGGGGAAATCTAGGTGCTGCTTACGCCGGCCTGGAAAAGAACAAGGAAGCCGCCGACTGCTTTCGAAAATCGATCGAAATCGAGCCGCGTTTTCAAAATGGCGCTTTCAATCTCTCCAATTCGCTCCTCAAAATCGGGCAACCTCAAGAGTCCGTCCAAGTCACACGTTCGTTAATGGAACAAGGCGGCACTACGGCGAAGGACCCAAATGTACTATACACCCTCGCTCTGGGCCTAAGTCAGACAGGCAAGCTGGCTGAGGCTATACACACGCTCCATCAGTGCGTCGAGTTCTCGCCGACCTATCCTAACTCGCACCTGTTGCTTGGCTTGATCTACATCGAGCAAAAAAAGCCTCAAATCGCGCTCAAGCATCTACATCAAGCAGCCATCCTCAAATCGCCCTACCTAGAGCTACCAGCGTTGATCAAAAGACTCGAAGATCAGTTAATTCAATCCGTCACTTCCAACTGAGCAGCCAGCAAGATCGTTGTTTTCACGGTGCCAGACTTCGAGTATGAGTCGCCACCTTGAAACTGGAATCACCAGCCTCCAACACCACCAAGCCGCACGCCTTCACGCTGCTGGAGACCGCCATCACGCTCTTCATCGTCGCGCTGCTCGTCGCTGCCGTTTTCGGCATCCTGCAAAGCTCGTTACAGCTCGCAGACAACATCAAGCAGGAGCAGGAGCACGAGCTTCGTGTCCAAAAATTTGTCGAGCTTTGTGAAAACATCTTCAACCGACTTCCCGCCGACGCCGTCATCTCCATCCGCCCGGAAAAAGGCTTTGGCAACGCCTCGCAGCTCCTCGAGATCGCCAATGCCGTTTCTCCCTTTGACGCAGCCACACCCGGCACCATCACCTTGAGTACTTCAACGGCCAAAGATGGCAGCGTTGCTCTCATTTTATCCTTTGAGGAAATCCCGCTCAATTTTGCCTCCACGCAGAAGCAAAACACCACACGTCCCGTGCAGCTCGCCCTCCTGCAAAGCCTCAGTGCCTTTCATTGGCGCGTCTTTGATCCACCCACCCAACAGTGGATCGACAAATGGAACGAAAAAGTCACCGCCGCCGACATCCTCCGCAATGGCCAGTCCATGATCGCCACGCAGAGCCAGGTCCCGACCGTTCCTCCAGTCACGCCGGTCGCAGGAGGCCAGCCTCCACCTACTGCCGCGCCCCCACCACAGTCCACCACCAGCACCTCAGCCTATCCGCGCCCTCCGATGCTGGAACTCCAGATCGCCTCCTCCAACGCCGACCCTCGGCATTGGATTTTCTGGGTTCCTGCTTCCGTCTCGCAGTGATGGTTGCTGCTAGGCGTCTTCGCGCGTCCACACGCCATCCACGATGCGCACGCCGCCGCGCGGATTCTTGGCGCGGATGTCCTCCGGCAGGGCCTCGTCTGGGAAGCCTTGGTAACAGACGGGGCGCACAAATCGATAAATGCTGGCAGTGCCGATGCTGGTGAAGAAACTATGGCTGGCGGCTGGATACGGGCCGCCGTGATGCATGGAGGGGCAGACTTCGATCCCGGTGGGGAAGCCGTTGAAGATGATGCGGCCTACTTTGCGCTCCAGCGCACGCACCAGTGGCGCGAAGTCGCGCAAATCCTGCTCCGTGCCATGCAGCGAGGCCGTGAGTTGCCCTTCGAGGTCGTTGGTGTAACGCAGCATGTCCTCCAGTGACCCGCATTCGGTGATGATCGAGCACGGGCCGAAGACTTCGCGCCTCAGTTCATCATTGGCCTCCAGCACGTCGATGGTCGTCGTGAAAATCCGGCACGCAGCCTGCGTGGCTACATCATTGGCCTCGGCTTCCGACTGGCCCACGAGTTCCAGTCCATCAATCGTGCGCCACACGGCCGTGCCCGCATTATACGCTTCACAGATGCCATGGTGCAGCATGCTCTGTGGTGCCGCCTTCACGGCATGCGCCGCAGCATTGCTGATGAACTGCTGCAGGTCTGGACTCCGCAGACCCAGCACCACGGCGGGATTGGTGCAGAACTGCCCCACGCCCATGGTCACCGACTGCACATATCCTTCCGCGATCTTCGACGCACGTTCTTTGAGTGCACCCGGCAGCACGAAAACTGGATTCACCGAGCCCATCTCTGCATAAACCGGAATTGGCATCCTCCGCGCCGCCGCCACATCCATTAGCGCACGACCACCGCGTAGCGAGCCCGTGAAGCCCACGGCTTGTGTGAGTGGATGCTTCACCAGCGCCACACCGATGTCGTTGCACTTGCCGTGCAGGAGCGAAAAACAACCCGCAGGCAGTCCCACCTTATGGAGCGCGGCGATGATGGCCCGGCCAAGCATCTCACACGTTCCTGGATGCGCTGGATGGCCCTTCACCACCACTGGACATCCCGCTGCCAAAGCACAGATCGTATCCGTGCCGGTAACACCAATCGCGAACGGGAAATTGCTGGCCCCAAACACCACGACAGGTCCAATGGGCACCATCACACGTCGCACATCTGGTTTTGCCAACGGTTGACGGTCTGGCTGAGCATGGTCAATGCGCGCATCCGCCCAGGAACCCTCACGAATCAGTGCGGCGAACAATTTACACTGACCGATCGCCCGTCCGCGCTCCCCTGTCAGTCGCGCCATCGGCAGTGCCGTTTCCGCATGCGCTCTTTCCAGCAGCGCATCACCCAGCGCCATCATTTCATCTGCGATGGCCTCCAACAGCGCCGCACGCGTCTCCACAGGCGCACCACGCAGTGCCTCGTAAGCTCCATCCGCCGCATTCAGAGCTTCATCCGCCTCCGCTGCCGTCGCATCGCCATAGGCGGGCTCAAGAGTGGCGGAATTGGCTGGATTGGCCGCTTTAAAAAAGTGTCCATGTGGTGCCGCCTCGCGGCCTGCGATGAAGTGATGTCCGTTGAGTGTCATAATGATAAGTTGGTTGTGTTGCGTGTTAAAAAATCAAGCCATCGGATTCACCAGTGTGCCGATCCCCTCAATGGTGATCTTGACCACGTCACCGCTTTGCAGCGTGAATTCATCTCCTGGCACGATGCCGGTGCCGGTCATGAGAAAGGTGCCAGTGGGGAAGGTGTTATCGCGGAATAAAAAGCCTGCCAGCTCCTGGGGGGTGCGCTTAAGCTGCGAAACCGTCGTTTCGCCATCAAAAGCCGCCGCGCCAGCGCGGTCGATTTGCAGATGGATGCGCGTCGTCGCGGCAGGAGCGTCACTTTGAATCAAGATCGCTGGCCCGATAGCCGCGCAGAGCTTGAAGCACTTCGCTTGAGGCAAATAGAGCGGATTCTCGCCCTCAATGTCACGACAGGAAAGGTCATCCCCAATCGTGTAGCCGATGATCTCGCCGCGTGAATTGATCGCCAGCGTCAGTTCAGGCTCCGGCACCATCCATTTCGAGTCACCGCGCAGATGCATGGCCTGCTGCGGATGCGCCACACGTTGCGGCGTGGCTTTAAAAAAGATCTCCGGCCGCTCCGCCGCATACACGCGGTCGTAAAAGCTGCCGCCGCCGGCATCCTTGGATTCCTCCATCCGCGCGGTTCTGCTGCGGAAATACGTCACCCCAGCAGCCCAAACTTCCTGTGTGCCAATCGGTGCTAGAATGCTCTCCGTGCTCGGCGCAGTCACCGCAGGCGATGTCGCGGCGATTTTCGTCAAATAGCCAGCCAGGTCAGGTGTATCGAAGAGAACATCCCAATTCGTTTCCGGCACGCTGTGCCATGAGTTTGCCGTTTGGATGAAAGAGCCGTTGGTGGTGCGGTAGAGGAGCATGCGCGTGAGAGTAGAGAGGCAAAACCACGCGCGCAATCCTTCTCCACATCTGACTCACACAAGAGATGGTCTCATTCTCGACGTGGCGGTGCTTTCTTATCTTCTCTGCAGAAAGTTGAAGCTTGTCGAAAAGTTCGATGTCAGCCATCATGGCTGACATGAAGACCAAGCCCGCCGCCAAAAAGTCCGCCCGCCATGCTGCCTCTGCACCGGTGGCTCCACGTCGCGTTTTCACCGTCCGTGAGTTGAACCGCCAGCCGCAGTCGGTGCTGTCAGCGGCGCTCAAGCTGGGTGGTGTGCATGTGCAGGCGCGTTCGGGTGAGAGATTCATCCTCAAACCTGATCCAGTCCCCCAACCCGAAACCAATTCGCGAGAGGAATTTCATCATCGTCTCAAAGAGATGCATGCACGAATGAGCGCGGAAGGCAGTGATGGCTTCACAGCGGAAGGATGGGAGACATTTAGCAAAATCATCGCGGGTGAAACATGATCTATGCTGACACGAACTTCCACACTTCGCTCTACTGCCCAGGTCCAAATGGAGCAGAGGCCGTGAGACTCGATACGCTGGCCGCACAGAGTGGTGCCGGGCCTTACCCTGTCACGCTGCTATGCCGACTGGAGTTTATGAATGCTCTCCAGCAGTCTGTCTATGCCAGCCGCCACGGCGTTCCCGGAATCCGGATGAATCGTGAGCATGCCATGGTGGTGGAGGCGGAATTTTATGAGAGTTTGGCACAGGGCAGTTTGCTATTTCATGCCGTGGTCAGTGAGGCGGCGCTCGAAAGGCAATTTCATGAGCTGGTTCACCGCCACACGGCCAAGGAAGGCTTTCGCAGCTATGACATTCTGCATGTCTCGTCCGCGCTGGTGCTGGGCTGCGACACGTTTTGGAGTTTTGATACAAAGACGAAGAAGCTGGCAAGGCTGGAGGGCTTGATGGTGAATTAAATGGGAAGCGGGGGGGCGTTACTGAGGACGGCACCATTCGCGAGATCCCCAGCCTATTTGCCAATGCAGAACGTCGAAAAAATCACGTCCAGCACGCGCTCCACATCGACCTGACCGACCACATCACCCAGCGCCTGCATCGCCTCACGAATCTCCAGCGCCACAAACTCCGTCGCCTCACCGCCTTGCAGCGCTTCACGTGCTGCGGCCAGTCGTTGCCCGCCACGCTCAAACGCTGCCTTATGCCGCGCATTGATGGCAATGGGGTGATCCGACGCCAGCGGCCCGGCGCGGGCGATGATGTCTCGGATGGCATCCCGCAGAGCCTCCACACCATTTCCCGTCACACAAGACAGCGAGATCGCTCCCGCCTCATCACTCCAACTCGGATGCAGATCCAGGTCAGCCTTGTTCAAAATGACGACACGTCGCGAAGCCACCGCTGCGGGCAGATTGATGCGTTGAGTGCCTTCACGCGGCTGCGCACCATCGAGCACCTCGATCACCAAATCCGCGCGCTCAAGTTCCCGCTCCGTGCGCTGAATGCCCACGCGTTCGATTTCATCTCCCGCTTCACGCAGCCCTGCGGTATCCACCAGTCGTAGCGGGATGCCATGCACTTGAATGATTTCTTCGATGGTGTCACGCGTCGTCCCAGCCGTGGGACTCACGATGGCGCGCTCAAAACCCAGCAACACATTTAGCAGGCTGCTCTTGCCCACATTCGGCGCACCGCAGATCACCGTGCGCGCGCCATGACGCAGAATACGACCTTGCTCTGATGTCGCGATCAGCCGCTGCGCTTGCACTTCGACGGCTTCAATCCGCCGCAGCAAATCCGCGCCTGTTTCCGGCGAGATGTCTTCATCCGGGAAATCAATGAACGCCTCAATGTGCGCCAGCACCGGAATCAGCGCCTGCTGCATTTCCATGGCCTTCCGACCGATGGCACCACCGAGTTGCTCATTCGCCGCGCGCAGCGCCAGCGTGCTCTGCGCATGGATCAGGTCCATCACCGCCTCCGCTTGCGTGAGATCCATTTTTCCATTCAAAAAAGCCCGCTGCGTGAATTCCCCAGCCTCCGCAGCCCGCGCTCCACATGCCAGCACGCGGTCCAGCACACGCTGCGTGACCAAGAGGCCACCATGTCCATGAAATTCGATGATGTCCTCGCCTGTGTAGCTCGCTGGCGACTGGAAGTGCAGCAGCAGCCCCGAGTCAATTGGCGCGCCTTGTTCATCCAGGACTGAAACGAGGTGGGCACGACGCGGTGTGACCTTGGCGGGCAATTGAAATGCTTGTGCGGCAACTTTGAGTGCCTGCGCTCCCGTGAGTCGAATCACCGAGATCGCAGCTTCGCCGTGAGCAGTGGAAATAGCGGCGATGGTGTCATGAAGCATGGCGCGTGATGCTAACGAGCACACGCCTCACTGCAACGGCGGCAGCATTGGCGGATACACCCAGGCGACGTCTTCCATCTGCTGCTTCACGCTGCCCTCCATCCATTCTGCGGTGGCCCGGATCTCCCACAGTCCCTCCACGGGCTGTTTATCTTTGTTCATGAGGTTTTTGATCTGCGTCGTCGCCACCTTGTAAGTCACACCATACTCCTCGATCACGGGTGGATTCTGCGGCCGCGCACCCGCTGCCGCCAATGCCACCAGCCGCATTGTCTCTGCCGTGATCGACGTCAGCCGGCCATGGATCTGCACTTCTTGTTTGATCAAATTGGCCGCTTTTCCCGACTGCTGGATCGCCTCCGCCAGGGCTACGACCGCCAGACTGAAAATCGACAGCGCGATCAGCGTCTCCATCAAAGTGAAGGCGCTGCGTCTAGGCTGCGGCATCCGGCGTGCTTTCATGCCCTCCTTCTAGCAGAGTTGGGCTCAGTGAGTTACTTCTTTTTTGCCCTTTTCCAGATGTCCCAGTGGCCGAGGTTTGTTCACATATTCACATTTGAATTGTGAATATGCTTAATATCTATTAACTATCAGGCGAAATGCGGGAACAGAATTCACGACGTCATAAACTCGAGGCCAACACGCGTCCTGCGGGTATCAACCGCCGTCAGGACGTCCAGGAGGAGCATTCTTTGCTCTACTGGAAGCGCGTCATCGGCATCGTTTTCCTCGCCCCTCTTGCCTTGGTCACTGCGGTCGCGCTTTGGATCATGCTGTGGAGGGCATTGCGTTACATGGATTTTTGGAAAAGCGGTGAATTCATCTGGTTCACCATCGGCGGGCTGAGTTGGGCAGCGGCGTGGCTTTGCGGTGCCAGACCGATCAAGACCTATGTTTTGGGTCATGAAATGAGCCATCTCGTGACGGCGCGGCTCTTTGGAGGGAAAATCTTCGACTGGAAGGTCACCGCTCATGGCGGCTACGTCGAAACCGACAAATCCAATACCTGGATCACACTCGCTCCGTATCTCGTGCCGTTTTACACCGTCATCGTCATGGGTGTCTTCGGCATCGCCAGCATGTTCATCGATTTGCATGCGCCCGTGGCGGTGTGGCGGCTCGATTTGGTGCCGGTGAATGCGCTTTATTACCTCATCGGCTTCACTTGGTGGTTCCACGCCACCTACACCGCCAAGACCGTCCACATCGAGCAGGGTGATCTCAAGCGGAACGGCGAGTTCTTCTCCATGATGCTTATTTTCCTCATCAATGTGATGCTGCTCATCCTGATGTTCCTCGCCTCCTCGCCCTCACCCGGTTTGGGTTTTGGTGAGGTGATGCGCTGCTGGTGGGGCGTGGCGCGTGATCTGATCGGTTGGTTGCCGTTTCTTTGACTTTGCAGGGTTCTGCGCGACATCCCGAGCATGCCTGATGCCGAACACGAAGTTCTTACTGTTTCCCAACTCACCCGCGAGATCCGCGAGGTATTGGAAGGCCGCATCGGCTCCGTATGGGTCGAGGGCGAGATCAGCAACCACCGCCTGCAAACCTCCGGCCATCAATACTTCACGCTGAAGGACGCTGGCTCACAGGTTTCATGCGTGCTCTTTCGTGGTGCGGCATCACGCGTGAGCGCCAGACTTGCCGATGGTGTCCAAGTTCAAGTCCACGGCGAGATCTCCGTCTATGAGCCACGTGGCCAGTATCAGCTCATCGTGCGCCAGGTTCAGGCCAAAGGCCAAGGCAGCCTCCAGGCTCGATTTGAAGCCCTCAAGCGCAAATTGCACGAAGAAGGCCTGTTTGATCAAGATCGCAAAAAAAGCATCCCGCGCTTCCCCACCACCGTCGCACTTGTCACATCGCCCACTGGAGCCGCTATCCAGGACATGCTCAATATTTTGACCCGCCGTGCCCCGTGGGTCCGCGTGCTGGTCTTCCCCGTGCGAGTCCAGGGTAGCGGTGCCGAGCATGAAATTGTGCGCGCGCTTCAGGTGCTCGACCGCGCGGCTGATTTTGGCCTTCCGGTGCCTGATACCATTGTGGTGGGTCGTGGCGGTGGCAGTTTGGAGGACCTGTGGTGCTTCAATGAGGAAGTTCTCGCCCGCGCCATCGCGGCGATGAGCATTCCCGTCATTTCTGCCGTCGGACATGAGATTGACTTCACCATCGCCGACTTTGTGGCGGATCTGCGCGCACCAACGCCCAGCGCCGCTGCGGAGCTTCTCGCACCTGATGCCGCGGAGCTTCATCGCACGCTCGACAATGCTGCACGCACCTTGCAAGCACGCACCTTCACGCTTCTGGACCACCATCAGCGTGTCCTCGATCTCACAGCGAAGGGTGCCCTCATGCGTGAACCTCAGCGCTTGCTCCTGGAGGCCGAGCAAAGCATCGACGACACCGACTCCCGCCTGCGCGATGCCATGCGCGAGCATTTGCGCGCGCTTCACGACGACCTCATCATCAAACAGCAAATCCTCGCCGCACGACATCCGCGTGTGCAGCTCGTCGAAACCGCCCACCGCACCGAGAACGCCGCGCAGAGCCTCCACCAAGCCATGCAGCGCCGCCTGGATCGCATCACCGAGCGTGTGCAGTCACGCGAGGACGTCATGAAGCACCTTGGCCCCGACTCCGTGCTCTCCCGCGGCTTCTCCTACACCACTACTGCCGACGGCAAAGTCCTTACCGACGCCGACGCCGTCACCACGGGTCAAAAGATTCTCACCCGTCTTGCCAAAGGCACCCTCACCAGCACCACCACATGAACACCGCCTCTCAAGACCTCAAACATCATCTCGGCATCCTTCTGGAGCGTCTGCTGCACCCGACCGACTACGAAAAGGCACTGCACTACTTCCTTGAAGAGTTCGCAGGCGATGCGCCCTTCATCAATGGCAGCAATCAGGTGTCCGCACCCGTTCTCGGTGCCGTCTTGCGTAGCATCATCAAAGGCGCATCCGGAAAACCACTCCCCTTCCAGCCCAACAAAATCATGCGCTGCGAAGGCCACGGCTTCCACCACGGCAACGGCAGCGTCGATGGCCGTGTCGTCCTCTTCTTCCACTTTGAAAGCGTCAACAAAGGCCTCGCTGCCATCATCCCCGGCTTTACCGGCCCCGTCGATGTCGCACGCTTCTCACTGCCCGCCAACTTACCCGTGGATGCCTCGCGGAATTGATCCGTCAGCTCAGCCCGAGCAGCGCAGACGGATCGACGGCGAAGTGCTTCCCCAAGGCCTGAGCCTGTTCGACGGTGAAGCCTCGCTCGCCACTCAGCAGTCGGGTCATGGTCGATCGTTCCACCCCAATCTCACGCGCCACGGAGGCCGCCGATTGATCACTTTGTTCGATCAAAAGCGCCAAGAAAGCCGCGCCACTGAGTCCTGCCGCCTGCGGGGACTGTGAGTCATCCCAGACTTCCAACACCTCACTGAGCATTTCCAAGTAATCCCGCTGATCTTCGGACAGCTTCTGCTCATCCACCGCCAAGGCATCAATCATCACTTCCACCTCCGCCGCCTGACGACGATCACGAATGGGTCGCGGCAGCAGCAAGGAACAAAGGCTGGTGTAATCCTTCGGCAGATCGACAAACTTGGGGGTAACCAATCGTGTGTAAGAGGCGGTTTTCATAATTCTTGTTTCCAGTTATCCTTCGAATACTCGGCGTGCGTGAGGAAGCGCAGGATGAATATCAATTGCGTGCGGTAGTGGATGGCGGTGATGAGCCGGAAGTCATTCCCTGCGATGTTGAAGAAGGTAACAGTATTCCCACTCGCCGCTTTCACAGCATCTGCATGCGGAAAAACACGCCGCGTATCTGTCAGATTGAGCCATCTTCCATATCGAGCCACCGCAAGCCACTTCTCTGCCGAGGGCAAGGCACGAGGATGTTTTGCGGCAAGCCGACGCAGATGGGACTGTTTGATGACGCGCACTTATAGAGCCAAGTGTTACTACCTGTTGCCAATCCGTCAACAAAAGATTGGAGTCATCGCACTGGCACACCTTCCGCCGCGCTTCAGCATCACGCCAGCAAGCCCTTCACCACATGTCCATGCACATCGGTGAGGCGATAGCGTCTGCCTTGGAACTTGTAGGTCAGGCGCTCATGATCGATTCCGAGCAGGTGCATCAGCGTGGCGTGGAAATCATGAATGTGCAGGCCATTGGTGGCCACGTTGTAGCCGAACTCGTCGGTTTCACCGTACACACTGCCGGGCTTGATACCGCCGCCTGCCATCCATGCGCTGAAACAGCGGGGATGATGGTCGCGACCGAAGTTGGCACTTATTTTCCCCTGGCAGTAGTTGGTGCGGCCAAACTCACCACCCCAGACGACGAGCGTGTCGTCCAGCAGTCCGCGTTGCTTGAGGTCCTTCACCAGCGCGGCGGAGGCTTGATCGGTTTCCTTGCATAGCTTTGGCAAAGCACCCGGCAGACCGCCGTGGTGATCCCAGTCCTGATGGTAGAGCTGGATGAAGCGCACGCCGCGCTCCGCCATGCGCCGCGCTTGCAGGCAGTTCGCCGCAAAGGTGCCCGGTGTCTTCACATCCGGCCCGTAGCTGTCCAGCACGTGCTCTGGCTCGTCGCTGATGTCCGTAGCCTCGGGGATGCTGCTTTGCATGCGGTAGGCCATTTCATAGTGATCAATCCGGCTCTGAATCTCAACATCCGGCGTGCCCACGAGTTGGTGCTCATGCAGTTCCTTCAGTCGATCCAGCATCATGCGCCGACTGGCATCATCCACACCATCTGGATTGCCCAAATACAGCACAGGATCCTTCGCCGCGCGAAACAGCACGCCCTGATGCTTCGTCGGCAAAAAGCCGCTGCCCCAAAGATGCGTGCCCAATGGCTGACCGCCTTTCCCTTTGGTGATGAGCACCACAAAGGACGGCAGATTGGCATTCTCTGCGCCCAGACCGTAGTTCAGCCATGCACCCATACTCGGACGGCCCGCGATCTGCGATCCCGTTTGAAAAAAT
>JANOBP010000044.1:0-9820 GCA_031411715.1 Verrucomicrobiaceae bacterium | reverse complement strand
CCAACTGGCAGCAGCAGGTGCCCACTCCACACGATTACTTTGGCGACAATGCCTGGCGCATTCCATTGCACCCTGTCGTGTCCAAAGAGCCAGCCTCCATCAAGGATCGTTTCCTCCGTGGGGCCATCGCTCTTGCGGTGAATGGGATTCCCATTTTTAATCCGCAGAACAATCGCGGCGAAGTGGCGCAAGAGATCGGTGAGCTTGATCAGTGGGGTGGTCACTGTGGTCGCGGAGATGATTATCATTACCACTCAGCGCCGCTGCATTTGCAGACGCAGGCTGGAAAGGGCATGCCAATCGCCTATGCACTGGATGGCTATCCCATCCTTGGTTTGACCGAGCCGGATGGTTCACCTGTGGGCAAGCTGGACGAGTTCAATGGTCATGAAGTTGCTGGTGGAGGCTATCATTATCATGCATCCAACAAGTATCCGTATGTGAATGGAGGCTTCCACGGCGAAGTTGTTGAAGTAGGCGGCCAAGTCGATCCGCAGCCAAGAGCTGGCGGCTTCCGTGGAGCTGGCACACCCCTGCGCGGAGCCGAGATTACCGGCTTTGAGCGGCTGGCTGGCGGCAAGAGCTACATCCTGCAATACAAGGTCAACGGAGCGAAAGCCGAGATCCGATATGGCATGGAAAGTGAAGGTGAGTGGAAGTTTCAATACATCACTTCCGACGGCAAAAAGACCGAGGAAACCTACCGTGCTGGTCAGGGTGGTGGTGGCGGTCGTGAAGGCGGTGCTGGTCTCGGTGAACCAAAGGGCAAAGGGAAAGGCAAGCTCCCCGAAGGAAACCCACCTCAAGCCAACGAAGAGCGTCGTCCACAACGCCCACAGGCAGCGGTGCAGGGCATTCTCGATGTGAATGGTGATGGCTCAGTGACCGCGCAGGAGTTTGCTGACAATGCTAAGACGAATGCCACAAAGAGCGGGTTCTCACTTGCAGATGCGATGGCAAAAGCGAAGGAACAGTTCAATGCCTTTGATCACAATCGTGATGGTATCCTCGATACGCCTGAGCTTGAGGAACTCGCTGGCAATGCGCCGACTCAAGGCGCTTCCCGTCAGTCGCGTGGCGATGAGCCTCCTGTGCGTGAAGAAATGAAACCAGGCGGCAGCGGTGGCCGTGGCGGCAAGCAAGAAGCCTTTGTGGCCCTGCCGGATCAACCTCGCAGCAGCGATGGCAAGTTCATGCTCAATAGCTCCGTGGTCGAGGATCTCAAGAGCCTGCCTGTCGAGTTCACGGGCGATGGCGATGGCATTAGCCCACCCTTGGAATGGACCGGCGCACCTGCATCAACAAAGGGTTACGCTTTGATCATGGATCACGTCGCTCCTGGCGGTGACAAGAAGTGGTATTGGACCGTTTATGACATCCCAGCGAGCATCATAAGCTTGCCGAAGGACTCACAGAAGATTGGCAAAATCGGCACCGGCTTTAAAGGTCAAGTTGGATATGAGCCGCCCCATTCCAAAGGCCCTGGGGCGAAGACGTATGTGCTCACGATGTATGCCCTCTCGGGTCCGATTCAAGTGAGCGGCACACCGGGACGCGAAGAACTCATTGCCGCGATGAAGGACAAGGTGCTGTCGAGTTCATCGTTGCGTGTCGTCCACACCAGCGGCGGCAGCACTGCTGCAGGTGGAGAACAACCTCCAGCGCGTCCATCTGCTCCAGGAGCCAATGGATTGCGTCCTCTCGATAACATCTTCAATCAACCTAGCGGCGCCCAAGTCGCCCAGAACACGGTGCGTTCTCCCGAGCCTCCGCCTCCTGGTCCCGGCGGTGGTGAGGGCAAAGGCGGCCCTGGCGGCGGCAAAGGAAAGGGCAAACCGAAAGGCCCTCCCGGCCTCATCAAGCCGAGCATCGACGACACGATGAAGCTCAATGTCTATGCCGACAACTGGTTCATGCTCTACGTGAACGGCCGCCTCGTCGCTGTCGATCCGATTCAGTTCACGCCGCACAACGTCGTCAGCGTCGATTTTCTCCCCGAGTATCCCATGACCATTGCTGTGCTCGCCAAGGACAACGCCGATCCGAAGACCGGCATGGAATACGGCACGAACATCGGCGACGCCGGCCTCTGCATCAAATTCGGCGACGGCACCGTCACCAACGCGAGATGGAAAGCCAAGAACTTCTTCCACGGCCCCATCAACAGCGACACCGCCAATCCCCAGGTCAAACAAGAGCCGCTCCCAGCGAACTGGTGGGCCATCGACTTCGACGACAGCACCTGGAAAAACGCCATGGAATACACCGTCGAAGAAGTCGATCCCAAGCAACCCTACTTCGACAACGACTTCGAAGGCACCAAGTTCATCTGGACCGACGACATCGCCCTCGACAACACCGTCATCTTCCGCACCAAGGTCGAGAAGCCCGGCTGGACGCCACGGTGGAACACGAAGCCAGATTTGGATGTGACGGGAGCTCCTTTGAGGTGAGTCAGTCCCTCATTGGCGATACCACAGCCGCCTCCTGGGATCGCCCTGCGCATCTCGTGCCTTCAGTTCCTTGAGGGCATACTCCGTGTCGGATTCTTTTGGATACCGAGCATGAATACGCTCGAGATATGGGATCGACCGTGCCCCGAGGCATGCGGCCAGAGCTTGGCTTGCCTTTCCAAGATGATAGTCGTTCACCATCTTGAGGTTTTCCAGATCGGAAGCCCACTTCTGCTCTCCAGATGCAGCAATGATCTCACACGCCATTTCCCTTTGAGCATCCGATCCATTCAAGAGTGTTCGAACTGTGGTTTCGTCGGTGGCTCCAGTGATGGCTGCAATGAAGTAATCCCAGATTGCGCGCTCGCCCAAATCGGACTCTTTTGCTCTTTGTGTTTTCAACAAAGGTAGAGCGGCGCCGCCGTATCGGATCAGAGGTGCAAACTCCGTGCTCAGCCAGCCATTGTGGAAGTATGATCCCGAATACTGTCGCATTTTCGGGACGATCAGACTGCGCCATGAGGAAATAGAGGCCTCCATCCGTTGCTCTGTTGACTTCAACTTCAACGATTGCCAGGACCTCCGCAGTTCGGCAGTGGCCTTCGCCAAGGCAGCCGATTGCTCAACCATGAACTTTTTGACCTCAGCCTCGCTGCTGTTTCCGCAAATCAGGTCAGCTCGAAATATTGGAGGGGAACCCATGTGATCCTGACAAAGCATGAAAAGCTTCTCGGTAATATAGGGAGACTTGATCTCTCCAAGCTCGACCAATGCCCAATCAACCGTGTCATCAGTTGAGAACTCGCCAAGAGCCCAAGTGACCGATTTCATGGAGTCCTCGTTGAGAAAGTCAGGTGGTTCTGCCTCCGAACGCTTTCGCAACCAAGTGAAAGCGTCCATCAGTGCTCTGCGAATGTCGTTTGCTTCGGGGATCGCGCTTGCACGCCGAACCGGACGCCGGAGTTCGTAGATCGTCGTGAACTGGATGAACCGGGAACTCGACTCTTGTGATCGCGCCCAAGGGCTGAAAATAACAGCAACCTCGAAAGCGGCAGCTCCAATTCGCATGGAATTCCTCGACGACAAGTCGTGCACAAGACTGGTGACGATGCCGTTCCGCTCTTTCGCCAACAAGCTGATGCCCTCAGATTGTCTTGTGCCTGAGCGACTTATGAGCAGTTCTGCAACCTGATGACTCAGGGGGCGAGCTTTTTCGACCGCAAACGCTGAGCCTAATGTTACGAAGGTGAGGTGCAAGAGTAACGCGGTTTTCATGCGAGTGGGTTTTGTGAGGGATAAATAGGACTCGATAAAATCGCCGTTGATGAGTGCGTCACACCAGCTTCCACCCCATGCTCGCATTGATCTTGTCCACGATCTGTCGGCGGCGAATCGACGTCACTGCGCCACGCTTCCTGGTGAGTTTGGACTTTTCAACGAGCCAGAGAGCATCGCAGCGGCAGAGCGTCTCCCAGTCGAGGCCGTCGGCTCCGTTCAGGCGGACTTCGGTTTCTTTGGGCGGACGATTGGCACGTTGAGTGGTGCAGAGGAGGACATTCACCCAATCTGCTTTAGTGACGCGGTCAGGGTGGGACACAATCACAGCAGGGTGTGGTCCCGCGTCACCGAAGTCGTAGGTGTAGATGTCCCACGGCTTCATACTTCGTCAGGTTTGGGGATTCGAATGCGGCTGGCGAGCTTGGTTTCGGCGGCGTTTGCTTCCTGCGTATAGAGGTGCTTGAGGCTTCCGGCAGGGAAAATCTCACCCTCCGTGTCTTGCAGCTTTCGCAAGGCGGCGCGGACGACCTCGCTGGCGTTGTTGTAGCGACCAGAGTCGATGAGCTGACGGATGAATCCTTCCCAGTGTGAGGTGAGTGCGACGTTCATAGTTGCTAACTATTGCTATTGTGTGTCGGCATCGTCAAGCTGACGAAAGATGGCATTCTTGACCCAACCCTGACAAATCTCTGCTTTCTCGCCGATGTCAGCATGACATTTTGCGATACGATGAGGGCATGAAAACACTCCTCCATTTCGTGGCGGCACTTGGTCTTGGCCAGTTCGCCTTCGCCAAAGCACCGAACATTCTTTTCATCCTCGCCGATGACCAATCTTGGAGCGGGACTTCGGTGCGGATGAAGGCCGATGAGCCTCTCAGTGGTAGCACTGTGTTCAAGACGCCGAACTTGGAAAAGCTCGCGGCGCAGGGGATGACGTTCTCGCAGGCTTACGCGGCGCATTGCAAGTGCGAGTGCTCGCGTGCGGCGATTCAGATGGGCCGCACGACGACGACGCTGAATGCGCCGGACAAGACAGCGCGAAACTGGAGCGCGCCGGTGACGGACTCGCTGGTGAACACGCTCAAAAAGGCCGACCGCAGCTACAAGGCGGCGCATTTTGGCAAGTGGCAGTGGTTTCACACGCCGGAGTCGATGGGCTACGACGCGAGCGATGGCATCACGATGAATGAAGACGGCGACTCGCCCGATCCTGAGGACCCGAAGCAGTCCTTTGGCATCACGCGACGGGCGAAGGCGTTCATGGATGCTCAGGTGAAGAGCGGGCATCCGTTTTATCTGCAACTCAGCTACTACGCTGTGCATCAGACGCCGCAGGCGCTGGCTTTGACGATCAAGAAGTATGAAGGCATGAGCCTCGGCAAAGGCGGCAAAGGCGACCGCGCGGTGATGGCCGCGATGACGGAGGATTTTGATACATGCATCGGCGAGGTCTTAAAGAAGCTAGATGAACTCGGCATCGCCGACGACACGCTCGTCATTTACACTTCCGACAATGGTGGCCGCACGGAGATCCTTAACGGCGGCAAAGGCGACCTCGGCGAGGGCGGTATCCGCGAACCTCTCATCGTGCGTGGCCCTGGAATCAAAGGCGGCACACGATGCGACACACCAGTCATCAGCTATGATCTGATGGCCACCGTGCTCGATCTTGCCGCGCCTGGCTTTGTTTTGCCAAAAGGTGTCGAAGGCGGCAGTTGGAAGCCGCTTTTGCTCAGTGGCGGCAAAGAACCGGTGAAGCGGCCGATAGACCGCTTCGTCTGGCATCAAGCTGTCGAAGTCACGCATCCACAGTCCGCGATCCGCAAAGGCGACTACAAGCTGCTCTACTTTTGGGATACCAAGGAGGGCCTGCTCTTCGATCTGAAGAACGATCTCGGTGAAACCCGCGATGCCGCGAAGCTAAAGCCAGAAATCGCCGCGCATCTCGAAGCCGAACTCAAAGCCCATGTAAAGGCGGGACTAGGCGCAGAGGCCTTTGGTGCCCTGGAGCGCGGAGAAGTGCAGCAGGGTCGTCCGAAAGGAAAAGGGAAGGGCAAGGGGAAGTAAAACGGGCACTCAAGTCGCCGATGGATGGGGTGAGATTTCAGATCTTTACACAATCCCGACAAAAATCCCCCACTTGGCTGATGAAGGCCTGACACGTCCGGCACACTGATGGAGGGTATGAACCTCCGACTTTGTCTGATCGCTCTTGCTTTGCCCTTCGCCGCCTTTGCGCACACGGCTGACCACCATGGGCTCCCGATGGACAAGGAGATGCTGCGCCAGCACATCGCGGATGAGTTCATGGCCAAACGGATGGCACTGGCGAAAAAGGAGCCGGTGGTGGCCAGGCCGACCCAGGTGGCGGCGCTGGGGGCATTTGATATTGCGGCGATGTTTGCCTACTCGGCAACCGTTCCGGGCACGGGCAATGTGGCGTTGATGTTCGCTTCGTTTGAGCCGTTCAAGCCGGGGGTGCGAGTTTATAACGACGCGAACTACCTTTATGTGGAAGGAGATTCCATGCCTGATGCCACGCTGATGCCAACGCCGATGGTCGGGATTACCGCGTGGCAGCAGCAGTTGCCGATTCCGGTGGGTTACTTTGGGAATGTCACGAACCCCGAGCAGGACACGGGCTCGCTCGGCTACGGGCAGCCGAATGTGTGGCGCATTCCGCTCGTGCCCGTGCCTGCGGCGTCGCCGATTTCCCTCACGGGGAATTTCCTGCGCGGTGCGGTGGCGATCGGGGCGAATGGCATCCCGATCTTCAATCCGCGCAATAACACGGGGCAGTTCTCGCAGGCCATTGGAGAGCTGGATGCTTACGGTGGCCACTGCGGTCGGGCGGACGATTACCATTATCACATTGCTCCGACGCATTTGTATAGCGTGCTGACGCCGGACAAGCCCTGCGCCTGGGCTCTCGATGGCTATCCGATCTACGGTTACCTCGAACCGGACGGCAGCGCGCAGAATCCGCTGGATGAACCGCTGGATCCGGACGGCGGGCACGATTACGGCGGCTGGGGCTACCACTATCACGCGCGCGGCAGTGTGGCCACGGGGCCGCAGATTCCGTATTTGATGAATGCCATGCACGGTGCGGTGGTGAACTTTGGCGGGCAGATTGATCCACAGCCGACGGCGAGTTCCATTGCGCCTGCGGGATCGCCTTTGGCGGGTGCGACGATCACCGGGTTCACGCGTCCAGCGACGGATTCGTATGTGCTGTCTTACTCGCTCAGCGGCACGACCTACAATGTGAGTTACACGATTGATCGCGTGGCCCGCACCGTTGCGGTGACCACGCAGAGCACGAGCGGCACGACGAATGCGACTTACACGAACGCTTCTCGATTCAACTACTATCCCGTCGCGCCATGGAGCATGGCCAAGCTGCCGGACACCGGCCAAACGTTGAGCGCCACGGCCACCTTTGGCGAAGACAGCGACTACACCCGCAACGCGCCGTCTTTCACCGATAATGGTAACGGCACCGTCACGGACAACAACACGGGCCTCATGTGGCAAAAGACCGACAGCGGTGAAATGACCTGGGATACGGCACGCACGAGTGCCACCTCATTGAATCTCGCAGGCTACACCGATTGGCGTCTGCCCACGGCTCAGGAGGCGTTTTGCATGCTCAATCATGAGCGCAATCCTGCGCTCGATCCGACCTACTTCGTGAACAACGCCAGTGGCACTCCGGGCTACTTCTGGACCAGCGATCTGTTCTATGGCGACAACGCCAAAGTCTGGTGCACGAACACCGGTGGTGGTCTCGGTCCACACAATAAAACGGCAACGATCAGCGCAGGCGGCGCCGCTCGTCATCACGCGCGTTATGTGCGTGGGCAAAAGCCAACGACAGGACACCACTACATCAATAACAACGACGGCACGGTGACTGACCTCGACACCGGCCTCATGTGGACGCAGGTGCCATCAGCGGCACAAAGTTGGTCCAACGCGCTGACTTATGCCGAAGGGCTGAACACCGCTGGCTTTAGCGACTGGCGTTTGCCGAACATCAAAGAGTTGCAATCGCTGCAAGACATCCCACGTGCCACCGCCTCCGGCGCGACAACGAATCCATGCATCAATCGCGTGCTCTTCCCGACAGCGACCGCCACCGCGTATTGGTCCTCCACTTCAGTTAAATCAGGATCGCCAACACAAGCCTGGCTGGTGGATTTCGGTGTCACCACCACTTCGACGCCATCGCGGAATCAGCAGGGCATCACCAGCTATGAGCCTTATGCTTCCACCTATCCTGTCTTTGCGGTTCGTGAGGCTCCAGTCATTGCGCCGACACAAATCGTCGTCGAGCAGCCCAGCTCAGCTCAATTGACCGACGGCATCAGCACGGTGGCTTTTGGCAGTGTGAACATCGGCAGCACACTCACGAAGACTTTTGTCATTCGCAACACCAGCGCGACGACAGCGCTCAGCATCACGGGTGTCACGATTGATGGCACCCATGGAAGCCGGTTCACCCTCACCACGCCACCCGCGAGCAGCATTGCGGCGAGCGGCAACACGACGATGGTCGTGCAATTTGCGCCGACCACTGCCGGAGCTAAAACGGCTGCGATCCACATCGCCAGCAGCGATACCACTGTGGGCGCGGCCTTTGACATCAACCTCACGGGCACAGGCACTACCGTGCCACCGACGGTCACGGGCATTGCGACCACGCCGACCGTGCCAAGCACCACAGATACCACCGTCAGCGCGACGATCACGCCCGCTGGTGGCGCGACGATTACCAGCGCTACGCTGACCTACAGCACCGGTGCACAAACCACGACCACGGTCTTCAATGAACCGATGGCAACAGTCGCGACAAGCGGTACCGGCGCATGGGACCAAGCGACCTCACCAGCGACTTACGCATGGACACTGACCAACCTGGATGGGGCTGGAAACATCAAGCAAACCGCAGGCACATCCAACCACACCACCGGCATCACGGGCAGTTGCGGAGCCGTGCTGGGTAAAGGTTCGGCATCGACCACTGACCCGACTCGAACGATGATCACGCTGACGAATCCCATCAATGCGACGGGGACTTTCACCAGCGGATCGACGACCACAAACTACGTCGAGTTCTGGGTGCGCACGGTCGGTCTCACTGGCACGAACGGCTGGAGCTTCCAACTTGCGCCCAATGGCACGACCTTCACCGAGAGAGTCTCTGAGTTCACCGCCAGCGTGCATGGTTATCAGCTCTACCATTATGATCTCCAGGCGGCGGACCTCACGAGCACCCTGAAGATGCGCTTTGGCTTCGTCGGCAATGGCGTCGGCGGTCCAACAGGTTCGAGCGTGAACATTGATGACATCGTTGTCGTCACCACGTCGGGTTCGGCTCCGACAAACGTGTCGATGAGCGGTCCTGCGAACGGAGGTGCCTTCACAGCGACGATTCCTGCGCAACTCAGTGGCACTGCGATCACCTACTCGATCAGCGCGACGGATAGCAATGGACAAACAACGACGATCACCAATGCAGGCAGCTACACGACAGGCGTTGCACCCACGATCACGACGAACGCATCTTTGCCGAATGCCACGCCAAGCGTATCGTATTCCACCACTCTCTCAGCCACTGGTGGCTCTGGAGGCAATGTTTGGAGCATCGTCTCAGGCTCATTGCCGAGCGGCATCACTCTCAGCAATGGCGGAGTGATCAGCGGCACCACCACCGCTCAAGGCACCTCCAACGTCACCATCAAAGTAACTGACAGCGCAGGCCGCATCGCGACGAAGGCCTTTACGCTCACTGTCACGACCACGACCGCACCAAACGTCGTGATCATCCTCACCGACGACCAAGGCTGGGGCGACGTGGGGTATCACACCGCCGCAGGCCAGGTGCCGATTCAAACTCCGAACATGGATGGCTTCCTGACGAATGGCATTCGACTGGAGAAGTTCTACGCCACACCGGTGTGCAGTATCACGCGCTCATGTTTGCTCACGGGCCGTAACACCATCCGCACGGCCACTGGCAACACCCGCGGTTTGGACCTCAGCGAACACATCATGCCACAGACCTTCAAAGCCGCTGGCTAC
>JANOBP010000043.1:0-3662 GCA_031411715.1 Verrucomicrobiaceae bacterium | reverse complement strand
TTCATCAGCGAATCGCAGGAGCGCATGGTCATCGCCGTCGACGAGAAAGATCTGCCCGAGCTACAGAAGCTCGCCGACATCTATCAGACCGAGATCTTTGTCCTCGCGAAGGCCGATGGATCGCAGCGTCTCAAAGTCATGCACCACGGCACCACCGTGTGCGATTTGCACGTCACCGCGCTGCATGAGGCCCCGCGCCGCGAGATGCGGGCGAAATGGCGCACACCGGCCGATGTGCAGCCCGCCGTGCCCGTGCGTCCGGAGTCTTGGACCGCCACGCTCAAGACCTTGCTGTCCGATTTTTCCATCGTCTCCCGCGAGCCGATCATCCGCGAATACGACCACGAAGTGCAGGGCAACACCGTCCTCAAACCGCTCGCCGGAGCGGCGGGCGATTGCCCGCAGGATGGCAGCGTCATCCGCGTCGATGGCAGCAATCAACTCGTCTCCCTCGCCTGCGCCTTGCTGCCGGAGTGGGGCAAGACCGACCCGCATCTCATGGGACGCGCCGTCGTCGATGAGTGCGTGCGCCAGCTCGTCGCCATGGGATCGAATCCCGACCGCATCGCCATCCTCGACAACTTCTGCATGGGCAATCCCGACAACGAGCGCGAGCTCGGCGCACTCGTCGAATGCACCAAGGGCATGGCCAAGACCGCCATCGCGTATGGCGCGCCCTTCGTCAGCGGCAAGGACAGCTTCTACAACTACTTCGTCACCGACGAAGGCCCCGTCTCCATCCCCGTCACGCTCCTGCTCAGCGGCTTCGGCATCGTCGAGGACGCGAAGCACGTCGTCGGCGCTTCCTTGCGCCGCGTCGGCAGCAAGATCGCCATCCTTGGCAAAGTCAGCGCCGGACTGCGCGGCAGCATCGTCGCCAAATACACCCGTGGCATCGGTCTCGACGCCGGTCCGTCCTTTGACGAAGCCGAAAGCATGGCCGCCTACCGGCGCTACTTCGAACTCGTGAAGCAAGGCGCCGTTCTCAGCGCCCACGACATCGGTGAAGGCGGTCTCGCCGTCGCCCTGGCTGAAATGGCCTTCAGCGGCAAAGCCGGCCTCCGCATCACCACCGACAAGATGCCCGCCCATGCCGGTCTCACCACCGCTGAACTCCTCTTCGGCGAAACCCCCGGTCGCCTCCTCATCGAAATCGCCCCCGAGCACGTCAGCGCCGCCACCGCCGCAGGTTTGGTCATCATCGGCGAAGCCCACCGCGATCCCTACCTCTACATCTCCCACAACGGCACCACCCTCATCGACGCCCCCGTCGATCAGCTCAAGCCGCTGTGGAAGGACGGGCTGACGAAGTATTATTGAGCCAAGCGGCTCGATTTAACCACAGCAAACTGCTCTAAAGAGGTTGCTCTTGAATGCGCCAAGCAGATCGAAGATTTTTTTGCTGTAGAGAATGCCTTTTTCAGACCTCGAAGTCCCCCTTCTGGAGGATCGCGTTCTCAGGGTCAGTGTGTTCACCACGTGACCGCTCATAACCTTTATTCCGGAAAGCCTCGTAGACAGCACGCGAACGCTCCAAGACTTTTTTCCGTTTTGCGCGATTGGCTTCAATCTGTGCGTCAATGTCCTCGAATTCGACGGGGGGTTCGGCGATCAACGATTTGGTAGACTCGCCGTGTTCAGGCAAGTGCTCTTCGATAACGGCCTCGTTGATTATGGCATCTTGCGCTGATTGCTGCTTCCCTGTTTCACCAGACTTTGAGACGTCGGCCGGAGTCTTGGTTTCCTCAAATGCTGCCTTCCAAGTATCAAAACCCAATACCCACGAAGCGGAAAAATCGGTTTCGAGTTCTTCTTCCGAACAAGTGGCGAAAGCCGAATACAAGGCGCCAACTAACTCATTTTTAACACGGAAATTCTTGTCACCCCACGTGCCGTATTTCGCATCAAGATGCTCCCAGTGCTCGTTAACCCACCGCAGTGCAGCAAGCACACGAAGCAACTGAATGCGCCCGTTAGCTTCGTAGCGCTGATCAAAATAAACGCCAAGCTCGTCAGTGTCAGATAATGCGTCCCCAAGAATGAAGTCATCGGACTGCACACAAGCGGCGAACACATAGTCTTCAGTCCACTGATCGAGGCTGCAAACCAAGTCGCTTAGATGTGTCCGTTGAACTCTGATATCCTGATCAATCATCTTCCAACGAATAACTCGATGGAAGGAGCGCAAGCTGCTTTTTCAAGGGGACAAAAACGTCAGGGTGCAAAAATGACAGACTTCGGTCTAGAGCCGTCAACTCACACCGCTGTGAGCCACACCCTCAAACCGTCCAGTCTTCGATCTTCAAGCCTTCGACACGACTGAACTCATCCTTATTGTTCGTCACAAGCGTCCATTCGTGCTGGAGCGCGATGGCAGCGATTTGCAGATCGTGCGGACCGATCACCCTTCCCTGATTCTCCAGCTCTTTCCGCCGGCGTCCCGCGATGGCGGCGGATTCGTCATCGAAGGGCACCGAGGCATGACGGCTGAAAATGGCCTCCAGTTTGGCGAGGCGCAAGAAAGGGGCGGGCAGCTTTCTTTGGCCATTTCTCACTTTTCCAAGCCTATTGCCAAAAATCACGGCTTCCGGTACGCTGTGGCGCATGAAATCTACCGTGTCTAAATTCAGAGGCTGGCTCATGCTCGGGTCATGCTTCTTGGGGACCCAATGTTCGCTGGTGTCCACCACCTCCAAATCCGCACGGGCTGGGCGAGTGCTCGCCGGCGAGACGCTGTATTTGAGTCGAAGCGCAGACTCATACGAGGTGAGCACCCTTGCCGCGCCGAGTCTGGTGCAGCCGATTCTAGAGCAGCCGCGCATGACCACGGCTGCCACGGCGACTCCCAGCCCTCCGCCACTCCAGAAGCCAGCTCCAGCGTCCATTGAGCAATCCATCACCACGCGCAAGCGCTTGCTCTACGTGCAGCCTGAGGGCGCAGGCAGGCTGCTGGTGCAATTCGCTGGAGGTGAATTGGAACTCGGTCTCAGCTCGCTGGTGGCGTTCGTCGGCAGCTCAGAGAATGCGCTCACCCATCAGCTGAAAATGGCCAGTTTGGAGGAGAAGACCGTTGTCACACGCCTTGTCGGGGGACGGGATGGTGAAGCCTGTGTGATGAGCTCCATCAAACTGGAGAGCGGCAGATACTTCACTGTGAAGGAAGGATTGTACTACACGATTTGGGAGTACCTCGACAGTAAAGGCGGCCTGGCTGCATGCCGTATGGATGCGGCCTCTGGGGAACCCAAGGTGGACATTGCGAGATTCAAACGACGCTATCCCAACGACCTGGGACTCTACGACGATGGTCAAGCGCTGCTGGTGGATGGCAAAGTAGTGGCGGCGAGAATCATCGGACACGCCTGTCGGGACTGAGGGCAAGGGCGATCTACGCTGCCCGAATGCAAAGTAAGAACCTCAACGGATGGAGTCCTTTGGTCTGCCACTTTTTCATCGGCCAAGCTTGCCCGAGTCCTGACCCCTCGAGTTTGCAATACCTCGGCTCCGCACCCCGTATCGGCTGCATGCAACGCATGATCGTTTGTCTGCTGGGAAACGACGTCAGGGTGCAAAAAATTGACAAATCAACGGATTCATCGCCGAATGGTGCCGAACCATGGCTGGAGGAGATGATTTCGAGTTTTGCGAGGCGGGCGGTCTTG
>JANOBP010000042.1:0-2314 GCA_031411715.1 Verrucomicrobiaceae bacterium | reverse complement strand
TCCAGAAATCGAGATCGAGCGAGCGCCAGTTGAGTTGTTCGTCCTTGGTGTCCTTGAGTTCGGCGGCCTTGTGAATGGTGCCCGTGCGCGGGTAGTTCTGGACGACGTATTTGGCTTTCACCCCGCCATTTCCAGCCGTGCGGAACCACAACGAGCCGCCGGGATTCTCAAAGCGTTTTGAGTAAAGAACGGCACGGTCTCGTGAGCTGATGAGGTCGGAAAAATAGCCGCCGGGGTAAATGCGCATGCCGTCCTCCGTGATGGCGAATTCACCCGCCTTGGTCTTGGTCATGCCTTGCGTGAGCCATTCGAAGTTTCCAAGCCCTGGTGAGTCACGGGTCGGATCGGTCTGAGTGGCGGCGGGCGAATTCGATTTGAGCCAATCGGCGATGAGTATGGTTTTGATCTGCGTTTTGAGCTGCTTCAACTCCGCACGAATGGCATCGCCAGTGCCGGGAGCATTCACGTCGATAACAGCGGGGTGGGTGCTGGTGAAGATGCCGTAGAGGGCGTAGAAGTCGGCCTGGGAGATGGCGTCGAACTTGTGGTTGTGGCAGCGGGCGCAGCTCACGGTGAGGGCTTGGAAGGCTTTGGTTACTGTGTCGATCTGGTTGTCGGTGAAGGTGACCATTTCATCGAGCGAATCGACTGGCGAGAAGCCGTGCAGCACCATGCGAAGCTGCGCGATGCCGATGGCGCTTTCATTGAGGCCGTTCTTGAGGCGTGGCTTTGGAAGAAGATCGCCAGCGATGGCTTCTTTCAAAAGTTGAGGATACGGAACGTCGTCGTTGAAGGCGCGGATGAGGTAGTCGCGGTATTGGTAAGCGTAAGGGATCTGGGGATCGCCTTCAGAGCCGTAGGACTCGGCGTAGCGCACCCAGTCCATGAAGTGGCGTGCCCATTTTTCGCCAAAGGCGGGTGATGCAAGGAGTTGATCGATGGTTTGATTTCCACTCGGAGGAAGTCCGGTGAGGATGTAGCTCATGCGACGATGCAGCGTCTGCGCATCGGCTTGCGGCGCAGCGGGAATGCCTTGCTTCATGAGTTCGGCGTCAATGAAGTCGTCGATGGTTTTGTTCGCGGACTGCCTCGAGATGGGTAGGAAGGCCCACCACTGCTTGCGGCGTTCGAGGATGGTCTTCCAATCGGTTTCTTTGGCGACCTGCTCTTTGGAAGGCGCGGTGTCGCGAGGGTCGAAAGCACCCTCGCGAATCCAGCGCTCGAAGTCGGCAATGACCTTGTCATCAAGCTTGGCCCCGGCTTTGGGCATCTTGAGATCTTCGTGCTCGTGCTTGATCGTTTGTATCAACAAGGATGCAGCGGGATCACCGAGTTTGATGACATCGCCGGATTCACCGCCCGATTGCCAACCGGCGCGGGAATCGAGCACAAGGCCGCCCTTCTTCTTCGTTGCAGAGCTGTGGCACTCGTAGCATTCCTGCGCGAGAATCGGGCGGATCTTCGACTCGAAGAACTCGATTTGCTGAGGCGTTTGCGCAGCGAAAATTTTGCCGCAGAGCAGCAGAGAGGCAGAGATGAGGAATAACTTTTTCATGCTAGGAGCCTCCGGGTGATGGTTTCAGCGGCCTGGATGCAGAGATGGCCGGCTTTTTCAAATTGATCGCGTTTCAGGCGGAAGGATGGAGACATGACGGTGACGGCGGCGACGGGGTAACGGTATTCATCCAGCACCGCAGCGGCGACACAGTGGATGCCTTCGAGACCCTCGGCGATGTCGGTGGAGTAGCCGCGCTTGCGCGTTTTCACCAGATCCGCCTCCATGGCGCTGCGCGTGGCGAGTGTGGTCGTCGTGTATTGCTTGAGCTTCACGCCCGCGAAGAAAGCATCGAGCTCAGCGGGCGGCAGATGAGCAAGGACAGCCTTTCCAGGAGCACACGAGAACATCGGCACCTGAAGGCCGACGGTGCTGCTCACTTTGATTGGCTGCGAGGAGATGCACTGCTCCAGCACGGTCATTTTGTGGTTCACGCTGGTGAGAAGCTGCGTGGTTTCGCCAGATTCATCGCGCAGCCATTTGAGTGACTCCAAAGCGCAGACGACGAGGCTTTTTTCGCGCACCTGTGGACGGGAGAGATCGAAGAGCTTGTTCGTGAGCACGAAGCGTTTGTCATCCTCGCGGCGCTGGAGGTAGCCGCGGTTATGCAACGTGCCGGTGATGCGAAAGACGGAGTTCACCGGTAGATCCAGCTCGCGGGCGATCTCGGTGAGGCTGAGCCCAGCGCGATGCTGTCCGAGCAGCTCCAGGATAGCGAGCGTGCGCTCGGTTCCTGGAGCCAGAGTATCTTCAGATGGG
>JANOBP010000041.1:0-2807 GCA_031411715.1 Verrucomicrobiaceae bacterium | reverse complement strand
CAGTTACTTCCACAGGTTTCGCATCCCAGGCCAAAATGTGATGCCGCCAGATTCCGAAAGGGACTGTATTTAGTTCTCACAGGCCTATTCATGAAGGTCGTGATCGCCGACAACATGGCTTGGTTAGCCAATTACATATTCCGAGTCGAGCCAGCGACCCTTAATGGCCCCGATGTTCTGTTGGGGGTATACGCTTTTGCATTCCAAATTTACGGCGACTTCGCTGGATACAGTGCCATTGCATGCGGCACAGCTTGCTGGCTAGGCTTTGACTTGATTATGAACTTTAGGCGGCCCTATTTTTCCACGGATCCGCGGGATTTTTGGTCAAGGTGGCACATTAGCCTATCCACATGGCTTCGTGATTATTTATACATTCCGCTGGGCGGCAACCGACACGGAACATGGATCACCAACAAGAACCTTCTGATTACCATGCTACTTGGAGGTCTTTGGCATGGCGCGTCTTGGACATATGTCATTTGGGGTGGAGCGCACGGCTTGTGGCTAATTCTTCATCGGTGGATATGTGGGCAACCCACCAAGACGCGTAAAAATCTTCAATCGCCGATCTCAACCGGCCTGCGTCTAACCAAGATTCTTGTCACCTTTCACGTTGTATGCCTCACATGGGTATTTTTCCGTGCTGAAAGCTTTGGGCATGCGCAAAATCTGCTGCACGCGCTCTTTTCCTCTTGGTCGATTAGTAGCTTCACTCTCACCACTGCTTCTCTCATTTTATTCTTCGTCGCTCCTTGGATTCTCTTTGAGGTGTGGCTCGAGAGACGAAAGGATGACTTTGCGCTACTACAACTTTATTGGCCCTGGCGTGCAATCTTTTACTCCTTCATCGTCCTCATGCTCTTATTTTTCCCTCCACCGGCACCGAGCGAATTTATCTACTTTCAATTCTGAAACCTGTCTCTCATGAAGGATGAAATCAAAGTCATTACCTGTGTAGTCTTACTCCTTTTGGCTTTGGAGTCCGGCACGCGAATCTTTGAAACACAGCTTTCTAAAGATGTAGAACACTTGCGAGAGCTTCCGCAGCAAGCAGCCGTAATCAGTAATGCGCCAGCAAGCTCCTATAAGGTGCTGGTTCTTGGAAATTCTTTGGCTCGCTGTGGCATCAATATTCCCCTACTTTCAGATGGCCTGAGGAGACAGACAAAGCGCGAGGCAGTCATTGCGACAATGTATCCTGACGGCACAAATATTGAACAATGGTCCTATGGATATCGCCGTTACTTCTCTGAAACTGGAGCGACTCCAGATTTGGTGTTGATGGTGACTGGGCGACTTCATCTAACAGACCAAGTGCAAAGTGTCAGCAACATGGGTGCCTTTTATGTCAGCAACCAAGATCTATTGAAAT
Organism: Verrucomicrobiaceae bacterium; assembly: GCA_031411715.1. Taxonomy (GTDB): domain Bacteria; phylum Verrucomicrobiota; class Verrucomicrobiia; order Verrucomicrobiales; family Verrucomicrobiaceae; genus Prosthecobacter. The sequence continues at coordinate 1,432 of JANOBP010000041.1, read as the reverse complement.
TTGCCAATACAAGCCTGCATGATGCAGAGGCCTGCGCAGACTTTTTCGGAGCACGATACTCCGTATTGTTTGCGAATCGCACGAGAGTAGAGCCTTTGATGTTTTATAATGTGGTGCCTGGTTATGCAGATACGGCCCAAGAGATCAACCACCAGCTAAGTTTAGACCGCATCGGTCAAAACCCTGCGCCTCACGAACTAACCAGCAAAACTTTCTACGAGTTCGCCACTCAGACAAAATCAACAGGTGTCAAACTAGTAATCGTTTCGGCACCTTTACCCGATCCCTACCAATTACCCGATTCAGTTTTGAAAGCCGCCAACTCCGGAGGTGCAACGGTCATGCAGATCTCTGCAGCCCATGCAATACCAGCAAATCACTTTCCGGACAAATATCACCTCGACAACGAGGGTTCGAAAATTTTCACTCAGCACTTCCTGGATAATATTGCCAAATTAGGCTTCGAGTGATGGGCGCGTAGAACATGCGGGGGCTTGATCAGCGTGTTCATTTGCGTCTCGACTGCGTTTTACTGTGCATTGATTGCGCTGGACGAATTGAAATCTTGCAGCGAGCAACAAATTCATGACAGGCTCCGCAGATGAACCCCTCAATCTGCCGCACCCTTAGCACGGTCTGTTTCCAAGCCGGAATCTTCTCCATCCTGCTCTCCATCTGGATCTGGTGGATCAAAAACGGTGACTCAGTTGAGGAGCAGGCGCATGCAGAGCGTTTTGGCATCTTTATCGGTTTATGGGCACCGACATTGCTGATTTTGTCGAATCGCTTCGACCGCTACGCAGACAAGGCCAAGGAATTGCCAGGGATGAAAATTTCAGACGAGAGGTCGCCTGATGAACTTGGGTGAACGCGGGTCGGCAATCATTGTTCAGTGTCCGCAGTTGGCTCCTTCTGGGTCGGTGTCTGTGATTTTGGCAGCGGATTTGATTTCTTCGAGAAGCTGATTGAATTTTTTATCCCGATGCTCTTCGATGATGCGCTGGCAGACTTGGGCTTTCACTTCCTCAAGCGGAATGGGAGCAGGTGTATGCCGAGCTAGGACGGTGCATATATGAAAGCCGAGTTGTGTGGTAAAGACAGGGCTGATTTCTCCTTCGTTCATTGAAAAGGCGATGGTTTCAAACTCTTCCATAAACTCTCCACGCTTGAACCATCCGAGGTCGATTTGCTGCTGATCGTCTGCACGGTGTTTCTCCGCCAAAATCATGAAATCACCGCCTGCGAGGATCTCGGAGCGAATATCACGCATGGTTTTATAGATGTCCTGGCGGCTCGTGGCCCCCTGAAGGCCTTTGGTGATGTGAGCGGCGTGGACTTGCTCTTCGGTCATGTAACTTGCGAGGTTGGCCTCGTAGCATGCGCGGATTTCATCATCCGTGGGATTGGGCTCTGGATGATATATTTCTCCAAG